>DATDHG010000241.1:0-25384 GCA_036521675.1 Candidatus Dormiibacterota bacterium
CGTGCAGCTCCAGCGCTCCGCAGCAGCCCTGGCGCGGCGCGACCACCTCGGCGCCGAAGCCGGCAAGGACGCGGGCCGTCGCTGCGTTGACGTCCCCGAAGAAGGCGCGCTGCACGCAGCCCGTCAGCATGGCCACGCGCATCCGCGACCGTCCGGTCGCAGCGAGGCGACGTGGCGCCCGTGCCAGCAGAGCCCGCGCCGAGACCGCCGGCGCCAGCGCATCGGCGCGCTGCAGCTGCGCCGGTAGCCGGGTGGTCATCCCCGTCGAGCGCAGCGCGCGCTGCAGACCGGTGGCGCGGTATGCGCACAGCGCCGCCGCGACCCCGCGCAGCGGACGGGCATGGGGCAGCACGGCGAACAGCGCGCCGCGCAGTGCACGCTGCCGCAGGGGCCGGCGATGGCGACGCTCCACCTGCTGACGGGTCTGCTCGATCAGCCGTCCGTAGCGGACCCCCGAGGGGCAGGCGGTCTCACAGGCCATGCAACCAAGACAGGCGTCCCAATGGCCGACCAGCGTCGGAGTCAGCGAGACCTCGCCGCGTTCGGCGGCGTCCATGAGCAGGATGCGGCCCCGCGGTGAGTCCATCTCCTCGCCCCACAGCAGGTAGGTGGGGCAGGCGGGCAGGCAGAAGCCGCAGTGGACGCAGTCGTCGATCAGCGCGCGCGCCGGCCGGTGGTGGTCGTCGAAGGCGGCCGGCCCGGGGGCAGATCGGTCCGGCCGCCCGACCCCGATCTCCTTTGCAGCCACGTCAGATTGCCGCCAGGAACCGCCCCGGTGCGAGCACACCCGAGAGGTCCAGCGCGCGCTTGACGGAACGCATCAGCTCGACGGCCACGTCATCGCCGGGCGGCCAGGCCACCGCTCCGAGCGCCGCGGGCGAGCGCTGCAGCACCACGTGTCCGCCGATTGTGGCCACCGCCTGCCGGAACCCGGTCACCGCCGCCGCATCCTCCGCGAGACGGGCCTCCCCGGTGCCGAGCGTGCCGCGCAGGACCACCTCCTCGACGCGGCCGGAGGCCAGCTCGAGCAGGTCTCCGATGTGGGTGCGGGGTAGCGCCACGCCGACGATGGCCCCGGGGAGGTCCCAGGGCCGCACCGCGATGCGCGCGTCCAGCAGGGCGGCCTCGCGGTCATCGAGCACGCGCCCTCCCGCACCGCCGGCGACGCCCTGCGCCTGCCGCTCGGCGCTGTCCGCGGAGCCGTCGATGCGGACCCGGACGACGCCGTCGGGCCAGAGCACGTCGACGCAACTCGGCACCACCGGCAGGCGGCGCAACCGGTTCAGGTAGGCGACGACGTGGTCCGGCGAGGCGCTGTCGAGGAGCACCGTGCGCGACGCGGGCGGGTCGGGGTGAAGTCGAAACGCCACCTGGGTGATCAGGGCCAGGGTGCCGAGGGAACCCGTCAGCAGCTTGGCGAGGTCGTATCCGGCGACGTTCTTGACGACCTTCCCGCCCGTGTGTCCGATCGTCCCGTCCGCGAGCACGAACCGCGCCCCGATGAGCACGGCGCGCGGAGTTCCGTAGCGGTTGCGCAGCGGGCCACTCGCGGCCGTGGCGACGATGCCGCCGAGGGTCCCCGCGGGGAAGGGGTCGAGCATGAGCCGCTGGCGGTGGCCGGCGGCCGCGACCAGCACCGCCTGGAGCGCCTCCAGCCTCATCCCCGCCTGGGCGACGCAGACCAGATCGCCCGGCTCATGCTCCACCAGGGCATCGAGCCGGTGGGTCGAGAGCACCATGTCGCATGTGCGGGGAGGCGCACCCCAGGTGAGCTTGGTCCCCGCCCCGCGGATCACCACCGCAAGCCCAGCCCTCGACGCCTCGCGCAGCACCACGGACGCCTCGTCCTCAGTGCCGGGGGCGACCACCAGGCGTGGCCTGACCCCATGAACCACGTCATCATCACCGGCGTCGCGCACGTTGGCCGCGCCGACCAGTCCGGCGAAGTCCGCGACGCGCAGCTCCGCGGACGCGCTCACATGCGCTCGGCCTGGCCGGCGATCTCGGCGGGGTGCGCACGGTATGGTCCCGGCACCTCTCCGCAAAGTCGTGGGGTCGGCAACACCTTGCCGGGGTTGCAGAGGTCGTCGGGGTCGAAGGCCGCGCGCAGCCTGGCGAAAGCCTCGAGCGCGCCGGGGCTGAACTGCTTCGGCATGTGGCACGCCTTGTCCGTGCCCACGCCATGCTCGCCGGTGATCGAGCCCCCGGCCTCGATGCAGAGGTCGAGGATGCGGCCGGCAAGCTCCTCGGCGCGCTCGGGCTCGCCCGCGCGCGCGGCGTCATAGAGGACGAGCGGATGCAGGTTGCCGTCGCCGGCATGGAAGACATTGGCCACGCGCAGGCCATACTGAGCAGCGCAACCGTGGATGCCTGCGAGGACCTCGGCGAGCCGCGTGCGCGGAATCACTCCGTCCTGGACGTAATAGGTCGGACTGACACGGCCCATCGCGGCAAAGGCGGCCCGACGCCCCCTCCAGATCAGCGCCCGCTCGTCGGCATCGGCGGCGACGCGCAGCTCGCTCGCGTGGCTCTCACGGCAGATCGCCTGGACGGCATCGAAGCATGAGTCGCATTCCGACGCCGGGCCGTCGAGCTCCACGATGAGCACGGCCTCGCATTGCGGGTAGCCGGGGTGCACCGCCGCCTCGACCGCCTCGACGCTGAGGCGGTCCATCATCTCCACGGCTGCAGGGACGATCCCCCCGGCGATGATGCGCGAGACGGCGTCCCCGGCCTCTTCCACCGACGGGAAGGCGGCGAGCAGCGTGCGCACCGTCTCCGGCAGAGGCAGGATGCTGACGATGACCTCGGTGACGATGCCCAGGGTCCCCTCGCTGCCGACGACCACGCCGAGCAGGTCGTAGCCCGGCGTATCGGCCACCGCACCGCCGAGGCGCGCGACGCGCCCGTCGGCGGTCACGAGGGTGGCGCCGGTGACATGGTGCGTGGTGAAGCCATATTTCAGGCAGTGCGCACCGCCGCTGTTCTCGGCGACGTTGCCGCCGATGGTGCACACCGACTGGCTCGACGGGTCGGGTGCGTAGTAGAACCCGGCGGCCGTCACCGCCTGGGAGATGGCCGCGTTGGTGACGCCGGGCTGGACGGTGACGCGCTGGTTCTCGAGGTCCACGTCGAGCACCGCGCGCATGCGGGCCAAGCCGATCACGACGCCGTCGGCGACCGGCAGCGCGCCCCCCGAGAGCCCGGTGCCGGCCCCGCGGGCGACGAAGGGCGTCCGCGCTTGTTGGCACGCGCGGACACACTCCGCCACCTGCGCTGTCGACCGGGGCAGCACCACTGCCGCGGGGATCACGCGGTGTCCCGTCAGCCCGTCGCATTCGTAGGTGCGCAGCTGCTCGAGTTCGGTGATGAGGCCGTCCGACCCGACGGCATCGCGCAGCCTGGCGAACAGCGGAGGCTCGCTCGAGGCTGCGCCGCGTTTGGTCGTCGCGGCGGCTGGCAGGTTCACGGCTGTGGAGCATCCCACCACAGCGTGACCAGCCGGCTCTCGGGATCGCCGAGCACCCATCCGCCCTCATGGCGCACGGCGACGCCCTCGAGCGCGGCGCGCAGCTCCTCGTCACGGTCGTCCGCCAGGCACAGCCGGCGACGGGTGGCGGCGACGAGGTCGTCGAGGCTGTCGAAGGCCCCGCGCCTCGGGGTCCGCCATTGTTCCGCCACCGGCTCGACGCCGCGCTCCCGCAGCGCGTCGGCGGCGTTCTCCCACGTCGGGCCGCGGGGTCTGTCGATGCCCCAGAAACGGCGCCACAACGCCCTCTCCTCCTCGACGTCGCGAGGATGCCGCGCGGTCAGCTCGATGACGGCGCGCCGCCGGGTCGCCGCGTTGAGGGCGTCGACGAACGGCGCCAGGTCGGCCACGTTGTAGAGCACGTGGCCGCAGACCACCACGTCGGCGGGTTCTGTGCTCCGGGCGACGTCAGGCCAGATGCCGACGGTGCGCGCATCAGCGTCGCAGGCGGCGAGTCGCTCGGCGACCGTATCGACAACAGTGATGTGGCGCGCCCGGCTGCGGAGCGGTCGCGACATCGCCCCGGTGCCTGCGCCGACGTCGAGAACGCTGCCGCCGTCGGGGAGCGCATCGAGGGCGCGCCGGTGCGACACGGTCGGCCCCCCTGCCGCGCCGCGGAGCACGGAGTCGGGCACGAACCAGGGGCTCTCCGGCGCCTGGGCGAGGATGCGCGGAGGAATCTCCCAGGCGCGCAGCGCGTCGCGCCACTGCTGGCAGGCGTTCATGGGTTCGGCTACGCCGCCGGCGGCCGGCGCTGCTCCCACGGGCGCGCGGCTTCGAACTGCGCGCTGAGTCTCAGCAAGGTCGCCTCGCCCAGCGGGCGGCCGAATGCCGAGACCCCGATGGGCAGCCCGTCCTGCCAGTGCAGCGGCAGCGCCGCGACGGGCTGACCCGTCACGTTCGCGCTCGCCGGGAAGGCAGTGAACCGCACCGCGTTGTTCATCGCCGCCATCGGGTCGGCCTCGGCGCCCTCGAAGTGCCAGCCGAGCGGCACGGGTGGGAGGGCGAGCGTGGGCATCAGTATCACGTCGTAGGTCGCAAATCCCGCCAGGCCCTGGCGCGCGGCCAGCTGCAACTGCCCGACGACAAGGAACAGCCGCGCTGCGTCGATGCCGCGGGCCCGCTCGCGCAGAGCGCGATTGTGCGGCTCCGCGAGGGAGGGATCGCCTCCCAGGCTTGCGTAGAAGTCGATCGCCGCCCCGATCGACGCCGCAAACAGATCGATGAAGTCCTCAGCAAGTGTCTCCGATCCCCAGTCGGGCGTGAAGCGCTCCACGTCGTGCCCCAGGTCTCCGGCGAGCCGTGCCGCGTCCTCGACGGCGGCGACGCACGCGGCGTCGACGGGCGTGTCGATGGGCGGCTTGGCCGTCCAGCCGATGCGCAGCCTGCCCGGGTCTGCGCCGACCTCGGCGCTGAAGGCCCGCGCCGGCGCGGACACCTGCATGGGATCGTCCGTGGCGGCTCCGGCCACGACGTCGAGGAGGAGCGCGTTGTCGGCGACGGTGCGCGTGAGGAAGCCGTCGACGATGAGCAGCGCGGGATCATTGCCGGGGAGTGGCCCGCGGGGCACGCGGCCCCGCGTCGGCTTGAGCGAGAACAGGCCGCAGCACGACGCGGGGATGCGCAGGCTGCCGCCCCCGTCGTTGCCGTGGGCCGCGGGCACCACTCCCGCCGCCACCGCCGCCGCCGCACCACCGCTGGAACCGCCCGTGGTGCGACCCAGATCCCAAGGGTTGTGGGTGGCGCCGAAGCGGACGTTCTCGGTGGTGCTGATCGTGCCGAACTCGGGGAGGTTGGTCTTGCCCACCAGCACGGCGCCCGCGTTCCGCAGCCGGGTCACCAGCTCGGTCTCGAACGGGGACGGGAACTCAGGCGCCATGCGCGAGCCGTCGGTGACGGGGACGTCCTTGATGAGCACGTTGTCCTTGATGGGCACGGGGAGCCCTTCGAGAGCACGCGCCTCGCCCGCGAGGATGCGGCGCGCGCTCTCCTCGGCCTGGGCGCGGGCCTGGTCCTCGAGGACTGCGGTGAAGGCGTTGAGCCGGCCCTGGTGAGCGTGAATCGAGACGAGCACCTCGTCGAGCAGCTCCGTGGGCGAGAGCTCCCGGCCCCGCATCGCCGCGAGCAGGTCGGAGGCGGAGCGGAATCCCAGGGACTGGCTGGCGGGCATGGTCATCTCCTCGGCGCCGGGCTGGTGGCGGGCGATCGTCGGTCGCGGCCCGGCCCTCCGTCAAGCTACCGTGGCCGCCGTGAGCATCCTCGGCCATCGCGTCCTGCGCGTCGAGGATCCACGCCTGCTGACGCAGGGCGGGACCTATCTCGACGACCTGGAGCTGGCCAACGCGGCCCACGTCGCGTACGTGCGCTCGCCCATGGCCCACGCGCGGATCACCGCGATCGACACCGCGGCGGCCGAGCAAGCGCCGGGAGTGATCGCGGTGTTCACCGCCGCGGACGTCGACGTCGCCCCCCGGCCCGCCGAGTTCGGTGCCAACCCGGCCATGGCACGGCCGCTGCTGGCGATGGACACCGTCCGTTTCGTGGGCGAGGCGGTGGCGATGGTCGTCGCCGAGCGCCGAGCGCAGGCGTTCGATGCCGCCGAGCTCGTCACCGTCGAGTATGAGCCGCTGCACGCGCTCGTCGACCCCGAGGCGGCTCTTGCCGGCGGCGTGCTCCTGTTCCCGGACGCCGGCACCAACCTGGTCGGGGAGTTCTCCGTCGGGGACCTGGACGGGGCCCTCGACGGGTGCGAGGTCGTAGTCGAACAGCGCATCGTCAATCAGCGCGTCTCTGCGGCCCCGCTCGAGACGAGGGGCGCCGCAGCCCTATGGTCGGACGAGGGCCGGCTCACCTACTGGATCTCCACCCAGGGCCCGCACTCCGTGCGGACGGGGATCGCCCGTGCGCTCGACGTCGAGCCGGCCCAGGTGCGCGTCATCGCGCCCGACGTGGGCGGCGGCTTCGGCGCGAAGGTCGGGCTCATGCCCGAGGAACTGCTGGTCGCCTGGGCGGCCCGCCGCACCGGCCGCACCGTGCGCTGGACGGAGACGCGCAGCGAGAACCTCCTCGCCGGCGGCCACGGGCGCGCCCAGATCCAGCGGATCGCCGTGGGAGGTACGCGTGAGGGCCGGATCGACGCGTACGCGCTGGATCTCGTGCAGGACGCGGGCGCCTACCCCATGGCCGCGGCCTTCCTGCCCTACCTGACGCGCATGATGGCCCAGGGGGTCTACGACATCGCGCGCGTCGCGATCAGGGGACGCATCGTTGTCACCACGACGGCGCCGGTGATCTCCTTCCGCGGCGCGGGGCGGCCCGAGGCGGCGGCCGCCATCGAGCGCGCCGTCGACCTCTTCGCCACGCGCATCGGGATGGACCCCGCCGAGGTGCGGCGGCGCAACGCCATTGCGCCGGATGCCTTCCCGTACACGACCCGCACGGGTCGCGTCCCCGGCGCCGGCGACGACGTCAACGCGCTGACGACCATGCTCATGGCGCCGGCGGTGTACGACTCCGGCGCGTACGTCGCCGCGCTCGAGCGACTTCTGGATGCGGCCGGCTACGCAAACCTGCGCGCCGAGCAGATTCGCCGGCGCGCGGCCGGTGACGCCGTGCAGCTCGGCCTCGGGCTGTCGCTCTATGTCGAGATCACCTCCCTCATGGCCACCCCGGAGCACGCCGCCATGGCAGTCCGGCCCGACGCGCATGTCGTGGTGCGACTGGGCTCGTCGCCGCAGGGCCAGGGGCACGCGACGACCTGGGCGATGCTCGTCAGTGATCGGCTGGGCGTGCCCATCGACTCCGTCGAGGTGCTGTTCGGCGACACCGACATCCTTGCGCACGGCAACGTCACCGGCGGCTCGCGATCCGTGCAGACCGTCGGCAGCGCCGTCGCTGAGACGGCGGACGTCCTGGTCGAGCGCGCGCGGGAGGTGGCCGGGGATTCGCTCGAGGCGGACCCGATCGACATCGTCTTCGATCGCGCCCAGGGCCGCTTCCACGTCGCCGGGGTGCCGTCTGCGACGCGGTCGTGGCAGGAGCTCGCAGCGGAGGCGGCGGAACGGCTGAGCGTCGAGCACGTCTTCGAGCCGCGCGGCGCCACCTACCCGTTCGGCGCCCACCTGGCGCTCGTCGAGGTCGACACGGAGACCGGGCAGGTCGTGCTGCGCCGCTTCGTCGCAGTCGACGACGCGGGGCGCATCCTCAACCCACTCGCCGCTGCGGGTCAACTGCACGGCGGCATCGCCCAGGGCGTGGCCCAGGCACTTCTCGAATCGATTCACTACGACGCCGAGGGCAACCTGCTCACGACGACGTTCGCGGACTACGAGATCATCACCGCTGCGGAGCTTCCCGATTTCGAGCTGATCTCCATGGAGACGCCGACGCCGCTCAACGAGCTCGGCGCCAAGGGGATCGGCGAGGCCGGGACGATCGGGGCCACGCCGGCAGTGCACAACGCCGTGGTCGATGCGCTGGCGCACCTCGGGGTTCGCCACCTCGACATGCCCTGCACGCCCCAGCGCGTCTTCGATGCGATCACTGCGGCGCGTGGGGCGACGACGGAAGCAGCGTCATGATCCCGGCGCCGTTCGAGTATGTGCGCGCCACCTCCCTGGACCACGCAAGCGCGTTACTGACGGCCGACGAGGACGCCAAGGCGCTGGCCGGCGGGATGTCGCTCATCCCCCTGCTGCGCCTGCGACTCGCCCGCCCGACGACCCTCATCGATCTGGGTCCATTGCGCGGCGAGCTCGCGTACGTCCGCGACGAGGGCGCATATGTCGCCATAGGGGCGCTGACGCGTCACCACGACCTGGCCACCTCGGCGACGTTGCGGACGCGCATCCCGCTGCTGGCTCACGTCGCCAGCCTCGTGGGGGATCCGCAGGTGCGCCACCGCGGCACGCTGGGCGGCTCGGTCGCGCATGCCGATCCCGCCGCCGACCTGCCGGCCGTCCTCAGCACGCTCGAGGCCGGCGTCGTCGTTCAGGATGGCCACGCGCGTCGCGAACTCGATACGCAGAGCTTCTTCCAGGGATTCCTCGAGACCGCCCTGCGACCGGGTGAACTGGTCGTCGAGGTGCGCATCCCAGTCCCGGCACCCGGCCACGGATGGGCCTACACGAAGTTCAACCGACGCGCCCAGGACTGGGCGATTGTCGCCGTCGCCGCGATCGTCGAGCGCTCGGGGGAGTCGATCACGCGCGCGGCCGTGGGGCTCGCCAACATGGCGTCGACAGCGGTGCGCGCCACCGGTGTCGAGAGGGCGCTGGCGGGCGGCGACGCCACCGGGATCGCCCCGGCCGCCGACCACGCCACCGAGGGCACGTCGCCGGTCACCGACCTCGGGGCCGACGCGGCATTCCGCCGGCACCTGGCGCGGACCCTGAGCCGGCGCACCGTGCACGAGGCCTACGAGCGGGCGGCAGCCTGACCCTCAGTCGCGGGCGCGAGCATCGGCTCGGCAGCAGCGGCCAGCACGGCGCGCACGATGTTGTGGTACCCAGTGCAGCGGCATAGATTGCCTTCGAGGGCCTCGCGCACGTCCGCGGCCGTGGGATGCGGGTTCTCGCGCAGGAGCGAGACCGTCGCCATCACCATCCCCGGGGTGCAGAAGCCGCACTGCAGCGCATGGTGCTCGTGGAAGGCGCGCTGCACCGGATGCATGCCGTCGCTGGAGGCGAGCCCCTCGACGGTGGTGACCGAACAACCGTCAGCCTGGACGGCCAACACCGTGCACGACTTGCACGACTCTCCGTCCAGCAGCACGGTGCACGCGCCGCACGACGATGTGTCGCAACCGATGTTCGTCGCGCGCAGGCCGAGCGTCTCGCGAAGGAGCTCGACGAGCAGGGTGCGCGGCTCGACTTGGACGACGTGCTCGTGGCCGTTGACGTGGAGGCGCACGGTGTGCTGAGCGGACATCGTCGCCATTGTGCGTGATCGGCGCAGCCATGCGGCAGGGCGCCTACCGCCCGTGGCGACTGACTATGCGCGTTTGGGCCCGTCCCGGATGCCGTGGGCCACGATGTGGAGCAGGTCCTCTGTGGCGTCGAGATGCGCGGCGTCGTTGACCGTCAGGATCACCCGCTCCTCCCCGCTCACCAGGACGGCGGACACGCCCGTGTGCCAGGGCACGAACCACATGTCGCGGTCGACCTGCGCCCATGCACCCAGAATCGCGTTGATCGTGCCCCCGTGCGCCACGCAGGCGACCACGCCGCGATGGTGTCGCGCAATCACCCGCTCGACCGCCGCCACCACCCGGCTCCGGAAGGTGGTCCCGTCCTCGGCGCCGGGGACCGCCCCCCACTGCGTCCGCGTCGCCAGCCGGACCAGGCCCATGGCCGCGGTGCTGTAGTCGTCGCGTCTGGGCTCGAGGACGCTCGCCGCGGTGTCGGTGTAGCGCTCGCGTCGGGCCTCGGCCTCGATCCGGACCTCCTCGAGGTCGGGCTCCACCTCGATCGGCAGGCCCGTGGCCGCGGCCACGGTCGTGGCCGTCTCGATCGCGCGCCGGAGCGGGCTGGCGACGACAGCGGTCAGCGGGATGCGCGCCAGCCGCCCAGCGAGGCGCTGGGCCTGGGCCCTCCCCCGCGCGCTCAGCTCGGCGTCATGGGTCCGCATGGTCCGCTGCTCGGCGTGCCGGACGAGCAGGAGAAGGAGGTCGGGGGACGGAGGGACAGCGGCGGTGTGTCTGGTCATGGCCGTGCATCATTGCCGCAGCGCCGTTCAGCGCGCTGCCCCGCTCGACGCCGCCATCCAGAGGTGCGCCGCGGCCCACGCCCGCCATGGCCGCCAACGTTCGGAGAACCGGGTGAGCGCGGTGGTCGAGGGAGCGACCTGCCGCCCCAGGGCGCGCTGGAGGCCGAGGTCTGCGGCCGGGAAGGCGTCGCGCTCGCCGAGGCGCAGGGCGATGTAGTGCGCGGTCCACGGGCCCAGCCCGGGGATCGCGGTGATGCGGCTGACGAGCTCTTCGAGACCGATGCTCCGGTCGAGGCGGACGTCGCCGTCGGCGACGGCGCGTGCGAACGAGCGAATCGCTAGCGCGCGGGCTTCCGGCATCCCCAACCCACTGAGGTCCGCGCTTGCGAGCGTCTGCGGGGAGGGGAACGTGCGGGTGAGGCCCAACTGGTGCAGCCCGGGGACCGGATCGCCATGCCGCTCGACCAGCCGCCCGGCGATGGTGGTCGCGCCCGCAACGGTCACCTGCTGGCCGATCACCGCCCGCACCCCGGTCTCGAACGGATCCCATGTGCCCGGCACACGAATTCCGGGTCGGGCTGAGAGCAATGGCCCGATGACTGCGTCGCCGGCGAGCTGCGTGGTGGGCTCGTTCATGTCGACGTCGAGGCTGGCGATACGGCGAGCCCGCTCCACAACGTGGATCAGCCCTGTCCAGTGGGGAAGGTGGGCGCGGAGCAGAAGGTGATCGGCGCCACCGGGGAACAATTCGAGGACGCCGGGATCACCCTCGACGACGATGGTGCGTCGGTAGGTGTTGCCGCAGATGAGCTCGACGCCGGGGACGGCTCGGGCGACGAAGAACGCGATCAGGGCGTCCCAGTCGAGCGGGCCCGCAAATGGCAAGCGCAGCAGCAGACCGCCATCGGCAACGAGGCGGTCGGACGCGCGCCGTCGGGTCCGCAGCTCGCGGGGCGGCATCCGGAACACGTCCTGGCAGGCACGGTTGAACTGACGGGCGCTCCCGAAGCCTGCCGCTAAAGCGACCTCGGTGATCGTGAGGTCGGTGTCGTCGAGGAGCCGGCGAGCGAAGTGGGCCCGGCGCGACCGCGCCAACCCGTCAGGGGTTACACCCAGGTGGACAGTGAAGAGCCGGCGCAGGTGCCGGGGCGACACCGCTAACCGCGCCGCCAAAGCGGGTTCGGTTCCACGGTCGAGCGCACCGCCGGCGATCAGCTGCACCGCCCGGCAGACCAGCTCCGGCGCCGTCCAGCCAGGGGATTGCGGCGACCGGTAGGGACGGCACCGCAGGCACGCCCGATACCCTTCCGCCTCGGCCGCGGCAGCCCACTCGAAGGCCCGGACGTTTTGTGGGCGGGGCCGCGCCCCACACCCCGGTCGGCAGTAGATGCCAGTGGTGGCGACGGCCGACAATGTTTGCACGCAAACAAACATACTGACTGACTGTGCTCTTGGCTAGACGGATTCGGACATGCTGGACCAGACTGCCGGGGGCCGCAAACCGATGGCGGGCGGCGCCCGGCTCGGGAGGCTGCGGCCGGCCGACCCAGCGGACGTGTCCTATGCTGTGCCACCTCCCACAACAGGACCCACGGTTGGAGGAAGCCACGTTGCTCTTGTCGCGACGTCGGCCGGTGCCCGCTGCCCTTGCCATGGCGGGCGTGATGACCCTGCTGACGACGAGCGGAGCGGCCGCAGATTCGCCCTCGGTCGTCCGTGCTTCCGGGGCGGACCCCTACGCGACGTGCACCGCGGGCGCTGAGGCCTCGGGGACCGTCTCGTTGAGCGCCGAGGTGGAGCCCAATGTCGCAGTCAATCCCGCCAACCTCAGCAACCTCATCGCGGTCTGGCAGCAGGACCGTTGGAGCGATGGCGGCGCCCACGGTCTCGTCGCTGGCGTCTCCGCCGATGGTGGGAAGCACTTCCGTGAAGTCGCCCTACCGTTCAGCACCTGCACGCAGGGCGGCGTCCACTATCCGCGAGCGTCCGATCCGTGGGTGTCCATCGGCCCGGACGGCACCGCATATGCCGTCTCCATCTCTTTCGACGAGCTCGCCAGTGGAGCAAGCCCTCACAGCGCCGTGGTCGCAGCGGTCTCGAAGAACGGAGGGACCACGTGGAGCGACCCGCGGCTCGTCAAGAAGGACTTCGATCCCACCGGTGTGATCTTCAACGACAAGGAGTCGGTGACCGCCGACCCACGCACACCGGGGACGGCGTACGTAGTGTGGGACCGCTCAGGCACCGACGGCTCACAGCCCGCGTGGTTCGCCAAGACGACGGACTTCGGTGAGAGTTGGAGCAAGCCCCGACCCATAACGCCGGCCAGCCCTTCCGAGGGGACGATCGGCAGCATCCTTCTGGTCAACCGCCACACCGGCGTCCTCTATGACTTCTACCTGCGCTTCTTCAACAGCAATCAGGCTGACCAGGAGGCGGTCGTCTCGTCGAGCGATGGGGGCGCGACGTGGAGCGCCCCGCTGCAGATCTCCGCGACGCAGGTCGTCAACGACGTCGACCCACATGTCGGCGGCCAGCCGGTCCGCGCCGGAAGCGACCTTCCCCAGGTCGCCATCGATCCATACACCGGGGAGATGTACGTGGTGTGGGAGGACGCCCGTTTCACCGGCGGGGCCGTGAACGGTGTAGTCATCTCGCACTCGACGAATGGGACGAACTGGAGTGCGCCGCGGCTTGTCAGCACGAACACCGGACAGGACGCGCTGACGCCGAGCGTGGCGGTGGACGACAGCGGGCGCGTTGGTGTGACCTACTACGACTTCCGCGAGTTCGCGCCAGCGAATCCGACCCTCCCGACCGACTACTGGTTCACGTCGTCGCCGCGTGGCGGCAACGACTTCGAGGCGAGCACTCGCGTGATCCCGCGGCCGTTCGACATGCTGGCGACGCCGTTCAGCGGTGGCTGGTTCGTCGGCGATTACGAGGGGCTGGCATCGAGCGGCGACGGGTTCGTCTCCTGCTTCGTCAGCGCGGTCGATGGAAGCCGGCACACCACGCCGCTCACCGACGTCTTCGTCGCGTCCCTTGAGCCGGGGAGCGGCGGGCGGGCGTCCACCACCCCGGCTGCGGCGACCGCGCCGCTGCGCGCCGCGTCGTCAACGACGCGGCAGCTACGCGCGGCCCACTGAGCTCCGTCCGAAGGCCCGTAGAGGTAGGCCGACAGCCGGGCCACGCCCCCGGTCGCGCGTGCCGGCCATGTGTCGTCAATTGGCTGTGAGTGCCGCGACCGAGTCCTGGGTGACAACCGCCTCCCGCTCGCCAGCGTGCAGCGTGCCCTCGATGAGGGTGACCGCGTGGCCGGTGAGGTGCACGCGCTCGCCGTGGACCGATGTCCGGATCACGCCCATGCGCGCCGATGCCTGCAGGCCCACAAGGGGGTCGCGGCCGAGGCGGCGCGACCAGTAGGGCGCGAGTGCGGTATGGGCGCTGCTCGTGACGGCGTCCTCCGGGATGCCGTCGGCGGGGTAGAAGCAGCGCGACACGTAGTCGACGCCCCCGTCCGTGTCCGAACTCGCAGCGGTGAGAATGACACCCCGTATGCCGTCCGGACGTGTCACGCCGGCCAGGGCAGCGAAGTCTGGATTGGCGGCTCGTACGGAGGCCTCATCTCTGACCACGCAGAGCAGGACACCAAGCCCGCCGGTCGCAGCGGGGAAGTCGAGGGTGACGCTCCCGTCCTCACATGCGTGGGCGACGAGAACCCCCGCTGCGCGTGCTGAAGCGCACCGGGCTCGACGCGCGGCCTGCGCTGAACAGGGCATGGGCCGCCGCGAGTGTCGCGTGGCCGCAGATGTTCTGCTCCTTCCCAGCCGCCAGAAACCAGCGCAAGTGCCAGTCCGCGTCCGCGTCGCCGAGCAGCGGGCGGACAAAGGCGGTCATCGGGAGGTTGAACTCGGCCGACACCTGACCCATCCAGGCATCGGCGGGCCAGGCGCCGTCGATGAAGCACACCGCCGCCGGGTTCCCCGCGAACGCCCGGTCTGCGAAGGCGTCGATGATGCGGATCTCGATGGGCGCATTGTAGGCGCCCTCCGAATGGGAGCTGGCTCCCTCACCCGACGCGTGCGATCCGTGATCCTGTCCCTGATGACCCTGCCGGCTGCTGGGATGGCGCTGGATTCCGGTCGGTTCTCTGACTATAGTCAGAGAATGGACCAGGCGATGGTCTCGCAGGTGCGCCGGTTCAACCGGATCGTCACCCAGCGCGTGGGGGCGCTCAACGAGCGATTCCTCGCCCGCGATCGCTCGCTCGGCGAGGCCCGGCTCCTGTGGGAGATCGGGTCCGACGGGCGCGACGTGCGTTCCCTGCGCGCTCAGCTCGGGCTGGACTCGGGGTACCTCAGCCGGCTGCTGCGTTCGCTGGAAACGGCCGGGATGGTCAGCCTCGGCCCGAAGGAGTCCGACAAGCGGATTCGGACCGCACGACTGACCCCGTCGGGATCGGCTGAACGAGCCGTGCTCGACCAACGCAGCGACGATCTGGCCGAATCGCTGCTTGCGCCCCTGAGCCCGGCGCAGCGTGCTCGCCTGGTCGCGGCGATGGCCGACGTCGAACGGCTCATGACGGCGGCGATGGTCGAGGTGGCCCCGATCGACCCTGCCCGCTCAGAGGCGCGACATTGTCTGCGCGCGTACTTCGCCGAACTGAACCGCCGATTCGACACGGGCTTCGATCCCACGCGGAGCATTTCCGCTCTCGAGGAGGAGCTGCGGCCGCCAGCCGGGCTCCTCCTGTTGGCGTCACTTCAGACGAGCCCGATCGGCATCGGTGCGCTCAAGTTCCACGACAACCAGCCCGCCGAGATCAAGCGCATGTGGGTCACGGAATCCGCGCGTGGCCTCGGCGTCGGCCGTCGACTGCTGAACGAGCTTGAAGCCAGGGCCGCCGGCCACGGCGCCAGGGCTGTCCGGCTGGAGACCAATGAGACGCTCGCCGAGGCGATCAGCCTGTACCGATCCGCCGGCTACGTCGAGGTCGCAGCCTTCAACGACGAACCCTACGCGCACCACTGGTTCGAAAAGCAGCTCCTCCCTCCCTCGGCGTAGCTCGACACTTCACGTCAGGGTCGCGCGTATCGGTCGAGCGCCTCGTACACCGACAGCAGCATGGAGTCGCTGCCCGTGTGGCCTGAGTCATCGACGACGACGAGCTGCGCGTCGGGCCAGGCAGCGGCGAGTTCCCAGGCCGTGTCGAGTGGACTGCCGAGGTCGAGGCGGCCGTGAATCAGGACGCCCGGGATGCCGGCCAGCCGTTCGGCGTTGCGCAGCAGGATGCCTTCCTGGAGCCAGGCTCCGTGGGCGAAGTAGTGCGCGGCGATCCGCACGAATGCAAGCCGGTCTTGTAGGTTGGCGATGCTGTAGGGGCTCGGCTTGCCCTTGGGCTCCAGGGAGACCACGGCGTCCTCCCAGGCGCACCAGTCGGTTGCGGCTTGCGCGCGTACCTCCGGATCGGGATGCTCCATGAGGCGCGCGTAGGCGGCGACCAGGCCACCGCCTCGGTCGGCCTCGGGGACTCCATCGCGGAACCGCTCCCATTCCGCGGGAAAGAACCGAGCCACGCCCCTGTAGAGCCAGTCGATCTCCGATCGCCTGGTCGTGGTGACGCTGGGCACGACGATCTCAGTAACCCGGTCGGGGTGGCGCTCGGCGTAGGCGAGGATCAGCGTAGACCCCCACGAGCCGCCGAAGAGCAGCCAGCCCTCCACGCCCAGGTGCTCGCGTAGCTGCTCCATGTCCGAGAGCAGATGCGCCGTTGTGTTGCAACTCATGTCCGTGGCGGGATCGCTCGCGTGCGGGGCGCTGCGCCCGCAGCCGCGCTGGTCGAACAGGATGATCCGGTAGCGCTCCGGGTCGAAGGACCGGCGCACGCTGGTGCTGCACCCCGATCCTGGCCCGCCGTGGACCACAAGAGCGGGCTTGCCCTCGGGGTTGCCGCAGACCTCCCAGTACACGAGGTTGCCGTCGCGGGTGTCGAGCATCCCGTGATCGTGCGGCTCGATTGGAGGGTACGGCGCGGCCATGTGCGGGGGCTCCTTCGTCGGGAAGGCAAGCGTGCGCGTACGGTACAAGCGGGCGCCGGGGCCACGCCGCCGGTCGGGCACCATCCGATCCGTTCCTGGTCTCATTGCGAGCGTGCCGATGCCCAACGACCTCGAGGCGCTCACCGCGCTGCTCTCGCGCACCGGGTTCATCGCGGCGGAAGAGGAGGCGCGAGAGCTGCTCGCCTGCGCCGCCGGCGATGTCGAGCTCCTCGACTCGCTCGTCGCGCGTCGCCTCACAGGCGAGCCGCTCGCCTGGATCACCGGGAGCGTCTCGTTTTGCGGCCTGGCGATCCGCGTCGAACCCGGTGTCTATGTTCCGCGCTGGCAGAGCGAGCCGCTCGCGCGTCGGGCCGTCCAGCGGCTGCCAGCTAAAGGTGCGGCGATCGATCTCTGCACAGGGAGCGGAGCCATCGCCAAGACCCTGATCACAGCCCACCCTGGCGCGCGCGTCGTGGCGTCGGAGATCGACCAGCGTGCCGCTGCCTGCGCGACCGCGAATGGCGTGGAGGTCTACTGCGGAGATCTGTTCGCCCCCCTGCCGCACGCGCTCGAGGGGTGCGTTGATGTGGTCGTCGGCATCGTGCCGTACGTGCCGACGTCCGCGTTGCCCCTGCTGCAGCGCGACACCTTCGCGTTCGAGACGCCCCTGTCCTACGACGGCGGTCACGACGGTACCGACATCCTCCGGCGCGTCCTGACCGACAGCCCCCGCTTCCTCGGGCGCGGCGGTGCACTCCTGCTCGAGCTCGGCGGTGAGCAGGCCGACGCGCTGGTCGACGACCTCGCGCGCCTCGGCTACGTCGACGTCACCGTTCTCATCGACGAGGACGGCGACGTCCGCGGCATCGAGGCGACGCTTGGCGAGGCGCGTTGAGGAGCTTGTCGGAGACTAGCGGCGACGACCTTCGCTCAGCAGCTCCTCGAGCAGCCGTGTGATCGGCCAGGCGCCGTTGGACGTGTTCGACACCACGGTATGCGTGACCCGTGAGCCGGGATCGTGCACGCTCCGGAACGACACGCCGGCGTCAAAACCCTCCAGCATCACGACATCGCTGGACCGGTGGAGCCAGAACCCCAGTCCGTAACGCCGGGAAACCGCCGGCACGTCGCTGCGCGGCCGCACCATCTCGGCCACCCGCGCGGTCGACACGATCTTCCCCGCGAACAGAGCGATCCAGAACGCGGGGAAATCGGCGACGGTGGAATAGATGCCGCCGTCGCCGCTTCCCACCACGGGCAGGTGGAATACGTTCGTCCTCGACACACGCTCGATCGGTAGATACCCGAGCGCGACGTCCCCGGGCAACTCGTCGGAACGCAGGAATTCGGTGTGGTTCATGCCCGCAGGCCCGCAGACCCGGCTGCGCACGAGCTCCGCAAAGGGAACGCCGCTCGCCCGCTCGGCGATCAGTGCGAGCACGACGTAGCCGCCGTTGCAGTAGCTGAAGCGTTCGCCGGCCGTGAACTTGGCGGGATGCCTGTCGAGCACCGCGAGGTAATCCTCTGTGGTGACGAGCTGGTGGGCGGGGACCGTCAGCACGTGGTCGGTGATCGCGTGGCCGGCGTCCTCGTCGAGGTAGTCGCCGATCCCCGATCGGTGTGAGAGCAGGTGCTCGACGGTGACGTCGTCGCCGATCAGCGGCAGGTCGTCACGAAGAAAAGCTCGGGCAGGCGTGGAGAATTCGAGCCTGTCCTCCTCGATCAGGCTGACCACGGCGAGCGCGGTCAGCCCCTTGCCGCCGCTCGCGATGGCGAACCGCGTGTCGATCGTGTTGGCGATGCCCTGGCCACGGTGAGCGAGACCGTACGCGGCGGCCAGCTCGATCTCGCCGTGACGATCGACGCGCACCGCTCCGGAGAACTCCCTCTCGCGAGCGACCCGGTCGATCTCGTCTTTCAAGGGGCGCATTGAGTGGATGCTACGGCCGCTCGGCTCCCGGTGACTGAAGCGCGTCCCGCCCGATCAGGGGTGGCGCCGGTCGGGCGCTGCTCGACCGCCCTGCGTTAGCGTGTACCCAGGCCCGACGTCCCCTCCGCGCGCGCGGGGGCAGCGATGGCGTTCCATCGCGCCAGTGCAGAGGTCGTCCTGTTTGGCGGCGGTGACCGCGTTTCCCTCGGCGACACGTGGACTTGGGACGGAGAGCGCTGGCAGCAAGAGCACCCGGTGTCCTCTCCGAACGCGGGCCCAACCCCGCACATGGCGTACGACGGCACGGCCCGCAAGGTGGTGCTGGTCACGCAGCCGGAAAACTGGTCGTTGACGGACGCCGCATCGGCCACCCGGACATGGACCTGGGACGGTCAGGCATGGACGAGTCGTGGCACAAAGCGCCGCCCCATCCTCGAAGGCAGCAGCCACGTCGGAGCGGCGGGCGAGACCTTTGACCGCCCGATGCACGGCAGCACTGGCCCCGATGGACTGACCACGGCGATGGCCACCGATCCGGCCAGCGGCCGTGCCGTGCTCGTCCAGCGCATCCAGCACCACAACACCGTCCCCGGACCCACCGCAACGTGGACATGGACGGGCGACGACTGGCGGCTCGCCCCCGTTCACGACGCTCCCGCAGCGCCGCCGACCAATCCCCTCCTCGCCACCGACGACACGGGACAGCGCGTGCTCTACATCGACATCTCCGCGCGCCTCTGGGCATGGGATGGGGCGAACTGGACCGCCATCGCAGAAGGGCCAGAACCCCTCCACCGCGGCGGTGCCTCCATGGCGATCGATCGCCGCGGCCAGCTCATCCTCTTCGGCGGGGCGGCGGCACCGCCCGGCGGGCTTTACTCGGATACATGGACGTGGTCGGCGGGGGTCGGCTGGTCGCGCAGGGCTGGACCTGCCGAGCCCACGCCCGTCGTCCGCCCTCCGGTGGTGCCACCGCCCAAGGGCATCACCGCACAGCACGCGATGCGCCTCGCGGCCGACTACATAGGCGCTCGTTCGCAGAACGCCACCAGTGTGCGACCCGTCGCCGGGCGGGCGCGCGACTTCTGGCACCCGGGCAGCGGATCTCCTGGTGGAGACCGGTATGTCTGGGCCGTCCTGTGCACCGGGACTTTCATCCCTGGTGGTCAACCGCCGCTCACGTCCGCCGCGGTGCTCCTCGACTACGTCACCGGTGAGTTCGTCCGGTCCATGATTCCGGCGCCTCCCCAACTGACCGAGCGCTGAGTCTTTCCCCCGAACGCCGTCCGCTGGATCGACATGGAAATCGTCGACGACGATGCGCGAGACTCTGGACTATGCCCCGACCCTCTATGTTCGAGTTCGCCGGCGGCGAGCCGGCCTTCCTGGCGCTTGCCGCCGCCCACCATCGGCGCTGCCTCGAGGACCCGGAGCTGAACCATCCCTTCTCTCACCCCGGAAACCCCCAACACCTCGAAAGACTGGCCGGCTACTGGGCGGAGGTGTTCGGCGGTCCCCCACGCTACTCGGAGTCATGCGGCGGCCAGTCGGCGATGCTCGGCATCCACGCCGGCCAGGGAGCGGGCGAGGATTACGGGCCTCGCTTCGTCGCCTGCTTCGTGCAGGCTGCCGACGACGCCGGCCTTCCCGATGACCCCGATTTCCGCGCAGGTCTGCGCGGGTACATGGAGTGGGCGGTGGGAGAGGTCCTGGCCTACTCGCCGCCTGAGTCCCGGGTGGCGCCCGGTCTGCCGATACCCCGCTGGGGCTGGAACGGTCTCGAGTAGCGGTGGAGCGCCGAGTGCCAGCCGTTCCAGGTGCTGCCCCGCCCCATCACGACACGGGGTGGAGCATGTCCGCGGCGCCCGCTCTCGCCCCAGACGGCAACTCGATCACAAAACGCGCGCCGCCGCTCGTCGTGTTCTCGACGCGGACCGACCCGCCATGGGCCGCGACGATCGCCGCGACCAGCGACAGCCCCAGGCCGGCGCCCCCAGTCTCGCGCTGGCGCGCGACGTCGGCGCGGGTGAAGCGCTCGAAGAGGGTCGCGCGCAGGTCCGGGCTCACCCCCGGCCCCGAGTCCTCGACGATGACCGTGCAGACGCCGGCCGCCGCGTGGGCGGACACGGCTATCCGCCCCCCGTCCGGCGTGTGGCGCAGGGCGTTGTCGACGAGGTTGTCGAGCACCCGTCGGAGCAGGTCGGGATCCGCTGTGACGACGTCGCGGCCCGCATCCTCGACGAGGCGGATGCCGTGCGCCACGGCGCGCGGGCGCCAGCGGGTCATGCTCTCGTCGACGACCCGCGCCAGCTCAACGTCCACACACTGCACTCCCAACGCCCCGGCATCCGCGCGCGCGAGCAGCAGGAGCTGATCGGCCATGCGGGCCAGCCTGATGACCTCATCGAGCATCGTCTCGATCGCCTGGCGATACTCGTAACTGCTCCGCGGCGCCGAAAGCGCGACCTCCGCCTCGGCGCGCAGGAGCGCCAGCGGCGCCCGCAGCTCGTGGGCTGCGTCCGCGGTGAAGCGCCGCAGTCCCTCGAAGGACGCCTCCAGCCGCGCCAGCATGTCGTTGAACGTGGCCGCCAGCTCGCCGAGCTCGTCGGGCGGAAGCCCCAGCGTGATGCGGCGGTGCAGGTCGTGCTCGCTGATGTCGCGGGCCGTCGCCGCGATGACGCGCACCGGTCGCAGGGCGCGGCCGGCCAGCCAGTAGCCGAGGCCAGACCCGACCAGGGTGAGGCCCGCGACGGTGAGGAGCAGCAAGAGTCCGACGCGGGTCAGCGTGTCCTGCACCTCATCGATGGGCCGGCCCACGACCAGCACAGCGCGCTGACCCTGCGCCAGGCTGAGCGGCTGCGTGAGGAAGCGCTCGGTGATACCGCCGCTTCGCACAGTCGCTGTCTGGGAGCCCTGGCTGAGGGTCGGTCCAACCAGCGAAGCGACGGCGTCCGATCGCAGAGTCGATCCTGAGGCATCGAGAACTGTGCCCGAGGCGTCGAGGATCAGGGCGGAGATGGCGATGCCGGCCGGGGTCTGGCCGGGCAGGGTATCGCCTCCCTGAAAGGTGACGTGGCCGTTCTGATCGTCGATCCCTGACGCGAGGGCCTGCGCCTGCGCGCTGAGCGACGCGTCGACGGAGTTCAGCTCAGTACTCCGTAGGAAGAACCAGGTCCCCGTGGCGGCTGCGGCCGCGACCGTTGCGAAGACAATCGCGTAGGCGAGTGTCAGCCGCACCCGGGTGCGCGCCAGCCAGCTCCTCACCCCCGGTCGGGGTGCCGGAACCGATACCCCACCCCCCGCATCGTCCCGATCAGGTCGGGGGCTCCAGCAGTGCTGAGTTTGCGGCGGATCCGTGCGATGTGAACCTCGACGAGATTGCTCCCGCCCACGAAGTCGTAGTTCCAGGCGTGTTCCTCGATCTGGACCTTGGACAGCACCTGCCCCGGATGCAGGGCGAGGTATTCGAGGATGGCGAACTCCTTGGCGGTCAGCTCCACGGGCTGCGCCCCGATGCTGACCGTGTGAGTCACGGTGTCGAGCCGCATCGGGCCAAGCTCGAGGACGGCTCCTCGATCATCGAGGTGACGGCGCACCAAAGCCCGCATGCGAGCGACGAGCTCCTGGAACGAGAAGGGCTTGATGAGGTAGTCGTCGGCGCCCACCTCGAGCCCCCGGATGCGATCCTCGACGGCGTCACGGCCGGTCAGCATGATCACCGGGGTGCGGACGCGCCGGCGCCGGAGCTCGCGGCAGACCTCGAATCCGTCTCGCCCAGGAAGCATGACGTCGAGCACGATGACGTCGAACGCGGTTGCCAGCGCTGCATCGACGGCTGCATGGCCGTCAGCGACGGCATCGACGCTCATGCCGGCCTCCTCGAGGCCACGACAGACGGTGCGATTGAGTCGCGGGTCATCCTCGACGAGCAGCGCACGCATGGAGCCCCCACGGTGTCGGCCTTTGCTGAAGCCTAGATGAAGCTGCGACGCCCTTCGACGTCACTCCTCCCTGAGCACCTCGACCAGATGGCTGCGTCGCACCAGCTCCCCCGCGGCGAGCGTCGCGAGAGCTGTGGTGGCGACGAGGAGGCCGACCAGCACGCTGAGCGTGGAGACCGGCACGGTGATCCCTGCAGGCGGAAGGGTGAACAGCGGTCGCAGGATCTGCACGAGGAGCGCGGCCATGCCGAGGCCGACAGCCGTCCCCACGATCGCGCCGATCGCCGCCGCGATGCCGGCCTCGCCGGACAGCATGCCGACTAGGTGCCGCATGCGCACGCCGAGCGCCCGCAGAGTCGAGTATTCGCCGCGACGCTGGAGAAGCAGGCCGGCGACCAGGATGGCGACAGCGAGCGCCGCCATCATCGCGGCGAACGCGGCCTCCATCCGCCCGAGCCCATCGAGGCTGAGCGCGGCCAGGCTGGACTGGTCGCGGTTGATCGCCGTTGCAGTGGTCTCCACGAGGAGCGGTACCTGGCGGCCGACGCCGCTCTGCAGCGCCGCGGCGACCGTCGCAGTGGTTCCCGACGTCCCGTCGGTGCGCAGCAGGAACTGGTCTGGGGAAGCGGCGCCGGTGAGCGCTTGGTAGGTGGCCAGGGGCATGACGAAGTCCACACCCTGGGGGAAGCCGGGCAGGTTCGTGAACAGCCCGGCGGCGTGCAGGCTGACCGCCACCAGCTTGCCCGTCGTCCGCGACGGGAGCTGGAGCCGCAGCGTGTCCCCGACCTGGACATTGAACGTTTTCGAGATCTCCTGGTCGAAGAGGACGGCGAGCGGATCCGCGCTGAGCGTCGCCATCGCATGGGCCGGACTTGTCCCGACGAAGAACCCGGCGTCGAGTGGGGCCACCGACGCGAAGGTCGACGGCTCGATGGCCACGACAGTGCGCTTGTCGGTCCCGACGACGGCCGAGGAGGTCTGCGCGAGCGGCGTGACGGTCTGGACCCCCGGCACCCGTAGCGAGACAACGAAACTTGCCGGCAGCGGCAGGGCTGAGCTCGGCGTGACCCGAACGTCGCCGCCGGTGACGAACCGGGCGTCGGCGAGCTTCTCCGCCTGGTAGGTGGACGCGAACGTGGTGACGCTGACCCCGAAGGCGAGCGTGAGCGCGACGGCGATCGTGGCCGACGCCAGCGGGAGCGGACGCCGGAGCACGCTGCGCGACAAGCCTGCGAGCGCGGGCCGGCGACTGGGGTCGCCTGGAGCCCGGACAGCGGTGCGCCGTGCTCCCCAGAGCGCCAGCCTGATGACCAGAAGCGTCACGCCGATCCAGGCGAAGAGGGGCGCCAGCAGCACGTAGAAGGAGAGGGAGACGCTCTGCGCCTCGGCGGCAGGGGCGGGCTTGTATCCCCCAGCGAGATAGGTGACCAGACCGCTCACCGCGGCCGCACCGATGAGGACGAGGTCGAGGCGGTAGCGCAACCATCCCGTCGCCACCTCACCCGACAGCTGGCGCCGCTCCTCGCTGACCTCATGAATGAGGGTCCTGCGGCTGGGGAGGAAGAGCGCCACAACCGTCGTCAGCGCCGCGACGCCGAGGGACAGCGCGCTCGCGAGCACCAGGCTTGACGTGGACAGGTGCGAGGGCCCGTAGTCGGGCACGAGGAGACCCAGGACCGCCAATCCGAGACCCAGGCCGCAGGCGGTGCCGACGATCGTCAGGGCCAGACTGGTCCACATCAGGCCGCGCAGCAGCTGACCCACTCCCGCGCCGCGGGCGCGGAGGATCGCTCGCTCCCGACGCTGGGACTCGGCAAGCAGCCCGCCCGCATAGCGTGCGAGCAGCCCCGCGACCAGGACACCCGGGAGGCCCAGGGCGATGAGCAGGACCTTCGCCAGGATGGCGTCGGTGCGCGCCGCCGTGAGGGCATCCGAGAGGTTGTCGACCACCGCGAGGTCGCCGGGCTGGACGCGCTCGATGGTGCGGCGCAGCCCCTGCGTCGCCACCAGCGCGGAGCTCGGATCGCCGGCGAGCACGGAGCGGTCGATGGAGACGTGGAGCTCGACGACCGGTGGCTGCTTGAGGATCGGGGTGGCCGCGGCCGCGTCGAGGCGCGCGGCGGGGAGAACGGTCTGCGCGAAGGTCGCCCCGTCGATGACGACGACGTAGGGGGTCGCGACAAAATCGCCCTGGGTGTCCGGGGATCGGCTCGTGAAGAGCTGGGGCGCCTGGCTGAAGTCGACGATCCCCGAGACCGGAACCGTGAGCGGAGCGCTTGCGCCCGGTACGCGCAGGCTGACCGTCGTCCCGAGAGGAACGCCGAGCGCGTCGGCAACCTGCTGGGTGACCAGCGCTCCTCCCGACCGGCCTGCGCCCGCCACGATCCGCACGCTCGGGAAGTCCCGCAGGTATCGGGCATCGAGGCCGAGCAGCTTCGCGGGCGCGGTGACGCTCACCGTGCCCGCGGCGATCGAGCCGGCGGGGAGGTCGATGGACGCGAAACGGTCGACGGCACGGACGCCGGAGACCGCGGCGACCTTGCTCGTCAGCGTCTGCAGATCCGGCGCCACGGGCCCGCCCACCGTCGCCGCCGGCGCACCGGCCGACGTCAGCGACGCCAGCGATCCCAGCGCGTCGGCGCTCACCAAAGGCGCGGTAAGAACGGCGACGTACGACACCGAGGAGTGTGCGCCCCCGGCGAGGACTCCGAGACGGATCCCCTGCGTCAGGGGTGGTTCGCCGCCACTCCCATCGGGAATGGCTCGGTCCCCGAGTTGCGTCGTCGCCGCCTGGTATCCCAGGTTGGCGGGAACCGGCTCGGTGAGCACGGCGTCGCGGATCGGGAGCGTTCCCGTGTTCGCCGCCTCGAGGGTGATCGTCACCCTGGTACCTGCGACGTGTGCTCCCGCAGGCGCCACCCGCTCGGTGAGTCGTACCGGTGATGCCAGCGGGTTGGTCAGCCCGGCCTGCATGTCGATACTGACCGGGGCGATGGCCCGCGCAGTCATCTGGCCGCTCGACGCGTCGACGAAGAGCGTGATCCCGGAGAAGAGACCGACGGCGAGGACGATGCCGACCAGCGAGGCCCCCGTCCTTCGAGGATTGCGCAGCAGGTCGCGCAGCGTGTAGCGCAGCACGGTCAGCCGGCCACCACGGCTACGCTCTGATCGACGACGCGGCCGTCGCGCAGGCGGACGACGCGGTCGCAGCGCAGCGCCACCGCCGCGTCGTGGGTGA
>DATDHG010000242.1:0-2482 GCA_036521675.1 Candidatus Dormiibacterota bacterium
TCCTCGATGGTCGTGATGTTGCGAGTGGTGCGGTCCAGCTCGTTGAGCGCGGCGTAGAGGGTGGTGGTCTTGCCCGCGCCAGTCGGCCCACTGACGACGACCAGCCCATAGGGGGACGAGATCAGCCGCCTCACCGCGGCGTGCTCGTCCTCCTGCAGCCCCAGCTCGCCGAGTGGCACCAGCGAGCGCGAGCGGTCGAGGAGCCGAAGCACCACCTTCTCGCCCCAGACGGTCTCCATGGTGGCCACGCGGATGTCGATGGCCCGCTCGTCCAGCTCCAGCGCGATCTGCCCGTCCTGGGCGCGGTGGTGGTCGACGATGTCCATTCGCGCCAGGATCTTGAGGCGCGAGGAGATCGGCGCGGCCAGGTCACGCGGCAGCTCCTGCACGTCGCGAAGCGCGCCGTCGATGCGGAAGCGCACCCGCAGCCGGTCTGACTGGGGCTCGAAGTGGATGTCCGAGGCACGGTCGCGCAGCCCCTGGGTCAGCAGCAGGTTGACGATCTGCACCACGGGCGCATCCGCCCGCTGCGGGGCGACTTCCGCCGTGGTCCCCCGGCCACGCGTGTCGCGCACGGCCCGCAGCACGGCGGCGTCGACCTTGGTGAGGATGCTGTAGTGCCGGTCCAGGGCGCGCTGCACAGCCGTCGGCGCCGCCAGCTCGAGGATCACCGGGCGGCCGGTCAGCTCCGAGATGGCCACGTTGAGCTCGGCGTCCTGCGGGGTCGGCGTGGCCACGCAGAGCCGGCCGATCTCGTCGAACCCGAGCGGCATCACGTGGTGCGTGCGCGCGAACTCGCTGTCGAGGAGGAGGACAGCGTCCTCATCGATCGTCGTGGCGTCCAGGTCGACGGCGGCTCGTCCGAGCTGCGCGGCCAGGGCGGCGACCAGCTCGTTCTCGGCCAGGCCCATCTCCAGGAGCAGCTCCCCGAGGCGGCGGGTGTCGTTGCGCTGCCGCTTGAGGGCCTGGTTGCGCGTCTGCGGGCTGACCGCGCCGCGCGAGACCAGCAACTCCCCCAGCGGGGTCGTGCCCGAGGCGGGCCGCGAAGTGGCGGGAGCCCTCGTCGAACCCTGGCGGCGACCAATCATCGGGTTCGCACGTTGTTACCGGCATGGAGCACATCGCAGGCGCCGCCCGCCTGGCCGCGCGGGCACGGCCCGTGGGTGACGGCATCGACCCGCGAGGTCGAGGCGTCCGCGTGGACGGGCTGGCGGTCGACGGCCCCCTTCACCACCACGTAGAACACCTGTTCCCCGGCGTCGACGTCGACGCTCCGATGCACCTCCAGCGCCCCCCTGTGGTCGACAAAACGTGCGCCTCGACCACTGTAACCTGCGATATTATGCATGCACCGAGAAAAGGGGGGGTCCTTGTCTTCTGGGAGATCTAGCGTCGACCGTGCACGCGAATCGCACGAAGACGCAGCTGTTGCGGACGACGACCGGCACTTGGCGAGTGATGCCAAGGTGGCGGCGAATGGGAATTCGCTGATGGTCACCGACGCCGACGAGGCCGACTCTGACCAGGACCAGGCATGGCACGCGCTGGAGCGACTGGCACTGGACATGCGCAAGCGCACGCCCAAGCGCAACGGCCTGCTCCACGCCAACCTGACCGCGTCGCTGGGCGGTGTGGCCGTGGACGCGGCGGCGCTGGCGGCCGACGGCGGGATGGGCGAGGCACCCGAGGACGCCACCGCGACTTTCAACTGGCAGGCCCCCCGGGTGCCCGCCACAGCCCCTGAGCGAGGCTCTGACGAGGGCACGCGCCGCGCAGACCAGGCCTGGACGCTGCCGGCGGTGGTGGCGGCGGCGGACATGCCGGTCACCGAGGCCTCGGCCGCCTCGTTGCTCGAGGAGGCTCCTGCAGCAGCGATCGCGCCGGTCGAGACCCCGTCGGCCGAGGTCGCAACTGGCGCCGTTCCCGAGGTGGAGGCTCCTCCCGTCGCGGTCGCCGAGGCAGCCGCCGTGGACGCCCCGCCGGCCGAGGCCGCGCCCGCACCAAAGCAAGCGGCGGACGCTAAGGCGGCAAAAGCGCCACCTGCCTGGGCCGTGTCCTTGGCCGCGCTGGCGGCGGCGGAGCCGGCACTGGAGACCGCTCCAGTCGAGGCTTCGGTCGCGGCCGAGGAGGCGGAGGCGGCACCGCTGGAGACGGAACCGGTCGAGACTTTGGCGGCAGCCGAGACGCCGGCTCCATCAGCGGCATCCACGGACGCGCCCGCAGCCCCAGCTGGGTGGCGCGTCGGAGAGTCGCGGACCAGCCCGGTCCCACCGGACACCAATGAGTTCCCACCCCCGTGGGCCCCGGCATCCGTCGGAGCGGCGATCGTTGCGGTGCTCGCCCCGGCCCCTCCCGCCGGGCCTGCGCCGCCGGCGGCGCCTGCCCCTCCGCCCGCCGCCGCCGCCGCGGCCGCTGCGCCCGCTCCGGCGCCCGCCCGCAGCGCGGCCGCGGCGATCAGCGAAGCAGCCCAGCTGGACGACGC
>DATDHG010000243.1:0-3118 GCA_036521675.1 Candidatus Dormiibacterota bacterium
AACGGCCTGCATCCCGCCGTCCTCACCGAGGGTGGGCTGCGGCCGGCCCTGCAGTCCATCACCGAGCTGGCGCCGGTCCCCGTGACCCTCGCGAGCTGTCCGGAGGAGCGGTTCCCTCAACCTGTCGAGGCCGCGGCGTTCTTCGTGGTCCGCGAGGCGCTGGCCAACATCAGCAAGCACGCGGGTGCTCACGCCGCGACCGTGGGGGTGGAGCGCCACGACGGGCGCATGATCGTGGAGGTCGCCGACGACGGAGTCGGCGGCGCCGACTCGCAGGGCTCCGGCCTGCGCGGCCTGGCGGACCGCGTGGCCGCGCTCGATGGCAGGCTCGAGGTGATCAGTCCTCCGGGAGGCGGCACGCGCGTCGTGGCGACGATCCCGTGCGCGTGATCCTCGCCGACGACTCGGTGCTGCTCCGGGAGGGATTGGCCAGCGTTCTGACTGGCGCGGGCTTCACGATCCTCGCCCAGGTGGGGGACGCCGACGCACTGCTCCGCTGCGCGCGCGCGGATCCGCCGGACGTGGCGATCGTCGACATCCGCATGCCGCCGACGCACACCACCGAGGGCCTGCAGGCGGCGCTCACGCTGCGCGAGGAGCTGCCTGCAGTGGGGGTGCTCGTGCTCTCCCAGCATGTCGAGACGCAGTACGCGATGAAGCTCGTCGGCGACGGCTCGGGCGGGGTCGGCTATCTCCTCAAAGACCGCGTCGCCGAGCTCGACGAGTTCCTGGATGCGGTGCGGCGTGTGGGCGGCGGTGGCTCGGTGATCGATCCACTCGTGGTCTCGCGGCTGGTCGGCCGCGGGCGTGAGCGCCGGGCCCTCGACGAGCTGACCACGCGCGAGCGCGAGGTGCTCGCGCTCATGGCCGAGGGTCGTTCCAACCACGCGATCAGTGAGCGCCTCTTCATCACGCCCAAGACGGTGGAGGCGCACGCGCGGAACATCTTCTCCAAGCTCGGTATCGAAGAGGCCGCCGACGACAACCGGCGGGTGCTCTCGGTCCTGGCGTATCTGCGCACAGCAACCTCGCTGGGTCATCTGTGATGAGCACCGCTGCTTCGGCGGTGGTCCTGCGGCGCGCGCCGAGGGCGGCGCCGGCGCGCCTTTCGGTGCGCCGGCTGTGCGCCATCAACGCGTTCTGGTTCGGCAACGGCGCCCACTGGCAGCCCCTCTTCGTCGCGCTCGTCCCCGAGGGCGCCAAGCTGCTCGTCGGCAGCGACCGCAGTGACGCCCTGGTCGGGCGCGCCACCGCGGCCGGGGGCATATTCGCCCTGCTCGTCCCCCTGCTGGCCGGCTGGCTCTCCGACCGCACCCGCAGCCGCTTCGGTCGCCGCCGGCCATGGATGGTGGCCGGCTCGGCCCTCAACATCGTCGGCCTGCTCCTCCTCGGCCTGGCCTGGTCGCCGGTCACGCTGATCGGCTTCTACCTTTTGGTCCAGGCCGGCAATAACATCGCGGGCGCGGCGTACAGCGGCGTGATCCCTGACGCAGTCCCCGCGCCCCAGCGGGGCACCGCCTCAGGCCTGCTGGGCACCATGAACCAGCTCGGCACCGTGGTCGGCATCCTGCTGATCGCGATCGTCTTCAGCGTGTTCGGCCGCAACCGCAGCGCCCTGCTGGTCGGCTACGGCGTGGTGGCGGCGATCTTCCTGACGACCCTGGTGATCACCTGCATTGCCACCAGGGAACGGCCGCTGGAGGCCGCCCCCCGTGCGCGGTTGCGGTTCGCCCCGAGGGCGACGGCGTTCGGCATCTCGCTCGCGATCACCGTGGTGCTCCTGGTGGCGGCGATCGGCGTCGAGCTGGGGAGCGCCCTCGGGCCGGTCGCTGTCGCGGCCTGCGTGGCGGCGATTGTCACGACCTTCATCGGCAAGGGGATCCCCGGGCTGCGCCAGTTCTTCGCGGCCCTTGGTGATCACGACTTCCGCTGGGTGTTCCTCACGCGCATGGTGATGCAGATCGGGATCTTCTCGATCGTGCCCTTCATCGATTCGTATTTCGAGAAGGTCGTGGGGTCGACGAACTCTGGCGCCGCCAGCAGCTACTGGCTGCTGGCGGTCATCGCCGGCGGCATCGTCCCCGCGGTGTGGGGCGGCAGGCTCTCCGACCGGGCCGGCCGGCGCAAGCCGTTCGTCTACGTCGCCGGGGCGCTCCAGGCCCTGGCCGCCTCCGTCATCCTGGTCTCGCTGGTCAGCTCGCCGCTGGCCCTGTACGGCATCGGCCTGGTGTTCGGCGTCGGCTACGGCGCCTATTACGCCATCGACTGGGCGCTCGCCTGCGATGTGCTGCCGGATCGCGAGCAGGGTGCAGGTCGTGATATGGCCATCTGGCACATCTCGTTCACCCTCCCCCAGGTCATCGCTCCCACGATCGCGGCGGTCCTGCTCACCACCCTCAACAATGGCGGGCACTCCATCCTGGGCATCTCCTCGGGGAACAACCTGGGGTTCCGCGTGGTCTTCGGCAGCGCCGCCATCTGGTTCACACTTGGGACCGTGCTGGTCAGCCGGGTTCGTGGGGTGCGCTGAGCAGTGTTGCGGCGGTGATCGGCGTCCACCAGCGCATCGGGGCGAGCATCGTCGCGCTCGGTGCCGTCGGCGTGGTCTGGGCGATCGTCCTGCTGCTGCGCCGTACCGCCAGTCCCAGGTTTCGAATGTATGTGCGGCTTCTCGCTGTGCTGATCGCCGTGCAGGGAGCTCTGGGCATCCTCCTGGTCATCACCGGACACCGACCGGTGGAGGGCCTGCACTTCGTCTACGGCCCCGTGCTCCTGATCGCCCTTCCCGTGGCGCTGCGCCTCGGCGCCCCGGCGGAGCTCAGGCGGGAGACGCGCACGCTGCTCTGGGGGTGCGTGGCGGTGGTGCTCCTCGCCATCCGGGCGGTGAGCACCGGGGGTTGATCTCGACCTGGGGCTCGAACCTTCCCTCCGTCTTCCCCGCCATGTGGCTAAGCTCGGCGCTGTGGATCGAGCCCTGAGCCTCAAGCGCCTGCCCGCCGTCGGTGAGGATGGCCGCCTGCGCGCCTGTCCCCGCTGCGCCGCCCGGCGGTGGGCGCTGGTCGAACAGGCGGGCGGGACCGAGGCGGCCTGCCTGTCCTGCGGCCTGGGACTCGGCGAC
>DATDHG010000244.1:0-9659 GCA_036521675.1 Candidatus Dormiibacterota bacterium
GGGGGTCGGGGTCGGATGGGGCGTCGGGGTCGGCGCCGGCGACGCCGAGGCGGTCGGCGACGGCGTCGCCGTCGGGCACGCCTGGCCGAGGCCCAGCGCGCCCTGCGGGCCGCCTCCACCGGTGCAGTCACCGGAAGCACCGCTGACGCGGCTGAAGCCGCGCAAAGGCACCTCGTTGGTCAGCGAGTTCACGAAGGGCACGGTGATCTGCTGGCCGACAGCGGTCCCGAAGACGCCGTTCATGGGCAGCTCACCGGGATTGGCCGCCTCGGTCCGTCCCGCCCAGGTGGCCACCACCCAGTCGGGCGAGTAGGCCATGTACCAGGCGTCGACGAAGTTGTCCGTCGTGCCCGACTTGCCCGCGGTGGGATGGCGGAAGCGCAGGCCCCACTGCGCCGGATAGCCACGCAGGATCGACGTCACCGCGTCTGCCTGGGCAGGCGTCATGACCTGGTCGCCCAGGGCCGCGGTTCCGGCATCGAACAGCACGCTGCCGCCGCCGTCGACCACCCGCAGGATGGAGCGCGGCTTGACCACGGTGCCGCCGTTGCTGAAGGCCGCGTAGGCGGCGGTGTGATCGATCATGCGCACCGCCGAGGTGCCGATCGCGGTGCTGGCGTTGGGCGCCAGGTCGGTGCTGATCCCGAGGGAGTGTGCGAAGTTGATGACATTGTCGACACCAACCTTCACCATCGCCTGCTCGGCGGGCACGTTGCGCGACAGCAGCAGGGCGCGAGCGGCCGAGATCGGCCCGAAGAACTGGCGGTCGAAGTCCTGGACACCACCCAGTTTGGCCGACTCGGCCCGGGTGTCCTGGAGAATGGTGGACGGCTTGAGGGTCCCGGTGCGGAAGCCCTCCTCGTACACGTAGGGCTTGAACGACGACCCCGGCCGGCGGGCCGCTGTGGTGATGTTGTACTGCCCGTCGATCGAGTCGTCGGCGAAGTTGGCGCTGCCCACCATGGCGATGATGTCGCCGCTGTGGCTGTCCATCATCAGCAGCGCGCCGTTGTTGGCCAGCTGGGCGCTCAGCGCCTTGACCCCGCTGCTCACCGCGGTCTCCGCCTTGCGCTGCGCGCCGAGGTCGAGCGTGGTGGTCACGGTCACCGAGCCGGCGAGCGCTGCGGGGTCGTCCTTGAACTGGGCGTCGAGCTGCTCGCGGACGTATTCCACGAAGTGGGGCGCCAGCAGGGTCGCGGTGCGGTGCCCGTTCCCAAGTTCGGCGCGAACCGCCTGCGCCTTGCTCTGCTGGGCGGCGCTGTCGCCGGTGGTCGGATCGACCGCGTCCGCCTGGGCCTGGGTGATCTTGCCGTCCGCCACCATCGAGGCGAGCACCACGTGCTGGCGAGCGAAGGCCGCGTCGGAGTACTGGAACGGGTCGTACGCCGACGGCGCCTGGGGCAGGCCGGCGAGGAGGCTGGCCTCGCGCAGGTCGAGCTCGCCGGCGTGCTTGCCGAAGTAGGTCTCGGACGCGTTCTCGATGCCGTACGCGCCGTGCCCGTAGTAGATGAGGTTGAGGTATTTCTCGAGGATCTGGTCCTTCGAATACATGCGGTCGATCTCGTCGGCGAGCAGCGCCTCGCGCAGCTTGCGCAGCGGCGAACGGTCGGCCCCAGACCCGAAGAAGGCCAGCTTGGCGAGCTGCTGGGTGATCGTGCTCGCCCCCTGTGAGGGCCGCCGCGCGATCACGTCGACGAAGAGCGCCTTGGCGACGCGCCCGAAGTTGAAGGCGCCTTCGTCGTAGAAGTTGCGGTCCTCAGTCGCGATGGTGGCGTCGCGCAGCGTCGGGCTGATCGCGGCCAGCGTGACCGTCGTGCGCTGGGCGTTGTCGCTGCCGAACTCGCCGATCAACGCGCCGTGGCGGTCGAGGATGCGGATCGTCCCGGTGGCCTGGTTGATCGCGCTGACGTCCGGAAGGGTGAGCGCCGCATACCCCACCAGACCGCTCAACAGCAGGCAGAGCACGGCGAAGAACCCCAACCCGATGCGCAGCCCCAGTCGGGCGCGCGAGGGTGGGCGGCCCCAGAGGCGCCGCCTGCCCGGGGCGCGCTCACGCGCGATCCCCGAGCGAGTGCGCCGCTGTGGATGTCCCCCTTCCGTGGACATCGACGCCATCAGTGCTCCGGTGTGGTGCGTTTCCCCAGGGACAACGCGCCCGCGAGCGCCGCGGTTTCGGTGCGCCTCAGGCGGGGCGCGGACCCTCGTGGCCGCCGCCCGGCTCCTCCTCGCCGAGGAGCCGGGCCGCCGCCGCGCGCCCGGCAGCGCCCGCCGCCGACCCCACGGCGGCGTAGGCAAGCTTGGCGACGGCCCCGCCGCCGTCGCGCTGCTTCTCCAGCTCTTGCTTGATGGCGCGCAGCTCGGTGGCGACGTCCTTGAGGTCCATGCTGTCGAAGTCGGCGATGGCATAGCCGTCCTTGCGGGTGCGCAGCGTGCGTCGCAGCACGACGACCAGGACCGAGGTGGCCACGATGGCGCCGCCGATGGCAGCGATCTGGGCGCCGTCGCGGCGCAGCCGGGCCCGCCAGTCGAGCTCGTAGCGGATCCGGGCGACGACGCGGTCGACGTTGCGCTCGATTGAGCGGCGGGTCAGCTCGAGCTGTTCGCGCGTCTGCTCGGCAGTTGGCGTGCCCACTCCACGTCTCCAATGATCTCTTTGACCGTCCGCTCGCTGGCGTTCAGCCCCTTACGGATCAGGCGGAACCCGAAGAAGCCCGCAACCGCGGCCAGCAAGACGATGACGCTGCCCACCAGGAAGTAGCCGATGGGATGCTGGAGGAGGCCGAGCGCGAAGGCCAGGGCCAGGAGCCAGAACATGAAGCCCAGGAAGAGCAGGCTGATGCCGGCGCTGGCCAGGAGCAGACCGTCGCGGGAGCGCAAGAGGGTGCGCACGGCCTCGGCGCGCACCAGGGCGATCTCCAGCTCCACCATGCGATGGGTGTCGTCGACGATCGCGCGACCGATCTCGGAGAGGCTCTCGTCCTCGACATGCGTCGCCATCGGGACGCGCAGCCTACACGCTCGCCCGCAGGGTCAGACGCGGACGTGGGTCAGGTCGAGATCGCGGAGGGCTTCGGGTCGCGGGATGTCGTGGCGATCGAGGAGCTGCAGGCACTCGATCACGTAGCGCGCCCCGGCGAGGTTGAGGCGGTGCTCACGGGTGAGCTTCTGGATCACCTGGAGGGTGAGCAGGTCGCGCTGCGAGTAGCGCCGGCGGTTGGTAGGGGTCCGCTGCGGGATCACCAGCCCGAGCTGCTCGTACATCATCAGGGTGCGCGGGTGAGTCTCGAGAATCTCCGAGGCCACGCTGATCGTGTAGATGGGCTTGTCGAGGCCGACCCGCTCGCTCGGCGAGGAGGGGGCCGGGCCGGCGGTGGCTGCGGTGGTCACGAAGCTCCAGAAGGCGTGCTGACGCGGGCGAGGTGCTCGCGAAGTATACGGGGCACCTCGCCACATTGCTGTAACGGGGCAGGTTCACTCTATGCACCGGAGCCGGGTATCTCTACTCAGTCTCCAGCTATCAGATAACATGCTAGAGTTAGATACAGCCAGGTTGCCGGCGGTTCCCCGCCCGACCTGCGCCCCCCGCGCCCTCCGACAGCAGCGTAACCGCGCCGCACGGGGGTCCGTTGGGAAGCATGGCGGAGCGACCGCCACGGTCCCCCGCCCACCTACCCTGGCCGACAGACGAGGAGTCACCCATGATGACCCCGGTCGATGGCAACGCCTCGCTCGCGGCGCGGCGGACGTACCTGCGCCGGCGGCGCTCCGGACGGGTCGGCCCCCGCGGCATGGCCGCGGCGTGGGCAGCCAGCGCCGCGCTGGTGGTGTGGCTGACGATGGCCGCCATCACGGGCTTCCTGCACTAGGAGCGGCGCAGCTCCTCGACCAGGCTCTGGAGGACCTCGGCCCAACCCCAGGGGCCGTCGACCGCAGCGGACGCGACGTCGATTACGGCCGCGGGCGTCTCGACATCGACCACGGCCACCGCGGTGCTGTGGGGCTGGGCGATGGCGGCCTCGAGCATCGGGATGTCGGCGAAGTCGTCGCCGGCGGCGCAGACGGCGGCACGGGCGAGCGCCCCACCGCGCAAGTCGAGCAGGGCGGTCCCCTTGTCACGGTCCAGCGGCGGACGGAGCTCCAGGGCGTGCTTGGCGGGCTGGACCCGCAGTCCGGTGACCTCGCCCACCTCGCGCGCCAGCAGCAGGGCGTCGCGCTCGGCCTCTGCGCTGTGCAGGCCCCGGGTGTGGATGGCGACGCCGCACTGCTTGCGCTCCAGGCGCGCCCCGGGCGCCCGTCCCTCGGCCAGCGCGGTGGCCAGCCGGCCGGCCGCCTCGTCGATCGCCGGGAGCCACTCCACCACTTCAGGGTCGATGTCGATGTGTCCTCGGCTCCACCGCTCCAGCCCGGCGCTGCCGACGATGATGGCCTCGGGGCCGAGCTGCAGGCGGTCGACGAGGTGGGCGCAAGCCCGCGAGGTGATCGTCGCCACGCGCACCGGGACACGCGCGCCCTCACCCCGCTCGGCGCCGCTGCGGCTCAGCCAGGTCAGCGCCGACACGGCGGTGGCCAGCGGGTTGGCGCTCTCGGGGGTGGGCGCGATGGGCGAGAGCGTGCCGTCGTAGTCCGTGCAGAGCAGCAGCGCGCCGGCCGCCTGCGCGTCAGCGCAGATGGCGTGGGCCAGGGCGGCCGTGTCGCGGGTGGCGGTCAGTGTGCTCAAGCGATGAGCTCGCGCAGGTCCTGCAGCTGGGTGCTTATCCATCGCGCCATGTCGTGAGTGCGGATGTGGTCGCGAATGCGCTTGGCTCGGGCCGCGCGCCTCGAGCGCTCCATCATGAGGCTCCGATGCAGCGCCTCGGCGGTCTCGTCGATGTCGAAGGGATTGACGGTCATGGCCAGGTCCCCCAGCTCCTCATGGGAGCCGGCGTTCTCGCTGAGGACCAGCACACCGTTGCGCTGGTTGCACAGCATCCCCTCCTTGGCCACCAGGTTCATGCCGTCGTAGATGGGGTTGACGAGCAGCACGTCGAAGCACTTGTAGGCCGCCACGGCCTTGTGGTAGTCCTCCTCGACCTCCAGGCGGATGGGCGTCCAGCCGCGCGCGGCGAAGCGCCGGTTGATGCGCGCGCAGACGCCGACCACCGAACCCAGGTAGGCGCGGTAGTCGTCGATGTCCTGGCGCGACTCCTGCAGGAAGGCCCAGAACTGGACTCGCCCGTGCAGCTCCTCGTGCTCCTCGAGCATGCGTTCGTAGGCGAGGAAGCCGCGCACGATGTTCTTCGACAGATCGGTACGGTCCACGCGCAGGATGAGGAACTCGGGCCGCCAGGCCTCGATCCTGGCTTCCTCCTCGAGCACGCGCGGGTGCTCGAGCAGTGCCCGCATCTCCTTGGCATCGACGCTGATCGGATAGTTGCGCACCCACACCGCACGCCCGTCGTGGAAGACCGTGCGTTCGCGGTAGTCGACCGCCAGCCCCATGTTCTCCTCGCAGGTGAGCAGAAAGTTGCCCACGTCGCGTGAGGTCTGAAAGCCGACGATGTCGTTGCCGAGCAGCCCGGTGGTGATGGCGTCGCGGATGCGCTTGGGGAGGATCTTCCAGTACTGTGGGGTGGGCCAGGGGATGTGCACGAAGTGCTGGAGGCGCGCCTGGGGCAGGGCCTTGCGCACCATGGCGGCCACGCAGTAGAGCTGGTAGTCCTGGATCAGGACCAGGGGCGGGAGCGGCGCCCGCTGCGCCTCGAGAACCACCCGGTCCGCGAAGAGCTGGTTGACGGCCACGTAGCCGTCGCGCCAGGCCCGGTCGGTGGAGGCGTCGACGATGGGCTCGCGGCTCAGGTCCCAGAGGTAGTGCTGGATGAACCAGAGCAGCGGGTTGCTGATGTGGTTGTAGTAAAGGTCATAGCTGTCTGCATCGGGTTCGATGAAGCTGACGCGGTAGGTCGTGCAGTCCTCGGTGGTCAGCGTCACCGGCTCGCCGGGCGGAGCCTGCGCGGCGAGCAGGCGGTCCTCCTCGGTGCGCGCGGCCGCCACCCAGGTGGCGTCGGTGGCGGCGGCCAGCCCACTCATCGCTGTGACCAGGCCGCCGGCGCCTCGTTGCAGCCGCTCCGGGGTGCCCCGGAAGGGATCGGCGCGCTCCAGGGTCAGGGGCGCGCGGTTGGCCACGATGATCGGCTGCACGTGCCGCAACAGGCGGCGGGCGTAGGCCTCGATACCGAGCACAGCAGGGGCGATGACCTCGGAGGGGTCGCAGGCGCCGGGGGGGTCGGGGGCCCACCACTATCACACGCCGTCCGGCCGGGGTGGGAGCGCCCGCGGGGGTGAACGGGGCTAGCATGCCCGCCGCGATGCGTCTCGAAACCAGCGCCGTGGTCGATGACGTGGCCCCGGGCGCGGTCTTTGCCGTGGCTGCCGATCTGCGCAACCTTCCCGCCTGGTGGATCGAGCACCTCCATGCCGAGGTGGTCACCCCGGCGGCCCGGCTGCGGGACACGGTTTACAGGGTGCGCTACCGGCTCCCGTGGGGCCAGGTGATCTCGGCCACCTGCACGGTGATGGCGGCCCGCGGGCACCACTCGCTCACCTACGTCTGGGTGGGCGGCGGCATGCGCATGGCCGTCGGCCAGGGGTTCATCCCCGCGGGCGAGGGCACGGAGATGCGCCTGGTCGCCGACCTCCGGGTGGGCTGGCCGCTGGCGCCGCTGGCGCCGGTCCTCGTTCGGCTCATGCGACGGGAGCTGCGCGGCGAGATCGACCGCGCCCTCGCCACCCTGGCGGAGCTGGCGGCGGCGCGCGCGGTGATGCGGCGGGGAGGGCGGCTGGCGGCGCTCTAGCAGGGTGTTGAGAAGCGCCGGCGAGGGATCCGCCGCATCGGCCGGCTCAGCCGAGGAGCGACGGAGGACCGCAGCCCGCGTATCTGTCGATACTCGGGCGAGGACCGCACACCGCGACGCTGGATCAGCCGAGTCGAGGTGGATGGAGCGCCGTCGGCGCTTTTCAACACCCTGCTGACGGTCCGCTGCCGGTCCGCGACCGGCGCCTAGCCTGGAACGGCCATGCCCAGCGTCCCTCACGACCCCGTGCCCTGGCCGCGGTGGAGCGCCGGCCGCCCGCCGGCCGCCCCACCGATCCGGCCTGGATCAGGCGACGGCGACGCGCGTGGTGGCCGGCTTGCTGGCCCGACGGGCCCCGCTGCGCCGGGTGCCGGTGCGCGGCGCGGCGGCCTGGGCGCGGGTGCGCGGGCTCGCGGCCGCACGCCGGCGCGGCAGGCTGCTCTCCTTCTCCACAAGCGTGAAGAAGCCGACCGCGTCGCTCGCGCGGGAGTTGACCGCCTCGAGGAACGTGCGGGCGGCAACACCGACGACGTCGCGGCGCCGTGCCTGCTCGCGGACGGTGCGCAGCGAGCCGACCAGGGCCCGCTCGGGCAGCACGCCCGCGCCTTCGAAGGCGCGCGTGGTGTTGTGGCGGACGGCATCGAGCGCGCGCTCGCCGGCCTCGGTCACTGTGTCGATGAGCTCGATCTGGGGCATCTGGTCACTCCTGCGGAGGGCTCGTGCGCCCCGCCGGCTGGAGGCGATGACGCAGCGCATCAAAACGAGGCGCCGCGGCTCATTTTGACACAGCGCGTCATCACGCGTCAAGGCGGCCCGGCGGGCGGCCGGCGGGCCGTCGTGCTAGCCGAGCAGCACGTCGTAGAAGTAGCGCTCCCGCCGGGGCACCCCCTGGTCGACGTGGATGTGCTTGACCTCGGTGTACTCGCGCAGACCATAGGTCCCCAGCTCGCGCCCGAGCCCGCTCTGCTTGTAGCCCCCGAATGGCGCAAGCGCATTGAGCAGATGCCAGTCGTTGATCCAGACCGTGCCGGTGCGCAGCTGGCGGGCGATCTCGATGGCGCGGCGAGTGTCGCGCGACCACACGCCGCCGCTGAGGCCGTACATGGAGGCGTTGGCCCGGCGGATCACGTCGCCGTCGTCGCGGAAGCGGTGCGTCACCAGCACCGGGCCGAAGATCTCGTCGCGGGCGACGCTCGACTGGTCGGGGAGCCCGCTGATCACCGTGGGCTCGATGTACCACCCCTTGGAGCCGACGTTGGCGGGGCGCCCGCCGCCGCACTCCACCACCCCCTCGGCGCGACCTCGCTCGATGGCGCCGAGGATGGCCTCGTACTGGCGGCGGCTGATCACCGGTCCCAGCTGAGAGCTGAAGTCGGTGGCGTCCCCGACCACCAACCCCCGGGCTGTGTCCAGCAGGCGCGCCATGAACTCGTCGTGGATGTCCTCGTGGAGGTAGAGGCGGGTGCCGCTCTCGCAGATCTGTCCCTGGTGGAAGAAGGTGGCGAACAGGCAGCCGTCGACGGCGATGTCGAGATCGGCATCCGCCAGCACGATGTTGGCCGACTTGCCGCCCAGCTCCAGGGTGACCTTCTTGATGGTGGGGGCGGCCATCTCCAGAATCCTGCGGCCTGTCCTGGTGCTCCCCGTGAAGGCGACCTTGTCGACCTCGGGATGACTGACCAGTTCCTCGGCGAGGCCGACGCCCTGGCTGGTGACGACGTTGAGCACGCCGGGGGGGAGCAACCCGGTCTGGTGGATCGCCTCGACCAGCTTGAGCGCGGTCAGGGGCGTGAGCGGCGAGGGCTTGAGCACGATGCTGTTGCCCATCGCGAGTGCGGGCGCGATCTTCCAGATCGCCATGAGCAGCGGAAAGTTCCAAGGGATGATGCCGGCGCACACCCCGATCGGCTCGCGAGAGACGAAGTTCCAGCTCACGTTGGGGATGTCGACCCAGGGCAGCGGCTCGTACCAGGGGATCGACAGCGCCTGTTCGGCCAGCGAGCGGAAATGCTCGATCGCCAGGGGCACGTCGGCCACGGCATTCTTGCGGATGGTGGAGCCGCCGTTCTGCGACTCCAGGAGCGCCCAGCCGTCGCTGACCGTCGCCAGGTGGCGGGCGATCTGGAACATGATCTCCGAGCGCTGCTGCTGGGTCTTGGCGCGCCACTCCCCGGCCTCGAAGGCGCGTCGGGCCGCCATCACCGCGCGGCCGGCGTCGGCCTGGTCACCGTCGGCGACGCGGGCGATCACCTCCTCGTTGGAGGGGTTGATGACGTCGTAGACGTCTCCGCTCGCCGACTCGACGAACTCGCCGTCGATGTACTGCCTGAAGGTGGCCGCGGTCTGGGGCTCCACGAGCGCCGTCACTGCTCGCCTCCGCTGCTCGATGGGATCGACGCATTATGGCCGCGGCCGGTTCGGCGGGACCTCTGTGGGTCCTGAGCCGCTGCGCGTGCGCTTTGCCGACGGCTTCGAGCGGCCTGAACGGATCGCCTTCGGCCTGGAGGCGCCCCAGCTGGCCGTGGTGGTGGTGGGCTCGCTGCTGGCCTGGTCGCTCTACCACGGGCCCGCGCCTCTGGCGGTGCGGGCGCCGCTCGCACTGCTGATCGGCGGCGGCAGCGCTGCGTTGGGGTGGGGACGATGGCAGGAGCGGCCGCTGCTCACATGGGCCTGGCTGGCGCTGCGGTTCGTCGTCCTGCCCCGGTCCGGGGGCCCGGTCCTCCTGAGCGCGGCGCCGCCCGAGGCGGGCGGCCCTGGGGCCGGCGGCGACGGTGGTGACCCGGGCCCGACCGATGGTCCAGCCGGGGCCCCGGCTGGAGCGCCCCCTCC
>DATDHG010000245.1:0-22373 GCA_036521675.1 Candidatus Dormiibacterota bacterium
AAGCGACCGCTGCCGCACCCCAGGTCGGCGACCACGCGGCCGCTCAGATCGAGCCGCTCGAGCAGGCCCGGGTGGATGGCCTCGCCGCTGACGAGCTCGTCGTACTCGTCGGGATGATTCCAGTAGAGCAACGCCCAGAAGAGGCGGTCCATCACCCGGCGGCGGGCCCGTGTCACGTCCCGGTTGAACGCGGATCCGGCGCGTGCCTGAAGGAACGCGTCCGCCGCGGCGGCCGGCAACGCCCGCGCCACGCGCGCGGCCAGCCGGTTGCCCTCGTGGTCGTGCAGGGCGATCCCGAGCTGAGCGGGATCGACGCCGCCCTCGCCCGGTTGCAGGAAGACGCGCAGCGCCTCGTCGTCGAGCGCGTTCAACTCCTCGACCGCCAGCGCCGCGGCGCGCGGCGGCGGCCGGTGCGCGGGCGCGCGTCCGGACGCTACGCGGTCCGCCATACCCAGTCGCGAACCTCTGGTGGGTCCTCACCGAACTCGCGCGTGTGCAGGCGCGCGCGCAGCCTGGCGTCGACCATCTGCTGCCGCAGGTGCGCCGCGTGGACGCCCAGTCCGGGAACCCGGTCGATGACGTCCATCACGAGGTGATAGCGGTCGAGGTCGTTGAGCATCACCATGTCGAAGGGCGTGGTGGTGGTGCCCTCCTCCTTGTAGCCGCGAACGTGGATGCTGCCGTGGTTGGTGCGGCGATAGGTGAGGCGGTGGATCAGCAACGGGTAGCCGTGGTAGGCGAAGATCACCGGGGCGCCGGTCGTGAAAAGGCTGTCGAACTCCCGGTCGGAGAGTCCGTGCGGGTGCTCGGTGTCGGGCTGCAGGCGCATCAGGTCGACGACGTTGACCACGCGCACGCGCAGCCCGGGGAGATGGTCACGGAGCATCGCGACAGCGGCCAGCGTCTCCAGGGTGGGAACGTCCCCCGCGCACGCCATGACCACGTCGGGCTCACTGTCGGCGTCGTTGCTGGCCCAGTCCCAGATGCCGATGCCGCGCGTGCAGTGGAGCACCGCCTCCTCGATGGTCAGCCAGTTGAGGGCGGGCTGCTTGCCGGCCACCACGACATTGATGTAGTGCCGGCTGCGCAGACAGTGGTCCATCACCGAGAGCAACGTGTTGGTGTCCGGCGGGAGGTACACGCGGATGATCTCCGCCTTCTTGTTGACGACGTGGTCGATGAATCCGGGGTCCTGGTGCGAGAAACCGTTGTGGTCCTGGCGCCAGACGTGGGAGGTGAGCAGGTAGTTGAGTGAGGCCACCGGGCGCCGCCAGGGAATGCCGCGGGTCACCTTGAGCCACTTGGCGTGCTGGTTGACCATCGAATCGACGATGTGGATGAAGGCCTCGTAACAGCTGAACAGGCCGTGCCTGCCGGTGAGCAGGTAACCTTCCAGCCAACCCTGGCACATGTGCTCGCTGAGCACCTCCATGACCCGTCCCTGGCGCGCCAGGTGGTCGTCTCCGGGAAGGATCTCCGCCTCCCAGATGCGGTCGGTCGCGTCAAAAACGGCGCCGAGACGGTTGGAGGCGGTCTCGTCCGGGCCGACGATCCGGAAGTTGCGCTGCGCCGCGTTGAGGCGCACCACCTCACGCAGGTATCCGCCCAGCTCGCGCGTGGCCTCGCTCATGGTGCTCCCCGGCGAGGGAACGTCGACGGCGTGGTCCCGGAAATCGGGAAGCGTCAGGTCCTTGAGCAGCACCCCCCCGTTGGCGTGCGGGCTGGCGCTCATCCGGTGCTCGCCGGCCGGTGGCAGTTCGGCCAGCAGCGCCACCGGCTGCCCGTTCTGGTCGAAGAGCTCCTCGGGCCGGTAGCTGCGCATCCACGCCTCGAGCAGCGCCAGGTGCGCCGGGTCGGTGCGCACGTTGGCGATCGGGACCTGGTGCGATCGGAAGGAGCCCTCGACCCGAACCCCGTCCACCTCGCGTGGGCAGGTCCAGCCCTTGGGGGTGCGCAGCACGATCATCGGCCAGCACGGTCGGTCACTGTGAGCCCCCGAGCGAGCCTCGCGCTGGATGCGCCGGATGTCGTCGACGGCGCTGTCGAGAGCACTCGCGAGGTGACGGTGCACGCTGACGGGATCGTCACCCGCGACCACGATGGGCCGGTGGCCGTAGCCCTCGAGAAGCCGGATCAGCTCGGGCTCCGGGATCCGGGCCAGAATCGTGGGGTTGGCGATCTTGAAACCGTTGAGGTGGAGGACGGGCAGGACGGCTCCGTCGTGCACGGGGTCGAGAAACTTGTTGGAGTGCCAGCTCGCTGCCAGCGCCCCGGTCTCCGCCTCGCCGTCGCCGACCACGCAGCAGACGAGGAGATCGGGGTTGTCGAACGCGGCGCCGTAGGCGTGGAGCAGGGCGTAGCCGAGCTCGCCGCCTTCATGGATGGAGCCAGGCGTCTCCGGCGCCGCATGACTGGGGATGCCGCCGGGGAACGAGAACTGCCGGAAGAGAGCGTGCATGCCCGGTTCGTCGCGCGTCACATGGGGGTAGAGCTCGCTGTAGGTCCCCTCCAGCCACGCGTTGGCGACCACACCCGGCCCGCCATGTCCCGGTCCGGTGACGAAGATGGCGTCGAGGTCGTGGGCGCGGATCACCCGGTTCATGTGCGCGTAGACGAGGTTGAGCCCCGGGGTGGTGCCCCAGTGCCCCAGCAGCCGCGGCTTGATGTGATCCGCATGCAGCGGTTCACGCAGCAGGGGATTGTCGAGCAGGTAGATCTGGCCCACCGAGAGGTAGTTGGCAGCGCGCCAGTACGCGTCGATGCGAGCGAGCTCGTCATCGGAGAAATGCGTCGTGGCGGTCTCCGAGGCGTCGGCCACGGCACGCGAGCCGGTCATGTCCTGCATGGTGGCACGCGGCGCAGGCATTCCTCAGGGGGTGGACGGCGGCGCGGAACCCAGCACCCGGCGGACCTCGCGGGCGATCTCCAGGTCCTCCCGGGCGTGCACCACCAGCACCGCCACCGCGGCCCCTTGCGGGCTGATGACCGCGTCCCGCCCAGCTTCGGGGTCGTCGAGTGTGGCGGGCACCCCCAGCAACCCCAGCCGCGCGCACACGCGAGCGCGCACCGCGGCGTCGTGCTCGCCGACACCCCCGGTGAAGACCAGCGCGTCAAACCGGTGGAGTGACACAGCCATCGCCCCGATCCCCGCGCAGAGGCGGTGGCCGTAGACGTCCAGCGCCAACCGTGCGCGCCCCTGGTGATGCTCCGCCGCCGCCGCCACCGCCCGCATGTCCCCGGACACCCCGCTCAGCCCGAGCAGGCCCGACTCCCGCTCCAGTGCCCGCTCGAGGGCGCCCGGGCCCATTCCCGCCTCGCGCTGCAGCCAGAGCAGCAGGCCGGGGTCGACCGAGCCCGAACGCGTCGCCATCACCAGTCCCTCCAGCGGCGTGAACCCCATCGTCGTGTCCACCGACACGCCCCCCTGCACGGCCGCCAGCGACGCCCCCGCTCCCAGGTGGCATGTAACGGTCCCCAGCCTGCCGAGGGGCCGCCCGACCAGCTCGGCGGCGCGGCGGCTCGCGTACGCATGGCTGAGGCCGTGGAAGCCGTAGCGGCGGATGGCCCAGCGCTCCGTCCACTCCCAGGGGATGGCGTAGGTCGCCGCGGCGGCGGGCAGCGAGGCGTGGAAGGCGGTGTCGAAGCAGGCCACGACCGGGTGGCGAGGCAGGTGGCGCAGGAGGACGCGCAGGGCTGTCGCCGCGGGCGGGTTGTGCAGCGGGGCGAGGCCGGCGAGCGCATCGATCCTGGCGATGACCGCCGCGTCGACGCGGGTGCTCGTGGAGAACTCCGCGCCGCCGTGAACGACGCGCACCCCGACGGCGTCGATGGGGCCGGCACCGTCGAGAAAGCCGCGCAGTGCAGCCTCGTCGACGCGCCCGTCGGGAGCCTCGAGCTCGCGCTCATGCGCCGCCTTGCCTTCCGCGGCGGTCACCACGCTCAGCTTGAGGCTGCTCGACCCCGGGTTCACGACCAGGATGGAGAGCATCATCGCGGGTGGGGACGCTACAGGGTCACGGTCTACGTGCTGACTGCGGCGAAGAGACGCCACTCGCCGGGCAGGCCGCGGAGCGTGACGGCGTCCCGCTCCACCAGCTCGACGCCGGATCCCGCCACCAGCTCCCGCACCGTCGCGGTCACCAGAACCTCGCCCGCGCCCGCGGCGGCGGCGACCCGCGCGGCGACGTGGACGGCGATGCCGGCGAGCTTGTCGCCGAGCACCTCGCATTCACCGGTGTGGAGCCCGGCGCGCACCGGGAGGCCGGCGTCGGCAAGGGCGTCGACCACAGCCCGCGCGCAGCGAATCGCGCGCGCGGGCCCGTCGAAGGCGGCCAGGAAGCCGTCGCCGGCGGTGTCGATCTCTCGACCACGATGGCGCGCCAGCTCACGACGGACGATCTCGTGGTGGCGCTCCAGCAGGGCGCGCCACGCGCGGTCCCCCAGCGCGGCGGCGCGCTCGGTGGACCCGACGATGTCGGTGACCAGCACGGTGGCCAGCACCATGTCGGCCTCGGTGCGCCGGCGCAGCGCGCGCGCAGCCTCCCGCAGGGGCGGCGACTCGAGGCGGCCGGCGACGGTCAGCGCTGCCTCCACGGCGTCAGCGCAGGCGTCCCCGTGTCCCGCCTGCCACTCCGCCTCGGCGAGCAGCAGCTGACACTCCGCCTCGCGCGCTGGAGTCGGCATGGCTCTGGCCAGGGCGACCGCCTCGGCCCCGTGGGCGCGGGCCGCAGCGACGTCGCCAACGCTCAGCGCCAGGATGGCCTCGCATTGCAGCATGGCGGCCCTGTTCTGGTCATGGTTGTCGCGAGCTGTGCGCCAGCGCACCTCCTCGACGAAGCGCTGCAGCCGGCTCCCAGCCCCCTGCGCCGCCAGGCCCGCGGCCAGGTCGGGGGATGCGAAGGCATGGGTGAAGCAGTTCCAGTTGCGCGTCAAGAAGCGCTCGACGATGTCGTCGGCGCCGTCGGGTCCCTCGAGCAAGCGGACGCGCGCGAGATGGGCCAGCGCAGGATCGAGGCGCTGGCCCTGACCGGAGGCCTCGGCCAGCCTGAGGTTCTCCTCGGCGTGGGCGCGCGCGGCCTTGACCTCCCCGCGCCGCAGCTCCACCTCTGTGAGCGCCGTCAGCGCCACCATGCGCGCCGGGACCGTGCTGCTGCGCTCCAGCGGCAGGCCCTCCAGCAGGGCGCGGTCGTACTCGCCCGCGAGGGAGAGCGCCCAGGCGTAGCCCGCGTGGTGGTAAGCGCCGCGATGCGGGAAGAGGCGATCGCTGACGACGACGGCCTCGCGCAGCCACTCCAGGGCACGGTGCAATGCCCCCCGCCAGGCGCACACGAAGCCCGCGGTGTTGAGGGCGTTGGCGCGCTGGAACTCGTCGCCCGCCGCTGCGGCGTGTGCGACGGCCCGCCGAAAGGCCTGATCGATCTCGGCCGCGTCCTCAGCCAGGATGCCACGGCTGCTCCAGACCACTGCGAGCGCCCGGTCGCTGCGGCTGTGCTCGGCGACGGCGAGCGCGTGCGGCAGGCGCTCCATCGCGCGCTCCCTCTCTCCGAAAGTGACCAGGCGGCGGAACACGTTCGCCAGGGCCCAGGCCTCGGCAGGGTCGCCGCGCCCGGCGAGCAACTCGGCGGCCGCCGTCGCCATGGCCTGGCAGCCCTCGTCGTCGCCGGCTCCGAAGCGTTCCAGCGCGAGGACGTCCAGGGCGAGCGCCTCGGACACCGGATCGTGCAGCCGCGCGGCCAGCTCACGTGCCTCGCGCGCAAAGGCGCCCGAGGCATCGCGCTCGGTCTCGCTGCTGGTGGCCTCGGCGGCTTCGAGGAGCATCACCAGGCGCTCGGGCCCCTCACCTCCCTGCAACCGGAGCGCGGCTTCGTAGTGGCGGCGGGCGGCGTCGGTGGCGTACTGGCGGCTGGCGTGGCGGGCCGCGCGGAGGCTCCACTCGCCCGCCTGTGCCAGGTTACCCGCGCGGGCGTGGTGGTCGGCGACTTCGGCCGCGACCGCATCGGCGTCGGCCGCGTGGACTGCGACCAGCGCGGCGGCGACCCGGCCGTGGACGCGCTGCCGCTCGGGACCGTGGAGGTCGTCGGCCAGCGCCTCGCGCACGAGGGCATGACGGAAGGCGTAGCGCGTGAGCGGGCCGTCATGCCGCTCCACGAGGAGGTGGTGGTCGAGCCCCTCGACCAGGGCGCGGTCGGCCACGCCGGCCCCGGTCGCCTCGGAGAGGACGCGCGGGTCGACGGCCTCGCCGGCGACGGCCGCGATCCGCAGCGCCGCCACCGTTCCCGGATCGAGGCGTTGCACGCGATCGAGCAGCGTCTCCCGCACCGTCTCGGGCATCTCCATCTCGTCGATGCCGCGGCGGTGGAAATCGCCGTCGCGCTCGTAGACGTCACCGCGATCGACGAGCACGGCACACAGCTCCTCGACGAAGAACGGGTTGCCGCCGGTCCTGGCGGCAACCGCTTCGAGAAATTCGTCTCCCACCTTGGTCCCGCCGAAGAGCGCGCTCAGCATGACGCGCAGCGCCTCTTTGTCGAGGGGGGCGAGGCGTAGCTCCTCGACGCCCGTCCGCCGCCGCCAGCGGGTCAGCTCGTGGGTCAGAGGATGGCGACGATGCAGCTCGTCGGGCCGGTAGGTCATGACCAGCCAGAGCGGCAGAGTGGACGCCTCCTCCACGAGGTGCCCGGCCAGCCGCAGCGTGTCTGCGTCCGCCCAGTGGACGTCCTCGACGAGCAGCATCGTCGGAGCCACCTCACCCTCGCGGCGCAGCATGTGCCACAGGGCTGTCTGCAGGTCCTCGGGCGTGGTGTCGGTGCTGCGCTCCAGCCCCAGGGCGTCGGCCGCCTCGGCGACCAGCGTGGCGGCCAGCGCGGCGGGACCTGCGAAGAGCTGGCGCAGTTCGCTGTCCTCGAGCCCCCGCAGGTGGCGGCGCAGGGCCGTGGTCATCGGCGCGTAGGCGGTCTGGGCCCCCTCGCGGCAGGGACCGCTCAGCACCCGGAATCCCGACGTCTCTGCGAGGCGGAGCGCCTCGCCGGCGAGCCGGCTCTTGCCCAGCCCGGCCTCGCCCGCGATGAGCAGGGTGCGTCCCCCCGCGGGCACCGCGGCGACGGCGGCGCGCAGCACCGCCATCTCCTCCTCACGACCCACATGGGCGGGGCATACCACCGACCGCGCCGGCATGGGCGTCTCACCTCAGGCTTGGGCTTGCGAGGTCGTCAGAGTACGCGTCCAGGGGGCGCGTCACGGCGCTCCCAAGGTTGGGACAAGCCTGGTCGCGAGCGCGACCGGAGGGCGTCAACCGGCGGCGGCGGTGCTCGACCCCAGGGTGCGCAGGAGCTCGCGAATCGCCGCGCCCGCCATGGGTCTTCCCAGCAGGTAGCCCTGGGCGAGTGTGCAGCGAACCGAGCGCACCCGCTCCAGCTGACTGGGTCGTTCGACGCCCTCCGCGATGGTCTGGAGGCCGAGGGTCTCGCTCATGCAGCAGATCGCGTTGACGAAGGCGAGGCTGTGTTCGCCCTCGTCGATGGCGTCGATGAACGGGGTGGCCACCTTGATGATGTCGACCGGCAGTGCATGCAGGAGGGCCAATGACGAGCTGCCCGTGCCGAAGTCGTCGATGGCGATACGCACCCCCAGCCGGCGCAGCTCTCCCAGTTGCTCGCAGGCGTTGTCCCGCCGGACACCGGCCATGACGGACTCGGTCACCTCGAGGATGACCTGCCGGGGATCGACACCGGCCCGTGCGATGGCCGCCTGGGCCAGCCAGGCGAATGACGGCTGGGCCAGCTGTCGGGCGGCGATGTTCACGCTCATCACCATTCCGCCCCGCAGCGCCGACCAGGCGCTCAGCTCGGCGAGCGCGATCTCCAGGACCCGGCGTCCGAGAAGCTCGGCGATCCCCAGCTCTGCGGCCAGAGGCACGAAGTCCGCCGGCTCGACCAGCCCGCGTTCCGGATGTCGCCAGCGCGCCAGCGCTTCGGCGCCGACCACCTCACCGCTGTCGACACGCACGATGGGCTGGTAGACGACGGTGAGCTCGTCGGAGTCGAGCGCGCGCTGGAGGTCGGCCTTCAGGCGATGGAGGTCGGCGACGTCCGACTTCATGCTCGCCTCGAAGACCTTGAAGCCGCCCTTGCCCTGGGCCTTGGCCCGGTACATGGCCACATCCGCGTCACGCAGCAGCTCGACTGCAGTCCGCGGCCGTTCGTCGGCGAGGGCCACGCCGGCGCTGCCCCGGATGGCGACCTCGCGCTCGGCGATGACGAAGGGCTCCTGCAACGCGCCGATGACCCGCTCGGCGACCGCCACCGCCTCGGCGGCGCCGTGCCGCACCTCCACCATGATGGCGAACTCGTCGCCGCCCAGGCGCGCCGCCACATCGCTGGGCCGCACGCAGTTGCGCAGGCGGTCGGCGACCAACACGAGCAGGTCGTCGCCGGCGGCATGACCGAGCGAGTCGTTGACCAGCTTGAAGTCGTCCAGGTCCAGGAAGATCACCGCCACGCTGCTCTCGCTCCCCCGCCGCCGCAACGCGAGCTCGGTGCGCTCCAGCACCTCTGCGCGGTTGGCCAGGCCGGTGAGGGCGTCGTGATAGGCGCGGTCGATCAGCGCGCGCTCGAGCCGGTCGTTCTCGATGGCGATGCTCGCCTGGGCGGCGAGGGTCTCGAGAAGCCGGCGATCCCCCTCCTGGAGCCCTGAGGCGGCCGGGTGGGGATCGCCAACGAGGATGTGCCCGAAATAGGTGCTCCCGGCGGCGAGGGCGGCCACCATGCCGCCCGCGGGCTCGTCGTCCCCTGCCCAGAGCAGGGAGCTGCGGATGGCTCCCGCACGCATCAGCTCCAGCACGCGCTCCAGGTCGGGCGTCGGCGGTACCTGCCGCCCCTCGACCAACTGGAAGGGAGGCTCGCCGCTGCCGTCCGCTTCGACGTAGATCAGCGCCATCTCGGCGTTGAAGACCTCGCGGGCGCCGCGCAGCAAGCCGCGGACAGCGGTGTCCAGGCCGCCGCTGCGCTCGATGAGCCGCGCCGTCGTGTTGAGGAACTCCGCGCGTTCGCTGCGCCTCCGCTCGCTGGTGTAGGCGCGGTAGCCGATCAGCACGAAGCCCGCCGGGACGATCACCAGCCACAGGGTCACCCGGTCGTTCTCGAGCAGACGCACGGTGATGAGGGCGAGCGACGCGTTCACCACGCTCGCCGGCACGGAGACGGCGAGGACGGCGCGGATGCGACCCAGTTGGTCGGCACCGTTGGCCAGGGCGAGCGCGCAGGCCATGCCCACTGCGAAGAGCGCGGACTGGGTCATGGCGGCGGCCAGGCCGGCCATCCAGCCCTGCGGGACCGGTCCCGGGCCCACGGCGGGAAGCGCATGGAACAGGACTGCGGCGATGGTGGTGGTGAAGAACAGCAGGCTGAGGTTGACGAGCAGCTTGAGCGGCGGCTGGCGGCGCCACGCCACCAGCGCCACGGCGGCTCCGAGGATCTGCGCCAGCAGGAGGTGGGCGACCGTGAGGGTGAACAGCCCGACCACCAGCGGAAGCTCGCGGAGGGTGAGGCTGTTGGCGTCGCGACGGAAGTGCAGGTCGACGATGAAGATCTCAGCCAGGGCGAAGAACACGGCGAGCAGGGGCCACGGCAGCGCAATTGACGAGGGTGGGGGACCCAGGTGGGGAAGGGTCAACGCCGCCACCGCAACGGCGGCCACGAGCAGCCCACCGCCGAACAGGCGCAGCCGGACGGCCGGGCTGACCTCACGACCTCCCATCGAGAAGCCCAAGCCCGGCGTGCTGGGTGGGACGGACGACGGGAGCGTTGTTGGTCTCCTTGGCCGGAACTGGCAGTCGCAGCGCCCACGGGGACGCTGGGGCCGCGCCGCCCGGCCACAATCTGTCCCAGGGTGCCCCGCGGGACCGGCGCTGAGCGTGTGCAACCGGTCAAGCCTTGTTAGGTAGCCGTCACGGGACGATTGCGCCAAGCGCGCCAGGCCGCGCCGCGCTCGCCGGCCACCGGCCGCGGGTCTCGACCAGTCGCATCCGCAACGCCCGCGCTCGGGGCGGCGCGCTATGGTCCTGGCCCATGGCTACCACGAGCTCCGACTCCGGGGCCGCCCCGACACGGACACGTCAGCATCCCAAAGCTTGGAGACGCCATGGCCACTGTTCTCTGCGTGCTCTACGACGACCCCGTCGATGGGTACCCGACGTCGTACGCCCGTGACGACATCCCTCGCATTGAGCGGTATCACGACGGCCAGGCGACGCCCACCCCCGAGCGCATCGACTTCAGGCCAGGCGAGCTCCTGGGCAGCGTTTCCGGCGAGCTCGGACTGCGGAAGTTCCTGGAGGAGCGAGGCCATCGGCTGGTCGTGACCTCGGACAAGGACGGCCCGGACTCGGTGTTCATGCGCGAGCTCCCGGAGGCGGAAATTGTCATCTCGCAGCCGTTCTGGCCCGCGTACCTGACAGCGGAGAGGATCGCCAGAGCACCCAAGCTGAAGCTGGCGGTCACAGCGGGTATCGGCTCCGATCACGTCGATCTGCAGGCGGCGATCGAGCGCGGCATCACAGTTACTGAAGTCACCTACTCCAACAGCATCAGCGTCGCCGAGCATGTGGTGATGATGATCCTGGGGCTGGTGCGCAACTACATCCCGTCCTACCAGTGGGTGGTCAAAGGCGGCTGGAACATCGCGGATTGCGTATCGCGGTCCTACGACCTGGAGGGCATGCAGGTCGGCACCGTCGCCGCGGGCCGTATCGGCTCGGCCGTGCTGCGACGGCTGAAGCCGTTCGAGGTCGGGTTGCACTACACGGATCGACACCGCCTCCCGCAGAGCGTGGAGCAGGACCTCAACGTGACCTTCCACCCCACAGTCGACTCGCTCGTGCGTGCCTGTGATGTGGTCACCATCAACGCGCCGCTGCATCCGGAGACCGAGCACCTCTTCGACGATGAGCTGATCAGCCACATGAAGCGCGGCGCTTATCTCGTCAACACCGCGCGTGGCAAGATCTGCGACCGCGACGCGGTCGCTCGCGCGCTCGAGAGCGGCCAGCTCGCCGGCTATGCCGGCGACGTCTGGTTCCCACAGCCGGCACCCAAGGATCACCCCTGGCGGACGATGCCGCACCACGGCATGACGCCTCACACCTCCGGCACCTCCCTCTCGGCCCAAACCCGCTACGCCGCCGGGACGCGCGAGATCCTCGAATGCTGGTTCGACGGCCGCCCGATCCGCGAGGAGTACCTGATCGTGGATGCGGGCCGGCTGGCGGGCGCCGGCGCTCACTCCTACAGCGCTGGCGACTCCACGGGCGGCTCGGACGAGGCAGCACGATTCAAGGTTGGTTAGGCCGCCGCAACGGGCACCGTAGGATGAGAACGCGATGCGGTTGATGACCGTCGCCGAGCGCAGGGCATTCCTGCTCGAGGGCACGCGCACCGGCAAGCTGGCGGTCACCCGCCGGGACGGTCGCCCATACGTTCTGCCGGTCTGGTTCGTGCTCGATGGTGACGACGTGATCTTCACCACCGGTGCCTCGACAGTGCGTGGCCACGCGTTGCGTCGCGACGGCCGGGCGGCGCTCTGTGTCGACGAGGAGCGTCCGCCGTACGCCTTTGTTCGCATCGGCGGGCGGGTCGTGATCAGCGAGGACCGCGCGGAGCTGCGGCGCTGTGCGCGGGCGATCGCCGCCCGCTACATGGGCGAAGCGCTCGCCGACCAGTACGCCGACCGCAACGCCGTACCCGGTGAGCTGCTGGTGCGTCTCATCGCCGAGGAGATCGTCGCCCAGGCCGCGGTGGCGGACTGAGCGGGGTGGCCGGCTGAGGTTACCGCCGTAGCGCGGTGGCCACCAGGGTGCGGGCGGGAATGTCCACTGCGGCGTCGAGGCTGGCGGGCGCGTGCAGCACGCGCGCGGCGGTCTGCGCCATGCGCTCTTGCGTGCCCGCGTCCAGCGCGGCGACGTCGGCGGCGTAGGGAGTCGCGTCCAGAGCCCGCAGAGCCTGGCGCACCCCCTGTTCGAAGTGCATGACCATGGTGTGCGTGGAGACGAGGGGCGGGTCGAATCCGCCCGCGGTCATAGCCGCGGTCAGCGCCTCGGCGCCGGGCCAGCTGAAGGGCGCGCGAATCCCCGCCGCGCGGGCTGCGCCGAAGGGCTCGGCGAGGGCCACCTCGAGCGCGGCCCACAGCGGGCACTCCTCGATCCCGTACCAGACCGCCACGCCGACGCGGCCGCCCGGACGCAGGACCCGTCGCGCCTCCGCCAGGGCGGCAAGGGGGTCGGGGAAGAACTGCAATCCCTGCTGGCAGGTGACGGCGTCCACGCTGGCGTCGCCGAGGTCAAGAGCTGCGGCAGGCGCGACTCCCAACTCGACCGGCGCCGAGTCCGGGGGGAGCGGGTGCATGCGGCCGCGTTGGAGCATGGTGTCGTTGAGGTCGCGTCCGATGACGCGCCCGGCGGGGCCGAGCACCGGGGCCGCGAGCCGCCCCACGATGCCGGTGCCACAGGCCATATCGAGCAGTGTCTCCCCCGGCGTGAGTCCGAGCCGCGCCAGCAGAACCACCGCGCACGGCGCGAACAGACGGGGGACCAGCACGTCGTCATAGGCATCCGCCACCCCGGCGGCGCTGAAGCCTGCGACGAAGTCGCTCGATCGCGCGTCCATGTCCGTGAGCCTACGCGGGCGCGCGGACACGAGGTCGGGCATCCGACCTGGCCGTGCGGCCGCGGCCGGCGTGCTCACCGCCAAGCCGGACTCCGCCGCCCTCCCCGAATGAGGCAGGATTGGACCCGGATTCGCCGGCGCTCCCCAGCGCCGGCGCTCCGGAGCAACGAAGGAGATTCCAGACCGATGACCCTCGATCCCCTCACCGCTGCGCCTCCGGACCCCGCCGCCCCCGCCGCGGTCCCCGCGATCACCGCCGAGGACGCGGTCAAGGTCTACGGTCGGGGCGACACCGAGGTCCGCGCCCTCGATGGCGTCAGCGTGGCGATGATGCGGGGCCGCTTCACGGCCATCATGGGCCCCTCTGGCTCCGGCAAGTCGACACTGCTCCATTGCCTGGCCGGCCTCGACACGCTGACCAGCGGTCGCATCATCCTCGGCGACGTCGACCTCAGCACCCTGCGTGAGAAGCAGCTCACCCTGCTGCGCCGCGAGCAGGTGGGCTTCATCTTCCAGGCGTACAACCTCGTGCCCACCCTCTCGGCGGCCGACAACATCACCCTGCCGCTCGACATCGCCGGCAAATCGGTCGACCGGCAGTGGTTCGACAACGTCGTCGAGGTGCTGGAGTTGCGCTCGCGCCTGTCCCACCGCCCGACGGAGCTGAGCGGCGGCCAGCAGCAGCGCGTGGCCGCCGCTCGGGCCCTGGTCAGCCGTCCGGCGATCATCTTCGCCGACGAGCCCAGCGGCAACCTGGACAGCCGCGCCGGCGGCGAGCTGCTCGCCTTCCTGCAGCGCGCCGTGCGCGAATTCGGGCAGACCATCGTCATGGTCACGCATGACGCCAATGCGGCGGTCTTCGCCGATCGGGTCGTCTTCCTCGGCGACGGCCGCGTCGTGAACGACATGGACTCGCCCACCGTCGAGCGCATCCTGACGGTCGTCAAGCCGGGCGCGTAGGCGATGCTGAAAGCCACCATCGTGGGCCTGTTCGCCCACAAGCTGCGGCTGGCGCTGGCGGGTTTCGCCGTGGTGCTCGGTGTCTCCTTCGTGGTGGGGACGCTCGTCCTCGGCGACACCGTGAACAAGACCTTCGACGACCTGTTCAACACCGCGACGGCGGGCATCGACGTCGCCGTCCGCGGCACCAGCACGGGAAGCAACCAGGTCGGTCAGGCGGTGTATCCGCCCTTCCCTGCCAGCACGCTCGACACGGTGAAATCGGTGAGCGGCGTCAAGGAAGCGTTCGGCCAGGTCAACCGTATCGGCACAGTCATCCTCGGCACCAACGGCAAGCCGGTCACGAGCGGCGGCGCGCCGTCGCTGGGGCTGCTCTGGAACCCCTACCCCGACCTGAGTGGCCTGACCCTGCGCAGCGGCTCACCCCCGCAGGGGAAATCCCAGGTCGTCATCGATGCGCATACAGCGCAGGCGCAGGGATTTCGCGTCGGCAGCACGGTGACCATCATCCTGCCCGTGGGCCAGCCGCAGAGCTTCACGATGTCGGGGATCACCGGCTTCGGCAGCCAGGACAACCTCGCCGGCGCCACCATCGCCGCTTTCGACGCCACGGTGGGCCCGGCCCTCCTCGGTGCGCCCGACGAGCTCGACGGGATCAGCATCAAGGCGGACAGCGGCGTCTCCGTCGGTCAGCTGCAGGCGCGCGTGGCCGCGGTGCTGCCCGCGGGGACGGAGGCGATCACCGGCCAGGCGCTCGCCCAAGAACAGAGTGACGCCGTCCGGACGCTGACCAACGTGCTGAGCACGTTCCTTCTGGTGTTCGCGCTCATCTCGCTGTTCGTGGGCTCGTTCATCATCCTCAACACCTTCAGCATCCTGGTGGCACAGCGCCAGCGCGAGCTCGCGTTGCTGCGGGCGATGGGCGCGACCCGCGGCCAGGTGCTGCGCAGCGTCCTTCTCGAAGCGGCCATCACCGGCCTGGTCGCGTCCGCCGTCGGCGTGCTGTTCGGGCTGCTCATCGCCAAGGGGCTCGAGGCGCTCCTCGGCACCATCGGGCTCGACCTCGGCGGCACGCCGCTCCAGTTCGGGCCCCGCGCGGCGCTGATCGGGCTCGCCGTGGGCACGGTGGTCACGGTGGTGGCGTCGATGGTGCCGGCTCGCAAGGCGACCCGGGTCTCGCCGGTCGAGGCGCTGCGCGAGGCGGCTCCCTCACCGACGGCGGTGAGCAGGACACGCGTCATCACGGGGCTGACCGTGGTCGGCGCCGGTGTGCTCCTGCTCCTCCTGGGACTATTCGTCGCGTCCAGCAACCAGCTCCTGCTCACCGGCGCGGGCGCTCTGCTGACCTTCGTCGGAGTGGCCATCCTGGCCGCCATCGTCGTGCCGCCCGTGGTCGGCGCCCTGGGCCGGCCGGTGATCGCACTGCGGGGCGTGCCCGGGCGGCTGGCCTCGGAGAACGCCCGCCGCAACCCCCGTCGCACCGCCGCCACGGCCTCCGCGCTGATGATCGGAGTGGGCCTGGTGTCGTGCTTCACGGTGGTGGCCGCATCGTTCAAGTCGTCGGTCAACAAGATCGTCGACACCACCATCACCGCCGACTACATCATCACGCCGGTGTCCCAGGGCGGGGACGGATTCAGCCCGGCCGTGGCCGAGAACCTCCGCAAGGACAGCGCCATCGCGACGGTCTCTGCGATCACCTTCGGCAACTTCCACTCCGGCGGCGCGTCCAGCACCTTCGAGGGCATCGAGCCGGCCACCATCGACCAGGTGGCCATCAGCACCATCCAGCAGGGCGTGCCGCTGTCCAGGCTCGGTGACGGCGACGTGGCCATCAGCGAGGACGCCGCGAAGAACCTCTCCCTGCGCCTTTTTGACATCTTCCCCATGCAGTTCGCCCGCGCGGGTGTCCACCAGCAGCGCATCTCCACGATCTACGCCCGCAACCCGCTGTTCGGCGACTACCTGGTCACCCTGGCCACCGCGAGGGCCGGGAGCATCCAGCCGCTCGACTTCGTGGTCGCGGTGAAGGGGGCTCCGGGGGTCTCCCAGGCCGATCTGCGCAGCCGCGTCGAGGCCGTCACCAAACAGTTTCCGACAGTGCAGGTGCAGAACAATGCCGAGTACAAGGCCAGCCAGGCGGGTCAGATCGACACACTGCTCAACCTCATCACCGTGCTGGTCGTGCTCGCAATCATCATCGCGCTGCTCGGCGTCATCAACACCGTCGCGCTGTCCATCGTCGAGCGCACCCGCGAGCTCGGCCTGGTGCGCGCCCTGGGGATGACGCGTGGGCAGATGCGCAGCATGGTGCGCTGGGAGACGGTGCTGATCACCGTCTTCGGGACCCTTCTCGGCCTGGCCGTCGGACTCTTCTTCGGGGCTGCGCTGGTGAAGGCGTTCGCCTCTCAGGGCGTCGACACGCTCAGCTTCGCCTTCGGCCAGCAGTTGATCTACGTGCTCATCGCCGTCGTGGCCGGGTTCATCGCGGCCATCATGCCCGCGCGGCGGGCGTCGCGCGTCAACATGCTCGAGGCCATCGTGACCGAGTAGCCGCGGACGTGCGCGCGGCGGCAGCCTCAGACCGCCAGGCTGGCGCGGATCCGGTCCACCGCGGCCTGGCGGGCTGCGGTGGGTGACCCACCGGCGTCGCGCCAGGCCAGCAGCCCGCGCAGCTGGAGCACCAGTTCCGCGATCGGGGCCGGCTTGACCACGCAGGCGATCCCGGCGCTGGCCGGCAGCCGGCGGCGCAGGGATCCGCTCATCACGCAGATCGGCAGGCCCGCGGTGGCGGGATCGGCGATGAGCCGCGTAGCAAGGTCGAGTCCGTCGCCGTCGGGGAGGAGCCCGTCGAGGACGACCGCGTCGATGCTGGCCTGTTCGCGGAGAGCGCGCTCGGCCGCGGCGGCGTCGGCCGTCATGACGGTTTGGAATCCGTCGCGCTGCAGGGCGACCGCCAGCAGTCTGCGCAGCGAGTCGTCGTCGTCGACGACCAGCACGGTGGCGAGGGGAGAGGCGGTCACGGATCCCATCCTATCCAGCGGGTCGCGCCTGCCGGCCGCGGGCGTGCTTCGGGGCCGCGACAGTCAATCCTCAAGGCGCGGACAGGCCGCCTCGCCGCCGTCACAGGGGCAGCGCTCCGTGGTCGCGAACAGCCGCAGGCAGCCGTCCGGATAACGGAGGTCGTGGTCCAGGCAACCCTCGGTCAGCACTTTGGCGCGCAGCGCGAAGCGGACGGTCCCTCCACGGCGCGTGTACGCGGGCATGTCGGGCGCCCCGGCCCTGACCAGGCGCTCGGCGGCCACGGCGCTGGGGGCGCTGTCCAGGTTGCGATGCCCCACAGCGGGGCGGTATGTCGCCGCGTCCAGGTCGAGAGCATCGCCGGGATCGTCCGCGAGCAGCCGCGCCACGGCCGTGCCCAGCACGTCGACCCCGGCTGCGCACAGGCGTCTGGTCAGTGTCCCGGCGTCGTCGTCGGGGGCGATGGCGACCAGGCGATGAGCCAGGAGGGGGCCGGCGTCGAAGGTGGGCACTGCCCGGTGGAGGGAGATGCCTGTCCGCGCCGCCCCTTCGGCGATCGCCCAGTGCACGGGCTCCGGGCCCCGGTAGAGCGGCAGCGCGCTGGGGTGCACGTTGAGCCAGCCGTGACGGGGGATGGTCAGCGCCTCGGCGTGCACGATCTGGTCAAAGCTGGCCATGATCACACCGTCGAGCCGCAATGATTCGAGCTGGCCCCGGGAGGCGTCGCTGTTGATCCGCTCCAGCCGAAGCAGCGGTATTCCGACGTGGCCGGCGATCTGGCTCAGCGCGTTCTCGCCAAGGATGGCCGGATGTGCGCGGGGGCTGGTGACGATGGCCGCCGGCTCGACCGGCTCGTCCAGCAGGGCCAGCAGGAAGGCGAGGCTATAGTCCGAGGGGAACCCGCAGAAGGCCAGGCGCGGCCCGGTTCCCACACTGCAGTCGCCGGCGGGAGGCGCCAGCACGCGGCTGGGGACGAAGCTGAACCGCTCGCGCGCCCAGAGGCTGTCGCGGACCGCGTCCAGCCAGGGAGAGCGCGTGGCCACTCCCTCGATCCTACGTGGCGAGCAGCAGGTCCGGCCCCTCAGCCGGGGCGGGCGGGACCAGCGCATCCTTGCGCAGCCCCAGCAGCGCCGCTTCGACGGCTCCCGGACGGCGGGCCGCGGGGGCGTTCGCGACGCGGCGGTGCAACTCAGCGCGGGTCTGGGGCGGGGCGGGGTCGAGCAACGCGCTCAACACCGCCCCGCGCAGCTGGCGTTGCGAGCCGGCGTAGGCCGCCTGGCGGCGTGGGGGTCGCGGCGGCGGGGCTGCCCACAGGCGGGCGGCGGACGCGCATCCGCTGCGCAGTGGACAACGCGGGCAACCGGGAGCGGCGGCGGTGCAGACGGTCGCGCCGAGGTCGAAGAGCGCCAGCGTGTGGTCCCGGGCGGACCGGTCCGCGGGCCGCGAGCTGCTCAGCACGGCTTCCAGTCGCCGGGCGGGCGTCTGATGGAGCTCGACACCGAGGCCGGCTCGCGCGGCCAGGCGGCCCACGTTGACGTCGCGGGGCGGCGGGCCGTCGGCGTCGAAGGCCAGCACCAGCAGGGCCCGGGCGGTGTAGGCGCCGACGCCGGGGAGCCGCCGCAGGCCGGCCTCGTCGACCGGCCAGCCGCGCTCGGCGCCCCGGCGCGCGGTCTCCAGAAGGCCCCGGGCGCGCCGCGGGTAGCCCAGGCCCGCCCAGAAGCGCAGGATCTCCTCGAGCGGCGCGGCGGCGCAGGCCGCCGGGTCGGGCCAGCGCTCGAGGAACGGGTGCCAGCGCGGCAGCACGCGCGCCACAGCGGTCTGCTGGAGCATCACCTCACTGACCAGCACCCCCCAGGGGTCGCGGGTGTGACGCCAGGGAAGCGTGTGACGTCCGTGCTCGGCGTACCAGGGGCTGAGCGGATCCGCCCAGGTCGTCGCCGAGGCCGATGGCGGCGGCGACTCCGACCCGGTAACCGGGTGAATGCCGGTGTTTGTCACACTCACGCGCCGCGACCACTCAGCAGGAGGATCTCCCCATGGCCCGGCACACCATCACGCTGATCCCCGGGGATGGGGTCGGTCCCGAGGTCAGCGAGGCCGCTCGGCGCGCGATCGACGCCACCGGCGTAGATATCGCGTGGGAGATTCACGACGCCGGGCTTGGTGTCGTCGAGCAGTACGGCGAGCCCATGCCGGCTCATGTTCTGGACTCGATTCGCCGCAACAAGGTGGCCATCAAGGGGCCGCTCACAACCCCCATCGGCAAGGGCATGCGCAGCGTCAACGTCGCCCTGCGGCGTGAGCTCGACCTGTTCGCGCTGGTGCGCCCCTGCAAAAGCTATCCCGGCGTGCGCTCGCGGTTCACCGACATCGACCTCGTCGTCATCCGCGAGAACACTGAAGACCTCTACGCCGGCATCGAATTCGCCGAGGGTAGCGACGACGCGCTGGAGTTGATCGACACCATCGCCCGGCTCAGCGGGCGCGACATCCGCAGGGACAGCGGCATCAGCATCAAGCCCATCAGCGTCCACGGCACGCAGCGCATCTTCCGCTTCGCCTTCCAGTGGGCTCGCGACAACGCCCGCCGCAAGATCACCGCTGTGCACAAGGCCAACATCATGAAGCACACCGACGGGCTCTGGCTGCGCGTCGCCGAGGAGGTGGCGGGCGAATTCCCCGATATCGCGTTCGAGGACCGCATCGTCGACAACATGTCCATGCAGCTCGTGCAGAAACCCGAGCTGTACGACGTCATGGTCATGCCCAACCTCTACGGCGACATCCTCAGCGACCTGGCGGCCGGCCTCATCGGCGGACTGGGGCTGGCGGGTGGGGCCAACATGGGCGACGAGATCGCCGTCTTCGAGGCGACCCACGGCAGCGCCCCCAAGTACGCGGGCCAGAACAAGACCAATCCCATGGCCATGATGTTCAGCGGCGTGATGATGCTGCGCCACATCGGCGAGGCTGATGCCGCCCAGCGCCTGGAGCGCGCCCTGGCCGGCGTCATCGCCGAGGGCCGCTCGGTCACCTACGACATGAAGCCGGATCGTGACGATCCCACGGCGGTGGGGACGTCCCAGGTCGCCGACGCCGTGGAGGCCCGCCTGCGGGGCTGATCCGGCGTCCTGCGGGGTGGTAGCGCGGCCCCCTGTCGCCCCACCCACCGCCGACCGTCACGGCTTCGTCAACGAGCCTTCGCAGAGGGCCCTGAGATCGACCCTGACAATCGGGCACGTGGACGCCACGGGCGAAGCCCCTCGAGGGACGACGGTCGTCCCCACCCAACAGCTCGCCGAGCGCTTCGCCGCGCTGCGCGCGGCCTGGCTGGAGGTTGCCGCCGACCTGGCCACGGTGGGCCCGGTCAACGAGCTGCTGATGACCCGCCTCGACAGCCTCGAGGAGATCGGGGTCGCAAGCGAGAACGATCTTCTGTGCATCGCCGAGGACGCCGCCCAGGTGGCCCTCCAGGTGACCACGGCAGAGGGGGCCAGGACCCTGAGCAAGCGCTTGCGGCGGGCCGTCTACGAATACCTGCTCGCCCTCGACGCCACTGTGGACGCCGCGGCCGTCCTGGAGGCGCAACCGGTTGCGGCGGCGTCGCCCTCGGCTCGGCCCGGGAGCATGATGATCGGCCTCGAGGAGGTCGCCGAGGCCCAGCCGCAGCCGGCGCCGGATGGGCCCGACGGCGCCTGGACGCTCGACGCTCCGGCTGGGGCTGACGCAGACCCCGCCGCCGGCGTCGATGACCTGGTGCTCGCCGAAAGCGTCGTGCTCACCGTGCCTGCCGGCATCGAGGACGGCAATGGTGGCGGACACAATGGAGCCTCTGGCGAGGGTCTCGAGGAGGAGCACGAGGGTCCGCCGGTCCCGGACGAGACGGAGGCCCTGGCCGCTGGCTCCGACGAGGCTGAGCCGGGTGGTATCGCGACTTCGGCCGGGGCCGAGGTGGGGGATGAAGGCTCCGGTTCCGCCGACGCGCCGTCGGACTCTGGGTCCGATGAGGGGGCCGCGCCGACTCTGGCAGCCGGGCTCGAGGTGGATGCTGAGCGGCTGTCCGAGGGCGAGCCGGAGCCGGACCGTGCAGAGGCCGGTGAAGACGGCGATGTCGGCGAGCCGGCCGCCATCCGTCGGCAGCTCGTCGTCATCCGCCCCGAGGACGCCCCTGCAGCGTCAGAGCCGTTGGCCGGAGCGGCGCCGGGCCCGGCCGCAGCCGCCGCTGAGCCCACCGCGGCCGCGCCGGAGCCCGTCGCCGCCGCTTTGGATCCCGCCGCAGCGGCCCCAGCGCCGCCCGTACCGGCCGCCAGGCCCGACGGCTCCCGGGTGCCACCCAGGGTGCCACGCGAGACCCCCCCGCCCCCCGCCGCGGTGGTCGTCCCCTCCTACAGGGCATGGGCTGACGTCATCGCCGCGGCCACCGAGCCCGAGCCGGCCCCAGCCACCGCCCCGCCCCCGCCGCCGCCCTCCCCGGAGGAGGACGCACCGGACGGCGCGGCGCCGGATGCCAAAGCCGCGGAGCCCGAGGCGCGGCTGGCGGTGCTCGCCGATCCCGACCAGCCGCTCCTCGTCGACGTGCCGATCTTCGATCCCCAGTCACTGGAGCAGCCGGCGCCCGCCGCCGCCGACCCGCCCCAGGACCGCGCCCAGGATTGGCCCGATGGGGTCGTTCCCGAGAACGGCGGCGGCAGCGCCGCCGACCTCGCCGAGACCGGCGGCTGGTCAGTGCGCAAGTCGCCCCGGCAGCAGCTTCTCTCCGCGCGCATGGCGGAGAAGCGCCGCGCCCAGGCGGTGCAGGCCGCCGAGGAGGCGATCGCCCTCGCCGAGGCGGACAACAAGGGCGGCCGCCGCCGCCGTGAGCGCGCCCCCGAGCCGCTCAATCCCGGAGCCATCCCACTCCAGGTCGACGAGCTGGTCCATCGCAAGAAGGGGGCGGATGCCGCCGCCCTCCTGCAGCGGGCCGCGCAGGAGCTGGGCGGCCCCGAGCTGACCGAGCTTGCCATGGTCGCTGGGGACCGTCTCAGAGAGCTGGGCCAGACCAAGCCGGCCATCAACTGCTACCTCGCGGGCTGGCGCGCCGACCCCCTCAACGAGGCGCCGCTGTGGCGCCTCGCCGAGACCTGCCTCAGCGATCACTCCGATCACTCCGTGGAGCAGGGAGTGGGCTACCTGGAACGCATCGCCGACCTCATGCGGGCGCGGGGCGACGACGAGGGCGCCATCGCCGTCTACCGCAGGATCCTCACAGTGGCTCCGCACACCAAGGAGGTGCGCGAGGTCCTCCGCCACGTCCACGCCACGGGGCGCCTGCTCGACTGACGCCGCGGCGTCCCTGGCCCGGCCACGGGATCGGAGTCCCGGGTTCAGTCGTTGACCATCGCCCCGAGCAGCGCCTCACCCTGGTCCTCGGGGCCCACGTAGGCGAGCCGGGTCTGCTCGACGCCCGCAACGAGGCGGCGGGCGGCCCTGAGCACGTCGTCCGCGGTCACGGCGCGGATGGCCGCGGCGCGGTCGTCCGGGGTCTCCAGGGGCAGGCCGGCACGCCAGCGCGTGGCGTACCAGTGGGCGCTGCTGCCCGCGGTCTCGGTGCCCCGCAGCAGGCGGCCCACCATCGAGGCCCGGGCCGCTTTCAACTCGTCCTCGGGCACGGGCTCCTCGGCCATGCGCAGCAGCTCGCGCCGGGAGAGGCTGACGGCGCGAGGGGCGTCCCCAGGGCGGGTGGCCGTCGAGATGCTG
>DATDHG010000246.1:0-2327 GCA_036521675.1 Candidatus Dormiibacterota bacterium
CTCCTTCCAGCTCGAGTCCACCGAGCGGCCGCGCTGCCGCCTGGCGGCCGTCCTCAATGTGAGCCCCGACCACCTCGACCGCCACGGCACTCTGGAGAACTACGCGGCCGCCAAGCGCCGCCTGGTCGAGGCCGCCGACCCCGCGGGGACGGTCACCCTCAACGCCGGTGACGCGGCCGTCCGCGCGATGGCGGAGGGGGCCGGCGCCCCGGTGACCTGGTTCGGTCGCCACCTCGATGCCCAGGCGATGGCCGCGCCCCACAGCACCGTCGAGGATGGTTGGGTGGTGCTGGCCACGCGCGGCGGCCGCGCCCCGGTCCTGCCGGTCGCCGACATCCCTCTCTTCGGGGACCACAACGTCGACAACGTGCTCGCAGCCGCCGCGCTGGGCGACGCCGCGGGGGTCGCGGCCGAGCACATCGCCGGCGCGGTGCGGGGCTTCAAGGCGGTGGCGCACCGGCTGCAGCCCGTGCTCGATGCCGGGGGTGTGCTGTGGGTCAACGACAGCAAGGCCACCAACGTGGACGCCGCCGCCACCGCGCTGCGCGCCTTCGACCGCCCCATCGTGTGGATCGGCGGGGGCGGCTCCAAGGGGGTGGGCCCCGAGCCGCTGGCGGCCGCGGTGGCCCGGTACGCCCGTCACGCGGTGCTCAACGGCGCCAGCGGCCCCGAGCTCGATGCCGCCCTGGCCCAGCTCGGCTACCGGGAACGAACCCTGGTCGGCGACCTGCAAGGCGCCGTCCTGGCCGCCCGGGAGCTGGCCCGGCCCGGCGACGTCGTGCTGCTCGCCCCCGGCTACACTAGCTTCGACCAGTTCAGCTGCTTCGAGGAGCGCGGCGACGCGTTCGCGGCCCTCGTCGGCGAACTGGTCGCAGCCGGGACGCGCTGATGGCCGCCCGGGGCGCCACGCTGCGCCGCCCGGCGCGGCGACCCCGGCGCGGACCCCTCGCGCCGGTCGACGCCTTCAGCCGGGGGCTCACCCGGAGCCTGCGCCACCATCGCGATGCGGCCGCCACGCGCACGCGCCTCGGCGACGTCGACGGCTGGCTGCTCGCGGTCGTGGCCGGGCTCTGCGCCTTCGGGCTCATCATGGTCTACAGCGCCAGCGAGGCCCTGGGCTACTCCTGGTTCGGCAACAGCAGCTACTTCTTCGAGCGCCAGGCCGTGTACATGGTGGTCGGGGCCGCCCTGCTGCTCGGCGCCGCCAAGGTCGACTACCACCGCTGGCGGGCGTGGGCGCCGGCCCTGGCCGGCGTCGCCCTTTTCCTGCTGGTGCTGGTCCTCGTCCCCCACATCGGCACGCAGCGGCTGGGCGCCCGGCGTTGGTTCGCCGTCGGCGGCGTGTCGGTCCAGCCCTCGGCGCTGGCCACGCTGATCGCCATCGGCTACTTCAGCCGCTGGCTGTCGGACCGCGCCCCAGTCGTGCGCAGCTGGCGCGGCGCCCGCGATTTCACCCTGGTGCTGCTCCTGGTCCTGGGCCTGATCGTGCTCGAGAAGGACCTGGGCAGCGCGATCGTGCTGGGCGGCACCGGCCTGATGCTGCTGGCGCTGGCGGGGGCCCGAAAACGCTGGCTGGCGGTGGTGTTCACCGCCCTTATCGCCCTGGGCTGGCTGGCCATCAAGGCCGAGACCTACCGGGCCAACCGGCTGGCCTGCTTTCGCGACCCCTTCAAGGACCCGCTCAACTGCGGCTTCCAGACCGTGCAGTCGCTCTACGCGCTCGGCAGCGGCGGCCTCCACGGCGTCGGGCTGGGCAACTCCGTGCAGAAGTACCAGTGGCTCCCCGAGGCCCACACCGACTTCATTTTCGCCATCATCGGTGAGGAGCTGGGACTGCTCGGCACCACCGCGGTGATCGGCGCCTTCCTCTTCCTCGCGTGGCGCGGGGTGCGGGCCAGCCTGCGCGCCCCCGACCTTTTCGGCGCCCTGCTGGCGGGGGGGATCACCACGTGGATCGGCATCCAGGCGTTCATCAACATGGCGGCGGTGACCAACGTCTCGCCCACGACGGGCATCACCCTGCCCTTCATCAGCAGCGGGGGCTCCTCGCTGATCACCACAATGCTGGCCACGGGGGTGCTCTGCAACATCTCAGCCCAGGGGCGGCGCCAGGCCCAGGGCAGTCGCCGCGTCGCGGGGATGGCGCGCGGCACCCCGCTCTGGGGGCGCGATCGCTCCCGCCTGAAGGGAGACACGACCGGTGCGCACGGTGATCGCGGGCGGGGGCACGGGGGGACATCTCACCCCGGCTCTGGCGGTGGCCACAGCCCTGCGGCGAGCGCACCCGGATGCTGAGGTGCTCGTCGTGGGACGCCGCGGCGGGATCG
>DATDHG010000247.1:0-11026 GCA_036521675.1 Candidatus Dormiibacterota bacterium
CAGCCCGTCGTTCAGGAGCTGGTTGTAGTCATGGTCAATGGCGAGGCCGCCGGCGGCCTCGATGGTGAGGACATCGGAGTGGACCAGAGCCCGCAGTGCCGGGTAGTACGCCTTGGCATTGTCGAAGCTGTCGCCGATGACGACATCGGCGACAGCACTGTGCTGGTCGCGGGATATCAACCTCGGGTCGGGATTGGCGGGCGAGGTGTAGGGGGTGGCGATGCGCGTGACGTGGGCATCGTGTTGCAGGGGGGCCAGCGCCTGGAGCATCGCTGTGCGAAACGCGGGGCTCGCCGCGGACAGGCGGGTGCTGCGGAACACCAGGCCAAAGTCGGAGCTCGGCGGACCCTGATTGAGCTCACTGTCGATCAGGTCGCCGGCCTGACCGGCCTCGGTCGGAACCCTCTGGTTCTCGCGGAGGTGGCCGCCTAACGAGAGAGCTGCGCTGGCGATCACCACCATGACCATCGACCCGCTCAGAACCCACCAGCGACGGCGGAAGACGAATCGGCCCCAACTGGCAAAAACTTTCACGGCCACTCCTCGCTGAGCTCCTTGGCAGGCGAGGTGATCGTCCGCCCGGTCCCCCTCACCGGGCGTCATCCCCGGGGGCGAAAGCCTCTCGTCCTCAGGGACGAGATAACCACCCCTTGCGCTACCCGACCCTGGGCTCGACCAGACCGGACTCATAGGCGAGCACCACCGCCTGGACGCGATCACGCAGCTCCAGCTTGTCGAGGAGGTGGGCGACGTGGGTCTTGACGGTGGTCTCGCTGAGGAACAGGCGCTGGGCGATCTCGCTGTTGCTCAGGCCTCGGGCGAGCAGCAACAGCACCTCGCGCTCCCGGTCGGTGAGGGAGGCGAGGTTGGCCGGGGTGTGCGACACGCCGCGCCCGGAGAAACGCGCGATGAGTCGGCGTGTGACCGATGGCGCCAGCAGCGCGTCCCCCGCGGCCGCCACGCGGACGGCGCGAACGAGGTCGTCAGCCGGGGCGTCCTTGAGCAGGAAGCCGCAGGCGCCGGCCTTGAGGGCCTCGTAGACGTACTCGTCGAGGTCGAACGTGGTGAGGATGACGATTCGCGGCGCGGCGCCGCCGGCGGCGATCCGCCGGGTCGCCGCGATGCCGTCCAGATTGGGCATGCGCACGTCCATGAGCACGACGTCGGGCCGCGCGCGCGCCGTGAGCGCAATCGCCTCGAGACCGTCGGCCGCCTCGGCAGCGACCTGGATGTCGGGCTCCTCCTCGAAGATCGTGCGCAGCCCCGCACGGACCAGCGGCTGGTCGTCCGCGAGCAGGACGCGGATCACAGTGCAGTCGGAGCGAGCGGCAGGCTGGCGAGGACCTCGTAACCACCGCGGCAACGGCCGGCGTGGAACTGGCCGCCGAAGAGTTGCACCCGCTCGCGCATGCCGGCGAGTCCGGCGCCTCCCGCGGTCGCGGCGGTCGCGCCGTCGCCGTCGTCGCGAACCTCGACGCTCAGGGCCCGCTCCGCATACATGACAGCGACCTCGGCATGGGCGGCGTTGGCGTGCTTCAGCACGTTGGTGAGCGCCTCCTGGACGATGCGATAGGCGGACAGCTCGATGCCGGGCGGCAGGGGACGCGGCGCCCCGCTGACGGCCAGGCGCACCTCCATGCCTGCGGAACGTACCTGGTCAACCAGCGTCCCCAATTGGTCAAGGCCGGGCTGAGGCTCGAGCTCGGCCTCGTCGTCGCCGTCGGCTCGAAGCACGCCGACCACGCGGCGGAGGTCGGTCAGGGTCTGCCGGCCGGTGTCCTGGATGACCTGGAAGGCCCCCGCCGCCTGGGCAGGGTCACGCCGCGCCAGACGGCCTGCTGCCGTGGCCTGCAGGACCATGACGCTGACGCTGTGGGCGACGACATCGTGAAGCTCGCGGGCAATGCTGGTGCGCTCTTCCAGAGCCGCTTCTCGGGCGAGCAGCTGAGTGTGCTCCTCGAGCTCGCCGATATAGGCGCGACGGGTTCGCACCCCATAGCCGAGCACCACCGGCAGCAAGAACAGCAGGTAGTTGTACGGGAGGTCGGCGAGCGCGACGTGGCCCTTGTTGTGCCAGTCGATCGCGAACGAGACATGCAGACCCACAAGGAGCCCAGCCACCGTCACGGCCAGGGGCAGGCGCCAGGGTGCCACGGTGAACATGGTGTACACGGCGACCAAGGCGGCGAACGTCTCGAAGAACGAGTTGGTAAAGCCCAGAGAGAGGTTGAGCAGAAGCGCCAGCCCGACCGTCCAGGTCACGAGGATCGGGTAGCGCCGCCGCAGGGTCAGGGGCAGCATGACGAGGGCGATCGTCAGCAGATGCAGGGGTGACAGAGTGTTCTGCTGGGCCGCGGCGAAACCGGCGCACGCCAGCAAGGTCACGGCCAGCGCGCCGTCGACGACCACGGGCTGGAGGTTGCGCAAGCGCCGCGTCAGTTGAGCCGGCATCGGAGGCACCGCCTCGAGCGTATCCGGACCGGCAGGGCGCAGACGTCATCCTCCAGGACGAGATTGCGGTCCCCGGGCGCGCACCCCCGCAGGCGCGGTCAGGCGGAGACGCTTGACGCCAGGCGGATCGCATTTCAACGCCCAGCTAGCCCTCCAGGCTGTCGAGCGCGGCGGCGGCCGCCGCGCCCACCGCGTCGACGGCGGCGTGGTCGTCGGTGAAGACCCGGAGCAGCTGGCTGTAGCGGGGCAGCCGGGCGACCAGCTCGACGGTGCGGCTGCGCTCGACGCGCTCGCGCAGCGGGTCGTAGATGGCCACGAAGCCGTCCTCGGTCATGGGATTGGCGGGAGCCACGCTCGCGCTGGCCAGGTCGACCACGAAGTGGGCGCCGCGATGCAATGGGGGCAGCGCCTCGCCGATGCGCCGGGTGAGCCCGTCCACCTCGTCTCCCGAGCGCAGCTGGGTCTCGTAGGCCATGTGCCAGCGCAGGCGGCGCCCGGTGATGGCGGCCCACGCGTCCGCGAGGCCGCGCTCCCGGCTGGCGGGCGCGGCGTGACGCCAGCGCTCCACCGCTTCCAGCAGCGACCAGTCGGTGAGTTGGGCGTAGGCGTCGCGGTGGTCGAGGGGGTTGCCGGGGAGGAGCACGTCGACGGTGTCGGCGAAGATCTCGCGCATCGAGAGGTCGATGCGCCGCACGGTGCGATGGAAGTAGATGTTCGTGTAGAGATACAGGCGTGCCACCAGGAACATCTGCAGCGCTCCGACCGCATGGGCGTGGAGCACCAGGCCGTCCTGCGGGGTCACGAACGAGTAGTGCGCGAGGCGGCGCACGTCGACAGCGCCGACGCTGACTCCGCACATGTAGGCGTCGCGCGGCACGTAGTCGAGGTTGTCGACGGTGGCCGGTCCGCAGAGCAGCGGCTTGCAGGCGCGCAGCCATGCGGGTGGCTCGTACCCGGGCAGCTCCGCGGGCGCCATCACCCAGGCCACCGCGTGCGGATCGACGGACTCGCCCGGCTCGAAGGGCCCCTGCGGTGCGGCCCGCACGGACGCGATCAGGTCGCCGAGCTCCTCGATGACCAGGCGCCGTCCCACGTCTTCGTGGTCGAGGCCATACCTGGCCAGAACATGATGATCGAAGAAGTGACCGAAGGGTCCGTGACCGACGTCGTGAAGCAGTCCCGCCAGGCGCAGCGTGGACTCCACCAGGGCGGGTGACGGCGTGTCCGGGAACGACGCCCGCAGCGACGGGTCGATGCGGCGTGCGAACACAGTCGCCAGGTGCATGGCGCCGAGCAGGTGTGAGAAGCGCGAGTGCTCGGCGGTGGGGAACACCCACCATGCGGACTGCAGCTGATGGATCCGCCGCAGGCGCTGCAGCCAGCGGGTATCGAGGATCGCTTGCTCGCCGGCGTCGTGGCCGCCGCCCTTGGTGATCTCGATGTAGCCGTGGAGCGGGTCAGCGATCAGGTTGACGCTGGCGTATCGCTGGGCCGGGTCCATCGGTTCCGAGTGTACGGCCACGGCCGGACCGGGCATGGCGGTCAACCGCCGTCGCCTCTAGGTGAGCCCCCCAGGGGCTACGCGGCGCGGCTGCGGAACAGAATGGGGAAGCCGTCGCGCAGATTGGTGTGCTGCGCCCGCCACACGTCGTAGCAGTCGAGGAACGTCTGCGAGGACGGGACCAATCCCAGCTGCAGCGCCTCCAGGCGCTCGCCGGGCAGGTCGCAGTTGAAGGCGATGGCGCGGAGCAGCCGCTCGCCCTGATTGCCGCGCAGCCTGCGATCGTCGCGCATCCAGAGCGTGGCCATGATCGCCAGCCCCAGGCAGCTCGCGCCGGCGACAGTCAGGATCAGGTTGGCCACCGACTGGGGATTGAGCAGGCCCGCATTCTTGAGATAGACCGAGGCCACGCCCATGGCGCCGACCAGCATGCCGATGCCGATGCGCTGGCGGCGGCTACGTCGCACCATGGCGGTGTGAGCGCGGTGGTAGCTCTCGCAGAGCCGCTGCAGGTTGGGGGAGGAGTCGAGGAGCTCCGGGGCCGAGGGGGGTGGCGGGACGTTGCTGAGATCTCGCGCCGGTGGGGGGGTGAATTGCCCCCTCGACTGGGGGGCCGCGAGCAGCGCCGCCCGGAGCCCGCTCGACGACGTCGCGTCGGGGACCGGACCGGTCATGTGACGTGTTGTGACACGTCGTGCCACCCTCAGGGAAGCTGCATTCGATGACTCGTCACGGTTCCGTCAGCCGCCGGCAACCGCCGCCGGAGGGCTGGATCGTGCCGTGGTACCATCGAACGCGTCGACGGGGGAGCCCGGGGCAGGTGCCGCGGGCTGAGAGGCCGCTGCCGCGGCGACCCCTACAACCTGACCCGGGTCATGCCGGCGTAGGGAGTCGGAGATGGCAGACCTGGCGGTGGCCGCGGTCGCCGGCGGCGAGACCGAGGCCGGGGCCGGCGACGACCAGCTCTTCCAGGTCGAACAGCGCGGCCTCGAACCCGTCCCCGACAGCCGCCGCCACGGCCACCCACGCGAGCTCTTCTTCATCTGGGCGGCTGCGCTGGCCGACTTCTTCTCCTTCCTCGCCGGGGCCATCCTGATCAGCCTCTTCGGCCTCGGAGTGCTCGACAGCGTCCTGGTGCTGGTCGCCGGTGCGCTGGCCGGCGCCGCGCTGCTGGGCCCGCTCTCGGTGACCGGGGTGCGCACGGGGATGCCCCAGATCATGTTCAGCCGGCTGGTCTTCGGACGCCGGGGGGCGGCCATCGGCGGGCTTCTCACCATGCTCATCGCCATCGGGTGGTTCGCCTATGACTGCGCCATCGCCGTCTTCACCGCCAGGACCCTGCCCATCTTCGGCGGCGAGCCGCCCACCGCAGTGCAGCTCCTCATGCTCTTCGCAATGGTCGCGGGCTGCGTGGCGGTGGCGGTCTGGGGGCATCGCACGATCACCGTTTTCCAGACCGTTCAGGCGCCCACCTTCATGCTCATCTGCCTGGGCATCGCCATCGCGCTGTGGCCGCGCTTCAACCTGGGTCTGGGCAGCAGCCTCAGCGGCGGCGCGCACGTCGCCGCCATGCTCGCGGGATTCACTGCCACGTTCGCGCTGATCATCTCCTGGGCCACCTATGCGGCCGACTACTCGCGCTACCTGCCGCGGCAGAGCAACGCGGTGGCGGTCAGCGCCTATGCGGGGGCGGGCAGCCTGGTGACGCTGGTGGCCTGCGGGCTGCTGGGGATCGCCGTGCAGAGCATCGATCCCACCAACCTCAACATCGCCGCGATCATCGTCGACGGCATCCCCGCGTGGTTCGCCTGGGTGTTCGTCGCTTTCATCGTTGTCGCCGAGATGAGCAGCAACTACATGAACGTCTACACCGCCGCGTTGAGCGGACTCGCCATCGGCATCCCAGCCCGGCGCTGGCAGGCGGCATTGACCCTGGGCAGCGTGGGCGGCGCCTTCGCCACCTACGTGCTGATTCGCAACGACTTCCTCGGGACCTACCTGAACTTCCTCACGGTCACGTATGTCTGGTTCCCGGCCTGGTGCATCGTGGTGCTCGTCGATTATCGCCGGCGCCGGGCACGGCTCGATGAGAGCGAGGCCACCGCTCCACTGCGCTCCTGGGCCGAGGGCTGGCGCTGGCCCGCGCTGCTCGCCTTCGCGGTGGGCACGCTGGCGACGCTGTTGTTCTACAACAACCAGAGTTTCTTCGTGGGCCGGGCGGCCTGGCTTTTCGGCAACCTGCCGGCCGACATCAGCAGCTTCGTCGGCGTTGTGGTCACGTACGTCGCATACCTGGGCTTCGAGGCGCTGCTGCGCCCGCGACCGCGCCGCCACCCCACCACGGCATGACCCAGCCGGTCGCCTGCACGGTGGCGGGAAGCGACTCCGGGGGCGGGGCCGGCATCCAGGCGGACCTGCTCAGCTTCGCCGCCTGCGGGGTCCACGGCTGCAGCGTGGTGGTGGCGCTGACCGCCCAGAACACCATCGGCGTGCGCGCCGTGGAGACCGCGTCGCTCGACATCATCACCCAGCAGATCGACGCCGTCGCCGAGGACCTCGAGCCCGCGGCCTGGAAGACGGGGATGCTGGCCACGCCCGACGTGGTGGCGGTGGTGGCGCAGCGGTTCGAGCATCACGGCGTCTCCCGGCTGGTGGTCGACCCCGTGATGGTCGCCAAATCGGGGGACCGCCTGCTGAGTGAGGCGGCCGTGGTGGCGCTGCGCGGCGCGCTGCTGCCGCTGGCACTGGTGGTGACGCCCAACCTCGCCGAGACGCGGGTGCTGCTCGGCATGGACGAAGCTGCCGAGCTCGACCCCGAGGACGCGGCGCGCCGGCTCTGCGACCAGGGGCCGCGGGTCAGCGTGGTGAAAGGTGGCCATGCCGACGGCGCCGAGGTGGTCGACGTGATCCACGACAGCCTCACCGGGACGACCGTCCGGCTCAGCCATCCACGCGTGCCGGGCCGCTCCACCCACGGCACGGGCTGCACCCTCAGCGCCGCCATCGCGGCCTTCCTGGCCCGCGACGTGGAGCCGATCGACGCGGTTGCCAGTGCGCGCGCCTACCTGCAGGGGGCGCTGCTGCGCGCTCTGGGGCTGGGGCGCGGGCACGGGCCGCTTGGCCACCTCGACCCGGCCGGCGCCGCGCCCGTGGTCACTGCCGCACGCGAAGCGGCCGGCCGCTAGGCTGACCGTACCGATGCGCCTCCCTCTGCGCCGCGGTGCGAAGGGCTCGGCTGACGAGCTCCTCGACGCCGCCTCCCTCGCCTTCGAAAGCGGTGATCTGGGCCGCGGTCTGCGGCTCGTGGATGACGCCCGCCTCGCCGCGAGCCGCGACGCGGAGAGCGATGACGTCGTCCTCACCGCCTGGCTCATGCGCGCGGCCGCGCTCAGCGAGGCGGGGCGGTTCGCGGAGGCGGAGAAGGCCGCCCGAGCCGCGCTGGAGGTCGCCTCCGACGACGTCGACGCCTGGGACGAGCTGGCCGACGCGCTCTTCCGCCAGGGCCGTTTCGAGGAGGCGGCGACCGCCTGGGAGGCGGTGGTTGACCACGACGCCGCGGCCGCCGACGCCTGGCACCACCTCGGCCGCGTGGCCACATGGCTGGGGGATCACGAGCGGGCGCGACGCGCCTTCCGCCGCGCTCACGAGCTCCAGCCCGACGAGTTCGTGCTTCCCGTGCGAGTCGCTCCAGGGGAGTTCGACCGCCTCGCCAACGCCGCCTGGCGCGACATCCCCGCCGCCTTCCGGGCGCGGTTGCGCAATGCGCTGGTGGTCGTCGAGGAGTTGCCCGGCGAGGACGAGGTCGAGGCGGGGACCGACCCGGACATCCTCGGCGTCTACGAGGGCGCCACCGCGCTCGAGGACGACGTGCCCGAGCGCATCGTCCTCTACCAGCGCAACCATGAGGCGGTGTGTGGCAGCCTGGGCGAGCTCGAGGCGGAGATCCGCCGCACGGTACTGCACGAGGTCGGTCACCACTTCGGCATGGAGGACGCTGAGCTCCCCTACTGACGAGCGCGTCCCGCTTGGCGGGGGACGCGCCGGCGCGCTCGGCGTGGGGAAGAGGCCTTGTGCCGCCGCGGTCCACTAGCATCGGGCGCGCCATGGTGGCCTATCCCGTGCGCTTCGACCGCGGCGTCCATCTGCCCGAGTGCGGGGTGTGGCTCGACCCGCTGCGCCGCCAGGACCTGGCGGTGGTGAGCCACGCCCATGGCGACCACATCGCTCGGCACCGGGCCGTGGTCTGCACCGCGCCGACGTACCGGCTCCTCACTCATCGCGTCGGAGCGGGCGTCGAGCCCCATCTGCTCGACTACGGCGAGGAGCTGGCCATGGGGGACGCGCTCGTCTCGCTGCATCCGGCCGGACACGTTTTGGGCAGCAGCCAGGTGCTGGTCCGGCACCGCGGCGTGCGCATCCTCTATAGCGGTGACATCCGCTGCCGGGCCGGGTTCACCGCCGAGCCGCTCGAGCACGTCGCGTGCGACCTGCTGGTGGTCGAGGCCACCTTCGGTCACCCTCACTATCGCTTCCCTCCGGCCCCGCAGGTTGTTGCCGAGGTCGTGGCTTTCTGCCGCAAGGCGCTCGCTGAAGGCTGCACTCCCATCCTGCTGGCCTATTCGCTCGGCAAGGCGCAGGAGGTGCTCGCGAGTCTGCGCGGAAGCGGGCTGCGGGTGCTGCTCCACGACCGGGTTCACGCCCTGGTCGAGATCTACCGCGACCTCGGCATCGACCTGCCGCCGGCGGAGCGGCTCACCGCGGCCTCGAACCTGGCCGGCACGGTCGTCGTGGTGCCGCCTCACCTGCGCGGGCTGCGCGCCCTGGAGCGGATGGGGCCACGCCGCACCGCGTTGCTCAGCGGGTGGGCGGTGGACGGCGCGGCCACGCTGCTGCGGCTCGATTGCGACGCCGCCTTCCCGCTCAGCGATCATGGCGATTTTGACGAACTGCTCGCCTTCGTCGAGCGCAGCGGCGCGCGTCGCGTCCTCACCGTCCACGGCTTCGCCGCGGAGCTGGCAGCCCAGCTCCGGCGTCGCGGCGTCGACGCCAGCCCACTGCGGAGCAACGAGCAGCTGGCGCTCGCGCTCGCTTAGCGTGCGCCGTTTCAGCGAGACCGCCGACGCCATCGCCGCGACTGGCTCGAAGCTGGCCAAGGTGAGGGTGCTGGCCGGTTACCTGGCGTCGCTCGACCGCGACCGCCTGCCCGTGGCCACGCGGTATTTCGCCGGTCGCCTCTTTCCGGCGGGGGACGGCCGCGTGCTCGGGGTGGGTTGGGCGGCGATCGGCCAGATCGTCGCGGCGGTGGGGCGCGCGGACGACGCCGCCATGATCGCCGCCTATCGCCGCCACGCCGACCTCGGGGGCGTCACGCAGGACATCCTCGACGCAGCCGGTCATGCCGGAAACGGAGTGGACCTGCTCGAGGTTGCCGGCAGCTTCGACCGCATCGCCTCGACCCGCGGGACCGCCGCGCGGACCGCCCTGTTACGTGAGCTGATCGACCGCTGTCGACCGCTGGAGGCGAGGTATGTCGTCAAGTTGATCTCCGGCGACATGCGCATCGGGCTGCGCGAGGGCTTGGTGGAGGAGGCCGTTGGCAGCGCGTTCGGCCGGGACGCCGCGGCGGTGCAGCGCGCGGACATGCTGCTCGGCGACCTCGGCGAGTGCGCCCTGCTCGCGCTGGATGACCGCCTCGCCGAGGCCACGCCCCGCCTCTTCGCTCCGCTCCGCTTCATGCTGGCGTCACCGGCGGCGGACAGCGCGGAGGTGGTGGGCCGCATGGGCGACGAGGTGTGGGTCGAGGACAAGTACGACGGCATCCGCTGCCAGCTCCACCGCGACGCCGAGCGGGTCGCGCTCTACAGCCGCGACCTCAAGGACGTCACCGGCCAGTTTCCTGAGGTGGTCGCCGCCGCGCGCATTCTCGATCGCTCGGTCATGGTGGACGGGGAGCTGCTGGCCATGCGCGATGGACGCGTCCTGCCCTTCCAGGACCTGCAGACCAGGCTGGGCCGCAAGCAGCCGCCGGCGCAGCTGCTGGCCGAGACACCGGTGGTGCTGGTCGCGTGGGACCTGCTGTGGGAGGACGGCGAGCCCCTGCTCGACCACCCCCTGCGCGAACGCCGGCGCCGCCTCGAATCCCTCGGCCTGGGAAGCGGTTTCGCCCTGGCTCACCAGGAGCACGCGTACGGGGCCGCGGCCCTGGAGCAGCTCTTCCTCGACGCCCGGGCGCGCAACAACGAAGGACTTATGGCCAAGGATCCCGACAGCGGGTACAGCCCGGGCAGGCGCGGCCTCGCATGGCTCAAGCTCAAGAAGCCCCTCGACACGCTCGACGTCGTGGTCACGGGGGCGGAGTGGGGCAACGGCAAGCGCCGCGGGGTACTCAGCGACGTGACCTTCGCCGTGCGCGACGAGGCGAGTGGCGCACTGGTCACTGTCGGCAAGGCCTACACGGGGCTGACCGACGCTGAGATCGCCGCAATGACCGAGGAGCTCCTGGCCATCACCATGACCGATCACGGCCATTTCCGCACTGTGGAGCCGCGCATCGTGTTGGAGATCGCCTTCGACCGCGTGCAGCCGTCTGCTCGCCACCGCAGCGGGTACGCGCTGCGCTTCCCGCGCATCGTGCGGCGGCGGGACGACAAGCGCGTCGAGGACATCGACACGCTCGAGAAGGTCCGGCGCATCGCCGAGGCGCTGGAGAGCAACCGCATCCAGAAGGTGGACGCTGCAGGCTAGAGGCTGTCCGGCCGCTTGAGCTCCCACAGCTGCTCACCGTCGGCGTCCAGCTCACCGGTCGGACGGAGCCCCACCCTGCGCGCGACCGCTTCTGAGGCGGCATGGGAAGGGTGGACGTGCGCCTGGACACCGCGGATCCCCATCTGCCATAGGCGTGCGCACATAGCCGCGGTCGCCTCGGCCGCGATCCCCTTACGGCTCCATGCCGACCCGATAACGTAGGCGACCTCTGCGACGTCGTCAGTGTCGACAGTCGCCTGGACGTACCCCACCGCGCAGTGGTCTGGCGACGACACGCGGATGACCCAGTTGAGCCATAGCTGATCGCCA
>DATDHG010000248.1:0-18698 GCA_036521675.1 Candidatus Dormiibacterota bacterium
GAGATCGCCAGCGCGGCGAGCGCTGGAGCGGCGAGCAGCCGCGCGGTGCGCTGCGCGCGCCTGGTTGGTTGCAGCTTCATGGGAGTCTCCTTGTCGGGTTGACGGGGGTTGACTGCTCGAGCAGGTCGGGCGGCGGTGGGCCGCCGGCCGCCTGCGTCGGGTCGGGAACTGCGGCGGGTGTCGCCGCGCGCCGCCGTAGCCTGCTGGGCAGGCTGATGCGGCCACCTGTGAGGACGAGGGCAAGGATCAGGACGATGCCGGTGAAGAGGTTGGAGGCCCAGGAGGGGGCCGATGCCAGGGACAGGCCGATCGTTCCCGTGCCCAGGAGGAGCACGGCGATGACCGTCCCCCAGGCGTTGAAGCGCCCGGCCCGCAGCTGCGTGGCGCCCACGAACGCCGCGGCATACGACGAGAGCAGGTAGGGCGTGCCGGCGTCGGGGGCCCCCGATCCTATCGAGGAGACGAACACCACGCCGGCAACGCCCGCGAGCAGCGCGGACGTCACGAGCGAGAGGAAGCGCAGCCGATCGGTGGGCACGCCCTGCAGCCGGGCCGAGTCCGCGTTGAACCCGGTTGCATACAGGCGGCGCCCGGTGGCCGTGTGCTCGAGGACGAACCAGATCGCAGTCGCGGCGATCACCACGTACAGCACCGGCAGTGTGATCCCACCGACCTCGGTCTGAGCGATGCTCGAGAAGGGCTTCTCGAGCAGTTTCACATCGGTGATCGCTACGTCGTTGGTCACCATGGTGATGAAGGCCGCGATGATGGAGCCCGTGGCGAGTGTCGCGATGAACGAGTCGACGCGCAGGATGACAACGACGGTTCCGTTCACCACGCCCACGATCAGCGCGGCGCCCAACGCGAGGCCGATCGCCGGCGCCATCCCGGTGCCGCTCACGGCGATGAAGTGGGCGACCACGACCGCGCTGAGCGACATCGTGAACGCGATCGACAGGTCGAACACGCGCGCGGCCAGGGGGATGACGACGCTGAGGGCCATGAGCCCGGTGACGGCGTTGTCGTTGAGGAGCTGGTTGAAGGTCGTCCTGGTCGGGAACGTGCTCGGCACCCAGATCGAGAAGATCAGGATGATCAGCAGCCACACGTAGACGGCGCCGATGTTCCGGAAGGAGAGCGCCGCCAGCGTTCGCTGTCCGAGGCGGCGGTCGGCCCGCTGCTGCGGCCTGGAGTTGGCGCCTGCCATCGCGGATGCGGAAGTGGTGTGGGGAGTGGTGGTCACGTCAGGCAATTCCTTCCATCGCATCGAGCAGAGCCGACTCGGTGATGGCCTCGCCGGAGATCTCGCGAGCGAGGCGACCGTTCCGGATCACCAGGACCCGGGTGCACATGGCGATCAGGTCGTCCACGTCCGTCGACGCCACGACCACGCCGAGACCGGCGCGCGCCTGCTCGGCGATCAGGTCGTAGAGCTGCAGGCGGGTGCCGATGTCGACGCCCGCGGTCGGCTCGCACAGCACCATCACCGGCGGCTCGAGGGCCAGGCAGCGCGCCATGACGACCTTCTGCTGATTACCGCCGCTCAGGGTGGTGATCGGCGCTGCGCGACCCGCGGTGCTGATGCCGATTCTGTCGATCCAGTGATCGACGAGGGCGGCCACGCGGCGGCGGTCGATCGCGCCGTGACGACCGCGGAGGCGACCGAGGAGTGGCAGCGTCATGTTCTCCTCGACGCTGAACTCGCTGATGATTCCAACCCGGGTGCGGTCTGCGGGCACGAGCGGAAGGCCGAGGCGGCCGGCGCGCGCGACATCGACCCACTCGGGCGACCGGGCCAGGACGCGGACCGAGCCGCGAACGTCGCCCGCGTACGCGCCCGTGATGACGTACGGGAGGAGCTCGTGGCCGGACCCGCGCAGGCCGGCGAGGCCGAGGGTCTCGCCCTCGCGCAGTTCGAAGCTGACCCCGTCGAGCGGCCCCGCGGACACGTCGCGAACCTCCATGGCCAGCGCCGCATGCCTGCGCGCGGGCGCCGGGAGGCGGTCGGCTTCGACGGCCTCTCCCAGCATCATCGCCGCGAGCGCCGGCGGTGTGAGCTGATCGACCGGCCGCGTGCCCACCAACCGACCGCCGCGTAGGACGGTGACGCGGTCGGCGACCTCGAAGATCTCGTCGAGACGGTGGGAAACGTAGAGAACACTGGCCCCGGAGCGGCGCACCTCGCGCACGATCTCCATCAGGCGGGCGACCTCGCCCGGCGGGAGCCGCGCGGTCGGCTCGTCGAGCACCAGGAGGCCGCGCTCGTCCTCGTCCCAGCCCTGGAGAGCCGCAGCGATGGCGACGACCGTGCGCTCGACCGGCGTCGCCTCCGACAGCGGTCGGCGCACGTCGAGGTCGAGCCCGAATCGGTTCACCAGCGCGCGCGTCGCGGCTTCCTGTTCGCTCCAGCGGATGCGCCCGTACGAGGTGCGCGCGAACCCGCGGGTGAGCGCCAGGTTGTCCATGGCGTTCAGCTCGTTGATGAGCCCAAGGTCCTGGTGGACGAAGCGCAGCCGGTGATGCCGCGCACTGGTGATGGCGGCGAGGTCGAACGGTTCGCCGTCGAGCCAGGCGTGCGCGCCGCGGTCGGCATGGTGATAGCCCGCGAGGATCTTGATGAGCGTCGACTTGCCCGAGCCGTTGGGACCCAGGAGCGCATGGATCTCTCCATGCTGGATCTCGATCTCAACCCCGTCCAGCGCACGGGTGGCGCCGAACCGCTTCGAGAGGCCGGACACGCGCAGCACCGGCTCGGCGGTCGCAACGACGCTATCCAGCGTGGTCATGACGCGGCTCGGTGGCGGCAAGGCGCGTCATGTGTGAGCCCCGGGGCCGTCATCCCGTCCCGGAGGAGCCCCGCCGCCGGGGATCCTGCTCGTCCCGCCAACCTTGCCTTCAGCACCTGTCGCCTCTCCATCCAAGTTACCAACCGTCGCGTCGGTCGGTAGGTGTGCAAAACTACACCAGTCGCGCGGCGGTGTCAATAGGGGGTTGGAGGAAAATCAGAAGATGGTCGAGGTGGGCAGGACGGAGACATCGCCCCCGCACGCCGGTTCGGTGGTCGGTCACCAACCGTCGCCGCATCCGCTGCTGCCGGCGGCGGTGCAGGCGGAGTACCGCCGGCGCGGCTACTGGGAGGACCTGACCCTGGCGGACGTGGTGCAGGGGTGGGCGCGACGCGACCCCGACCGCGTGGCCATCGTGGGCGACGAGTCGATCACCTACGCAGAGTTGTGGGATCGGTCGCGGAGGCTGGCCGCGGCGCTCGCGGCAGCCGGCGTTCAGACGGGTGAGTTCGTCGTCGCCGTCATGTCGAATTCCTGGCAGGGTGTCGTGCTGGCTGTCGCCTCTTCGGTGGCCGGGGTCGCACTGAGCCCGCTCTCGTCACGGACCTCGCCGACACTGGCGATGAACCTGTTCGACCAGGTCGGGGCCCGCGCGCTCGTCCTCCAGGCAGATCTGCTGGGGCAGGAGGAATGGCGGGCGGCGCTCGCGACGCGGCGCGATCACCCGATCATGCTGCAGGGCGAGGCCCCGCCCGTGTCGGGCTACGAGTCGCTGCCGTCGCTCGAAGTCTGCGCGTCCGCCGGTCCGCTGATGGAGCAGAGGGATCGGGACCCCGGGCGGCCCAGCCTGGTCATCTCGACCGGCGGGACCACCGGACGGCCGAAGAGCGTTCTCCAGTGCGCCAACGCGCTCATCTATGCGGCGCGGCGGTTCGCCGCGGCGACCGACTTCACCGAGGCCGACGTGCACGTGGCGTTCGGGCCCTACGGACATGCCAGCGGGTCGGTTTTCGAGGTGTACATGCCACTCCTGCACGGCGCGGCGATCCTCCCCATCGCGCGCTGGCAAGCCCTGCCGGTAGCAGAGGCGATCGCCAGGTGGGGCGGCACCTATTGCATCACGGTCGGGACTCATATATTCGACCTGCTGGCGCTGGAGCCCGGCACCGAGCCGCTGCTGCGCTCGCTGCGGCTGGTCACCTCGGGCGCAGGACCTGATCATCTGTTCGAGGACGCCGAGCGGCGATTCGGCTTTCCGATCGTGCGGGTGTTCGGCCTCTCCGAGTGCATGGGTCACGCCATCGGGCGCCCCGGTGACACCCCTGAGGTCCGGCTGCACCACGATGGAGTGCCCTTCAACGGCGTGGAGCACAGGATCCTGGACCCTCTCGGCGAGCCGGTCCCACCGGGCACGCCGGGCGAGTACTTCTGCCGCGCGCCGTCGCTGTTCATGGGCTACTTCGGCCAGCCCGAGCTGACCGCGGCGTCGGTGACTCCCGACGGCTTCTACCGGACGGGCGACCTCATGGTCGAGGACGCCCGCGGCTACCTGACCTGGTCCGGACGGTTGAAGGACATCATCCGTCGCGGCGGCCTGCAGATCGACGCGGTCGAGATGGAGAACATGCTGGCCGAGCATCCCAAGATCGCTGAGGTCGTCGTCGTCGGCGAGCCGGACGCGCGGGTCGGCGAGCGAGCGGTCGCCGTCGTCGTGTGCAGGGACGAGAACGACCGCCCTGGGCTGGAGGATCTCTGCCGGCACCTGATGAGCGAGGGAATCGGCAAGGAGAGCCTCCCCGAGCGCCTGGTCTTCGCCACCTCGCTACCCAGGACCGAGTTCGGCAAGTTCCACCGTGTCGAGATCAGGAAGTGGCTCGCCGAGCAGACCCCCACCGCCCCGGTTCCGGGGTCCTGAACTGGGCGTGCGCCGTCGCTGCCGGCGCCGCCGCTGCGCTCACCGCCGCAGCTCTGGGGGCGTGATCTCCACGTAGACGTTGCGGATGTAGGTCGTGAAGTGGGGCACGAGCCGGTTGGTCCAAGCGTTGTTGGCGAGCACCTTGCGGTACGCGTCCGAGGTCAGCACGTCGGGTGACTCCAGGTCGTAGACCGCGAGGTACTTCGGGCCGCCCTCGATGGCCTCGAAGCGTCGCGCGCTGAGAAAGCCCGGGCAGGACCTGCGCTCGGGCAGATGCTCGGTGTTGTACCAGGCGTTGAACTCGTCCTCCATGGCGGGCTCGATGTCCAGCATCGCCACGAGCAGCCCTCGACCACCCTGCTCCACCTCACACCTCCTGGGCCGGGCGCCGATCCCTGACACTCACAGCTCAGCCCAGCGAGCCGCTGCGTGAACCCAGCGCACCGTCTGTTGCGGTTGCTCGAAGAACGGCATGTGGCCGGCGTCGCGCACGCCGACGAGCACGCCGTCGCACTGCAGCGCGAGCGCGGCATGATCGGCCAGCGGGACGCTGTGGTCATGCACGCCCCACACGACGACGGTCGCCGGCGGAGCGGGGAGAGGCCGCGGACTGTATGCCGCCAGCGCGCGCAGGTGCCGCAGCAGGACAGGCTGCCCGCGGGACTGGAAGTCGCGCGTGACGACGTCGATCATGGCGCGATTGTCACGGTCGGCGATGGATGCTCTGGCCATCTTGGGGAATAGGTCGGGAGGGTTGGCGGCCACCCAGTCGAGGAGCGCGTCGCTGACCTCGATCCCGTAGCCGGCGGCGATGAGCACCAGCGCATCCACCTCGACGATGCGCGCGAGCTCCAGCGCCACCATGGCGCCCAGTGAGGCGCCGATGAGCACCCTGGGCCCTGGCAGGCGGTCGACGGCACCTCGGAGAGCGTCCGCCATCGCCTCCACTTCCGGCTCGTCGGGGACGGACAGCAGCGTGCCCCCCAACAGGGCGAGCGCCTCCTCCCACACGATCCCCGCGCTGCCCGCGCCGGGGATCACACCGTAGGCCGGGCTCCCGTCAGTCGAGGAATCGAAGCCCGGCACCAACGAGTCCCGGAATGGTCACCACCAGCTCCTCGTACACGGGGTCGATGCGCTTGCCACGCCGGTGAAGTCCGAGGTTGTAACCGAGGATCGATGCGTATTTGTGGCAGGTCGCGGCCAGGTACCAGTCGAAGTCGCCGGGCGCGCCCGCGAGGGAGATCATCTCCTCGAGGGGCAGTGCGGCCTCGGCGCCCGGGTGCGGCTCACCGAACGGGCTGCGCACCGCGACCATGCAGAGAGCCGCCTCGTCGAGGGGCGCCTGCCCCAGCTCGGAGATCTCCCAGTCGAGGATCGCCACGACGGCTCCGTCGCGGAAGAGCAGATTGCCGAGGTGGTAGTCGCCATGGACGAGCGCGGGCGTTCGCGGCGCCGGCAGCGCCGCCAGCAATCGTTCCTCCAGCCGGGGCGCATGGCGGAGCAGGTCCTCCGGCGCCCGGCCGCGGAGCGCCTGCCAGCGCTCCACCTCGGCCCGCGGGGAGACCGCTTCCTCGCCGCCGAGTCCGGTTCTCTCCGCGGCCAGCTCGTGCACCCCGCGCGCCGCCGCATACGCCGCGGCGATGAGGTCACGGGCCGGCGATGCTCGGATCGCCTCGTCCAGGGGCAGCGCCTCAACGCGCTCCATGAGCACGAAGGGGCGGCCGTCCAGGATCGGCTCGGCGCTGGACGCAAGGATGCGGGGGACGGGAGCGCCGGCTGCATGCAGGGCTTCCATGATCCGGGCCTGCCGCACCACGTCCGCCGGGCCGACCGGCCGCGCGCCGGGCGGCGGGAGCCGGAGGACCGCGGTGAGCGGCTGACCCTCGAGCTCCGCGTTCACCATGTACGTGAAGCCGGAATGACTCTCGGGGATCGCCGTGACGGCGTGCACCTGGGACCCGCGCCAGGCTCTCTCGAGCCCCATGAGCAGATCGGGCGCAGGCTGCGGCCGCGCCACGGGGACGGCGGCCGGCGCCGTCTCAGGCATTGGCCACGGCCTCCACCAGAAACCTGGCGTAGTGCTCTCGCGCCGCCGCCCGGCGGGTGGGGATGTGGTCACGGGGCCAGATCCCTTCGGGCGCTGTGTATCCACGAAGCACCAGGCGCGCGACCGTGGTCCGGTGGACCTCGTCGGCGCCATCGACGAGCCGCGCGGATCGGGCCACGCGGTACATCTCCTCCAGGGGCATGTCACCTGTGTACCCGAGTCCGCCGTGGACCTGCATGGCGCGGTCGATGACGCTGCAGAGCACCTGGGCGCCGTAGTACTTGATCATGGAGATCTCCACGCGTGCTCCCCGCGCGCCGCGCTGATCCATGACCCACGCCGCGTAGAGCGTCAGCAGCCGTGCCGAGGTCATCTCCGCGAGCGAGTCGGCGATCCAGTTCTGGATGGTCTGCTTGCTCGCCAGTGGCTCGCCGCCGACCTGCCGCTGCAGGCTCCGCTCGCACATCGCGTCGAAGGCCCGCCTGGCCTGTCCGAGCCAGCGCATGCAGTGATGGATCCGCCCGGGTCCCAAGCGCATCTGGGCGAGCTCGAATCCCTGACCGCGCCGGCCGAGCAGGTTCTGGCGCGGCACCCTGCAGTTCTCGTAGTAGATCTCGGGATGGCCCATCTCGAAGCGCTCGACCCCTGCCAATGTGGGGACATTGCGGACGACGTTGAGGCCGGGAGCGTCGCGCGGCACGATGATCATGGACGCCCGCCGATGCGGCTCGGCATCCGGGTCGGTGACCACCATGGCGATGAGGAAGTCGGCGCTCATCGCGTTGGAGCTGAACCACTTGTGGCCGTTGATGACCCATTCATCGCCGTCGAGGACGGCGGTGGTCGACAGCCGGGTCGGGTCGGAGCCGGCGTTCTCCGGCTCGGTCATCGAGAACGCGGAGCGCATCTCGCCGGCGAGCAGTGGATACAGCCATCGCTGCTTCTGCTGCTCGGTCCCCGCGAGCGCGAGCAGCTCGCCGTTGCCGGAGTCGGGAGCCTGGTTCCCGAAGACCCAGGGCCCCCAGGGCGAGGTGCCCTCCACCTCGTGCATCAGCGCGAGCCTGACCTGACCGAAGCCCTGGCCGCCCAGCTCTGGTGGGAGGTGCGTGGCCCACAGCGCCTGCGCCTTCACCTCCGCCTGGAGGCTACGCAGGATCCGCTCGAAGGTCGTGTCGTCGGTCTCGAGGACCTCGAGGGGCCACACCTGGTCATGCATGAAGATGCGCATCCACGCGAGCTTCTCCTCGAACTCGGGTTCGGTCGAGAAATCCCAGGTCATGTCGGTTCGCCTCCAGCGCCGTCGGTGCTCGGCCGCAGCTGCATGATCGCCTCGCCCGGTCGCCTCGCCCTCCCGTGGATCCGCTCCCCATTCGGTGGTGTGCTCCCGGCCTCAGCGCTCGCCGCTGCGGTCGCGAGCGTGCTCCGTCCAAGCGCGCGGCACCAGGCGCGGTCGTCACCCCACGCGGACTGCAGACTGAGGGCGCGCAGCAGATACAGGCTGAGGTCGCAATCGGCGGTGAAGCCGATGCCTCCGTGGACCTGGAGCGCGGCCTCGGCCACCTCCCGGGCGCCGGCGGAGGTGTGCGCCTTGGCGACGATGGCGAGGGTGTCAGCCTCGGCGTCATCGTCGCGTGCCGCGACCTGGGCGAGGTAGCAGACGCTCCTCATCGACTCGACCGTGACCGTCATGTCGGCGAGCCGGTGCTGCACCGCCTGGAAGGAACCGATGCTCCGGCCGAACTGGTGGCGGTTCATCGCGTACTCGAGCGACATCTCGAGCATCCGGTGAGCCACGCCGAGCAGCTCGGAGGCCGTCATGACGAGCGCGAGGCGCCGAACCGCGGCGCGGAGCTCGGGCGCTGCGCGCCCGTCGGCGATGACGCCCACGATCGGCGCTCCGTCGATGTCGACCAGGCACGGCTGACGGAAGGCGTCGCGCCCGTCCAGCGGCGTCCGGTGCACACGCTCATCCGAGGCGTCGACGACGACCACGCTCTCCCCGGCGTCGACGACGAGGTGATCCGCGCTCACCGCCCACTCGCCGGCCAGCCGCTGGGCGAACACGGCGCCGCCACGCACGCCCGCATGGCCGTTCGCTGCGCGTCCGCGCGTGCCGGCTGCGTGGAGCAGGCACAGGATCGCTGGGCCGGACCCCGCGCCGGAGAGGCGACGCACCGCCGGGCTCAGCACGATGGTGTCCACGAAAGGTCCCGGGACCAGGTGCCGGCCCGTCGCCTCGGTGACGGCGCACGCTTCGATGGCGCTGCGGCCCAGCCCCCCCTCCGCCTCGGGGATGAGCAGGTCGAACCATCCGGAATCCGCCGCCTGTTCCCAGAGCCGGACCGGGAAGGCCCGATCGCGCAGCCACTCGCGGCGCGCCGTCACCGGCCACACACTCGCAATGAGCGAATCGGCGGCCGCGGCAACCTCGCGCTCGATGCCCTCGCGCTCCAGCGTCATCTCAGTCGCGCCCGAGGCCGAGCAGCCGCCCGGCGACGATGTTGCGCTGGATCTCTGACGTCCCGCCGTAGATGGAGGCGGCGCGGCTGAAGAGGTAGTCGTGCAGCCAGCGGCGCCCGGTGAGCGCATCGTCGGGGGCGAAGGCGGTGCGATCGGGAAGGACGTCGAGCGCCAGCGCGAACACCGCCTGCTCGGTCCTGGTCAGAAACAGCTTGTCGACGGAGTCCTCAGGACCGCGCTCGCCACGCCGGATGCGATCGACGATGCGGTATCCCCTGGCCTCCATCGCCTCGATGAGCACGCGGCAGCGGCCGACGCGTTCGGCGATGAGGTCGAGGTCTTCGGGGCTGAGCGCGTCGCACATCTCCCGCGTCAATTCCTCGAACGCGACGCGGATCTCGGTGAGGCGGCGCAACAGCGCCGGGGCCCGCTCGAAGGAGAGCGTCGCCATGGCGACCTTCCATCCCTCGTTGAGCGCGCCGAGGAGATTGCTGCGCGGCACCCTGACCGAGTCGAAGAAGATCTCGCTGAACTCGGCATCCCCCGTGAGCTGGACCAGCGGCCGGACCTCCACCCCTGGGGAGCTCAGATCGACGAGCAGGTAGCTGATGCCGTCATGGCGCTTCGCCTCGGGGTCGGTGCGCGCCAGCACCGCACACCATTGCGAGTACTGCGCCCAGCTCGTCCAGACCTTCTGCCCGGTGATGACGAAACTCTCTCCGTCCTCGACGGCGCGGGTCGAGAGCGACGCCAGGTCCGAACCCGAGTCCGGTTCGGAGAAGCCCTGCGACCAGATCTCATCACCGCGCAGCAGCGGAGGCACGAAGCGGCGCCCCTGGTCGGGGGTTGCGTAATGGGCGATGGTGGGACCGACGACCTCCAGGGCCACCAGGCCCGCGGGCATGGGCGCCCGCGCGCGTGCCAGCTCCTGGTACACGACGAGCTGCTCGACGACGCTGCCCCCGCGGCCTCCGTACTCGGACGGCCAGCCCCAGCCGATCCAACCGGCGTCATAGAGCGTCCGCTGCCACGTCCGGAGCGCCTGGAAACGCTCGTCGAGCGCTTGCGGGAGATGGCGCGGCACGGCGTCGGTCAGCCAGGCGCGGACGTCGAGCCGGAACCGGCGTTGCTCCTCGGTGGCCGGAAGGTCCATGGCGGCGCTCAGCTCACAGCGATGACGGTCGAGCTGACGCCGAAGAGGCCGTACACCTGGCCGAGCCCTACCCTGGCGCCGTCGACCTGTCTGGCGCCGGCGTGCCCCTGCAGCTGACGCGTCAGCTCGACGAGCTGGGCGATCCCCTGGGCGGACACCGCTTCGCCGAGGGACGAGAGCCCGCCGCTCGGGCAGATGGGCAGTCGGCCCGTCAGGGCAACGTCGCCCGAGCGGACCAGCGCCTCGGCCTCGCCCGGCGCGCAGAGGTCGAGCGCCTCGAGGTAGGCGAGGACGTGCCAGGACGAGTTGTCGGGAAGCTCGACGACGTCGAGGTCCTCCGGCCCGACGCCGGCCTGCCGGTACGCCCGGGCGGCGGAGTTCACCGACTCGCTGAGCGCCCGCCCGGCGGCGCGGGTGGTGGTGGCGAGGAACGGCATGCGCAGCGTGGGATCGTCAGGGTCGCCGGTGCCGATGCCCACGCCCGCCAGCCGGACGCCGGTCGACCCGCGGCCGCGCGCGATGCGCTCGCTGCAGAGCACGGCAGCCGCGGCACCATCGCTGGTGGCGCACAGCTCCAGGAGGTGGAGCGGATCGGCGACCATCGGCGAGCCGAGGACCTCGTCGACGTCGTAGGTGCGCTGAAAGCGCGCCACGGGGTTGTGAGCTCCGTTGCGGCTGAGCAGGACCTTGACCAGCGCGAGGTCCTCCTCGGTGGTGCCGACGCGCTCCATCCGCCGCCGGCACTCGAGCGCCCAGTACACCGGGTTCGACGCGGCCACCGCTGTGATGCGCAGCTCGTCGACGTCGATCGGCTGGGGGATGACCTTGGGAACCTGCGGGAAGAATCCCTGCGGGGACTTGTCGGCCCCGAAGGCGAGGACGACGTCGGCCATCCCCGCGGCGATCTCCAGGTACGCCTGGTACAGGGCGCCCCCGGTGCTGGCACAGGCGTTGAAGCCGTTGCTGACCGGAACCCCGCTGCCACCCATGGCCGCGACCAGCTGGTTGCCGGCCATGATTCCCGGCAGACCGCCCCAGACGTGGCTCGCGGCGCTGACGCTCTCGACCTCGGCCCAGGTGATCCCCGCGTCGGCGAGCGCGGCGCGCACCGCCTGGACCCCGAGGTCGACGAAGGTGTGATCCGGATACTTGCCCCACGGGGTCATCCCCACGCCCATGATGTGGACGCTGTTCATCGGGCGGTCTCGCCGGCGAGCGTGAACCCCCAGCCGATCACGTCCTCGCCCTGGTCGCCGGCGTAGAGGGTTCCCAGCACCAGCCGGGCGCGCCGGCCCGGCGCGAGCCGCGCCTCCTCGCCATCCCAGACCTGCCCGAGGATCGCAATGCCGGGCTCGGTGAACTCGACGAGCGCGATCGTGATCGGGCGGTACGGGTCGACCCGGCCGAACGGCCCCGGTGGCGCGAAGCGCTGCACGGTCCACGTGATGATCTCTCCGGTGCCGCTCAGCTCAGACCGTTCGGTCGCGACCAGCGAGCATGCCGGCATCCGGCAGTGGGGGACGGCAGGGAAGCTGACGTCGCCGCACTGCGGACAGCGAGACACGATGAGCCGCGCCTCCCCCTGAGGAGCGGGCCAGGCGAACAGGCCGTCCTGCACGGGGATCGCCCGTGCCGCCGTCACCACGTTCACCCGCCGCTCCAGACCTCCGACGGTCCGAGGGGCCGCCTACCGTCCCACCCAGGTGGGCTTGCGCTTCTCGAGGAACGCCTGCACGCCCTCCTTGGCGTCCGCCGACTGGTGCACGACGTTGCAGGTCATGGTCTCCAGGACGATGAGCGAGTCGGTGTCGCCGTCGAGGCCGCGGTTCGCAGCCATCTTCGTCATCCACATGCAGAACGGGCTCTTGTCGATGAGGTCGGCGACGAACTCCGCGACCAGTTGGTCGAGCTCGCCTGCCGGGGCCGAGGCGTTGCAGAGCCCCCACTCGGCACACTCAATGCCGCTCAGGAGCTTGCCGGTGAGCATGAGCTCCTTGGCCCGGCGCATGCCGACGTAGCGGGGCAGGCGGTAGATGGGGCCGGCGCCGCCGAAGACGCCGCGGCGGATGTGGAAGTCGCCGATCTTGGCGTCATCGGCGGCCAGCGCGAAATCGCAGGAGATGAGCAGCTCGAAGCCGCCCGCGACCGCATACCCCTCGACGACGGCGATCGTCGGCTTGCGCAGGTTGTAGATGTGGTCGTAGGTCTTGGCCGAGAGCTGCGCGAGCTCGATCGAGGACGCGGAGGTCCCGAGGAACTCCCCGCTGAGCATGTTGAGGTCGGCCCCGGCGCAGAAGGTGCCACCCCGTCCGCGGAAGAGCACGGCGCGCACCCGGTCGTCCTTCTCCGCGCGGTCGACGGCCTCGCCGAGCGCGGTGAGGGTCGGCCAGTTGATGCAGTTCCGCACCTCTGGGCGGTTGAGCCAGATCGTCGCGACCGGCCCCCTGCGCTCGTACTGGACGGTTTCAGCGATCGGGACTGTCTGGGCCATCTCTACGACTCCTGAATCCGCGGTCATGGGCTTGGCTAACGGTCATGCCTCCGCACCTTCGGTTCACCGCGGGCTCCGGCGGAGTACGATAATTAACCGATACGACGGTAAATTAGCGCATCGGCTCGCCGAAAGCAAGGTGCCGGCGAAGTTCAGGAGGCTTGCAGGTGGTGCGGGAGGCAGTCCGGATCTCGCCGGGAGGGGATCCTGAGCCCGAGCGCGGCGCCCGCGGCCGTCATGTTGCCGTGGTCACTGGTGGCGGTGGGGGCATCGGCGCCGCGGTCTGCCGGCGGTTGGCGGCGGAGGGGGCGGCGGTCGCCGTGTGGGACCGCGACCTCGAGGCGGCGGAAGCGACGGCCGCAGCTCTGCGCGCCGTGGGGCGGGACAGCCAGGCGGTGGCGGTCGACGTGGCCGACGCCGAGGCCGTATCCCGAGGCTGCGCGGCGACGCTCGCCGCCCTCGGGCCGCCCACCTTGCTCGTCAACTGCGCGGGCATCAGAGACATCACGGATCCGCTCGAGCTGACGCCGGCGGCCTGGCGGCGGGTGATGGCGGTCAACCTCGACGGTGCGCTCCTGTGCACACTGGCGGTCAGCCGGGTGATGGCTGCCAACGACGGTGGCGCCATCGTCAACGTCGCCTCCATCGCCGCGCTGGAGGCGTACGCGAACCGCACCGCGTACATCACCTCCAAGGCCGGGCTGGTCGGGCTCACCCGGTCGACAGCCCTCGATCTCGCCAAGCACGGCATCCGGGTCAACGCGGTCGCCCCGGGCCTGGTCCTGACCCCGCTCACCGAGCCCCACGCCGCCACGCCCGCGTTCGGCAGCCTGGTCGCCGCGATCCCGCTGGGGCGCTGGGGGAGGCCCGAGGAGATCGCCGAGGCCGTGGCGTTCCTCCTCGACGACCGGGCGTCCTATATCACCGGGGTCGTGCTCCCCGTGGACGGAGGCAAGACGGCGACCGGTGAATGAGCGACGCGCTCTGAGCCGGCCACCGCGGGTCTGACCTGTGGATCTCTTCGAGGCGATCTGGACCACGCGGGCGATGCGCCGGCTCGACCCTGCTCGAGAGGTGCCCGAGGAGGACCTCCTCCTCCTCCTCGAAGCAGCCGGCAAGGCGCCCTCGGGCGGGAACGCCCAGCCGGTGCGCTGGTTGGTCGTGCGCGACGCCGGTCTGCGACGCCGTGTCGGCGACATCTACCGGGAGCAGGCTCGCCCCACGCTGTTGCGTCTCTATGAAAGGCCGGCGAGGGACGACCCGGCGGTGGCCCGAATGCTGGCCAGCGCGCTCCACCTCGCCGACCACCTGGGCGAGGCGCCCGTCCTGCTCGTCCCCTGCGCCCCCGCCGGCCTGGTGCGCGTGGAGGGGAGCGTCTACCCCGCGATCCAGAACCTGATGCTCGCCGCGCGTGCCTTGGGCCTGGGGACGACGCTGACCGGGATGCACCGCGGCAACGAGGGTGAGCTCAAGCGCCTCCTCGGCGTCCCGGACGGCGTAAGGACCTTTGCGCTCATCCCGCTCGGCTACCCGCTGGGGCGGTGGGGCGAGGCGCCACGCAAGCCCCTTCGGGAGGTCACCTACTGGGATGGTTGGGGGGCGACGCGCGACGAACTCCCCGCCATCACCCTGCCCCCGTCGCTGCGACGACCGCCGGGGTGAGACCCCTGCGGCAGGCTCGACGAGGCCACCCGCCGCTCCCTGGGAGCGGCCTGCCGCCGGTCTCAGGCCGGCGGGCCGGCCACCAGTGCCACCCGGGCGCTGTGCTGCTGCCCGGACTGGTCGGTCCAGTGCACGGTGACGGTGTCGCCGGGCCTGCGTCCCTGCAGTGCGGTGCGCAGGGCATCCGCCGAGCCGATCGACGTGGAGTCGATCCCGGTGATGACGTCCCCGCCGGTGATCCCCGCGCCCTCGGCCGGGCTGCCGGCCTCCACCTGCGCCACCACCGCGCCACTCGCACCCGTCGCCGCGGTGTCGATCTGAACGCCGAGGATGCCGCGCTGGCCGGCCTGCACGTTGGGACCGCTCCCCGACTGGATCTGCTGCGCGATGGTGAGGGCCTTGTTGATGGGGATGCCGAAGCCGATGGTTCCCGTGCGCCGCACCCGCGCGCTGCCGGCGGTGGTCATGGCGATGACGCGTCCCGAGCTGTCCGCCATCGGGCCACCGGAGTCGCCGGGCTGGATCGCGGCACGCACCTCGATCATGCCGGTCAGCGTTTCGGGGTTCACGCCGCCGGCATCCGAGGCGGTGATCGTCTGATCGAGCGCCGTGACCACCCCCGTCGTCGGCGCCGGGGTGCCGCCGCTGCCCAGGGCGTTGCCGAGCGCGACAATCTGGTCGCCGACCGCGACGCTCGAGGAGTTGCCGAGCGGAGCCGTGGGGAGCCCGGACGCGCCGGTCATCTGCACGAGGGCCACGTCGTCGGTCGGGTCCACACCGATGACGGTGGCCTGGTACTGCTGCCCGGAGCCGTTCACCTGGACGGCGATGCTCGTGGCACCCTCGACGACGTGGTTGTTGGTCAGCACCTCGCCGGAGGACGTCAGGATGATCCCCGTTCCGGCAGCCGTCCCCTGACCCCCGAGCGTGACGTTGATGTCGACGAGCGCCGGATCGACGCGCGCGGCGATGGCCGTGGGGTCGAGGGAGGCGGACCCCTGGTTCGACGAAGCAGGCGGGACCGTCGGCAGCGGTGCGAGGTTTCCGGGCACGCCCGAGATCTGCGACGAGGTGGAGGAGGATCGGGTGACCAGCACGACCCCGACGGACCCGGCAGCGACCCCGGCGGTGACGATGAGGGCCACCACCGCGACGGTCCGGCCGCGGCGCCGGGAGGGCGGCGGCGGTGGCGGCCACGCGGACCATGGCGGCGGGCTCCACGGAGCACCGCCCCATGCGCCGGCGCCCATCTGATCAGGGGCAGGCGGCGGCGGAACCCAACCGGAAGGGGGAGTGGCAGGCGCAGAGGCAGCGGCCTCCGGCGGCACCGGGTACACCGGTGGTCCGGTCGGAGGCGGGGTGGATTGCTGCGTCATCGCGGTTCTCCGACTCTAGTCGTCGACTGCATCTGGCCCGTCACGGTGCGATCATGCCCGAGGGGCCATCAACGCGTCGTGAAGTGACGAGGAGCTCTCGAGGGCGGCCGAGACGGGTGCCCGGCGACACGCCGGCGGGCTGCCAGAATGGCGCTGAGCGCCATCGCGGCGTCGACGTAGAAGTCGCCGCACCAAGAGGTAACAGTGCGATATGGGCAGAGACATGGACGGCTACGGCCCTCGCCCCGGCCAGGGTGAGCTCGACCGGCTTCTGGAGGACTGCCGCACGCTCTCACCGCTCGGCATCGAGCGGGCGGCCGCCGGCTGGACGGCGCACGCGGGTTCGGGTGAGCACGCCGCCTGGCACGCGGCCGAACGCGCCGCGCTGCACGTCCTGGAGACCACCAACCGCGCCCCTGAGTGGGACCGGCTGCGCAACCGCATCCTCGGCCTCACCGAGAGGCAGGCCGCCCTCATCTCGTGGCGGGTCGAGCATGGGGAGAAAGGGCACCACGCGGAGGACGCCCTGCTCGGCGCTGCGCTCGCCCTGCTGGCGCAGCCCGAGCTCGACGCGCGGCACGCGAGAATCCTGTTCGCCCCGATGGCAGAGGCGCTGCCCTGGCTGACGGCACTCGTCCCCGGCAAGCCCGGACGAGGATGAGAGAGCGCCGGTCAGCTTCTCATCGCGCTGCGTAGCCACGCGGCGGCCAGCGCGTTGGCATGGACGAGATCCACGCCCACGAAATTGTGCAGCGCGCCGGGGAAGCTCACGAACTGCGTCCGTATCGCCGCGGCCTGGAGCGCCGCTACCGTTGCCGCGGTCCAGGCGGCGGGAATCTGCTCATCGGCGCTGCCCTGCATCACCAGCGTCGGCGGGCCCATCTGCGGCAGATTGCCGCGGGGCGACATCGCCGCATACGCCGCCGGGTCGGCATCCGGACTTCCCAACGGACCCGTGCCGCCATCAGTGCGCACCCACCACTTGCGCGCGTTGTCGGCCATGTCGCTGCTCACCGGCGCGTACAGCACCGCGGCCCGCACGCGCGAATCGGCGGCGAGGAGGATGAGACTCACGCCCCCGCCGTTGCTGTGGCCCGCAACGGCCACACGTGATGGATCGGCCCCCGGAAGCGTTGCCAGCGCGCTGATCAGGTCGATGTCGCTGATCGCCTCGGCAACGATGGGCGGCACGTCCGCCTCCCCGGGCCCCGAGCCCGCGTACCCGGGGTAGTTCGGCGACACGGTGAGGAATCCTTGACTGGCCAGAGGATCGGCGTACTTGGACGAGTCCTGGCCGACGTAGTACTGGCCGGCGGGCACGTAGCCGTGGTTGACGACGACCACGGGGAACGGACCGCGCCCGGTGGGCACGCCGATGACGCCCGTCATCACCGCGCCCATGCTGGGCCAGGTGACCTTGCGCTTGGTGTAGCCGGGTCCAGTGGCCAGCAGGCCGCCCACGGCCAGGCTGCCGGCCTGGTGGGGACGCAAGCGCAACGCCGCGATCGCGTACGGCGGTGACGGCGGCGGCGTGAGCGCCTGCGTAGTGGCGGTCGGGGCCGCGCCGGGAGACGCCGAGAGCGCGGGCGGCACGGTCGCCGCCGGCGGCGACAGCGCTGCCGAGCCCCCGGACGAGCACGCGGCTAGCAGCAGGGTCGCGATGAGCAGGAGCGACCGGTACGCCGCGGGCCTGACATCCTTCATGCGGTCCCGGCCGGCACCACCCGCACGGAGCGCTGGAACTCCGCTTCGAACAGATCGGCGTTGCGCTTGGCGGACTCGAGCGCGATGCGCGGTTCGTCCAGAGCGCGTACCTCGAGGCTGATCCCGTCCGCGCCGGCGCGCACGGTGACCGCATCGACCACCTGCGAGTGGTCGAGGTCGAGACCGTCGGCGATGCGCAGCAGCGCGCCCAGCCGCCGGACCAGCCGGCGGTCGTCGTCCGGGAGGGAGGTGTACTCGACGTGGTGGTCCGCGGGCATGGCCTTGCGGTGATAGCGTGCGATGTTGGCGATGAGCCGGCGCTCGCGCTCGGTGAAGCCCTCGAGGTCACCGTTGATGATGATGTACAGGCTGTGCTTGTGATGCGAGGACTGCGCGACTGTGAACCCCACGTCATGGAGCAGACCGGCGAAGTACAGCAGCTCGCGTTCGGCGGGGCCGAGCTCGTGGATCTGAGCCGTCTGATCGAACAATGAGACGGCCAGCTCGGCGACCAGCCGGGAGTGCTGCTCGTCGGTGCTGTACCGGTGCTCGAAGCCGACGACCGCGGCGAGCCGCCTCCCCCCGCTCACCGTGCCGGTCGCGGCGCCTGCCGCGTCGCGCTGGAGGTGCTCGATGATCACCCCCTCGCGCAGCGCCCAGGGGGCGAGGACGAGGCGGCTCAGCCCGAACGCCTGCATGACCAGGGCAGCGAGCTGCGAGCCGGCCACGACATTGCCCTCGCGCAGCCGGTCGAGGCCGGGCAGCCGCGCGCGCTCCCGATGCGAGGTCTTCGCGAGGTACCCGGCGACGAGCTGGACGGCCTGGTCGGTGAGCACCGGGGCGGTATGGCCGTCCAGGCCGGCGAAGCCGAACTCCAGCGACGGTGAGGGGATGTGGGGCAGAGCCTCGGCAACGTTCGCAAGCGTGCGAAACGTCTTCGAGGTCGCGCACACGACGTCCCAGCTGTGGGCGCGGACACGCTCGGCGAGCGGGCCGAGCAGGGTCAGCGCGTGCACCCGCAGCGCCGCCAGCTCGTCGGTGCTCGCCGGGTCGGCACGCAGGAAACGGCGGCTGACGCGCGTCGCGCCCAGGGGCAGGCTC
>DATDHG010000249.1:0-8100 GCA_036521675.1 Candidatus Dormiibacterota bacterium
TCGGGGCCGGCGACCTGGCCTGTTGTGTGGTGGCCCTCGAGGGGGACGCCGGGCGCAAGGTGGAGGTGACCACCGCGCGCGGGCTGGTCACCGTGACCGAGGTGACCCGCTCCGGGCAGCCGGTTCGCAGCGGGCGCTTTCTCGCGCCCCGGGTGGTGGCCGTGGTCGAGCATCCCGCCGGCGAGAGCGCCCTGGAGAGCGCGGCCGCGGCGCCGCGGCCGCGCGCCCGTCGCGAGGACACGGGACAGACCACCCTCCTCTGAGGACGTTTGCCCGCCGCTGGGCACGGGTGACCGCCCCGATCCTGAACCTCCACGTCACAGCATCGTGATCGGCGTGACGCGGGGACCGACCGTCCCCGATCGAGAATCGTTCGATGACTTCGGGGGTGGAGCGACGCCGGCTCCACGCCCTCGCCGCCCTCGGTCGCAGGCTGCCCCGCACCGGCTCGCTGGAAGCCGCGGCTGAGGAGGTGGCCCGGGCGATAGGGACCGGCGACCTGGCCTGTTGCGTGGTGGCCCTCGAGGGGGTCACCGGTCGCAGCCTGGCCGATTCGGTCGGGCCCGAGAGCGGCTCGCATGCGGAGGCGGGCCCCATCGCGGGGCTCCTGGACGGGCCCGCCCCGATCGACGGAGTGCCGTGCTTGCGCGAGGTGGTGCGGCAGCATGCGCCCTTCCTCGGCCCCACCGGTGCGCCGGCGCCCACCGCGATGCCGGGCGTTGTCCGGAGGCGCGGCGCGGCGACTGCGAGCCTCGTCGACACGACCGTGGCGGCGGTCCCGGTGCAGTCGGGAGCCGAGGTGGTGGCTGCGCTGATCGCGTGGGGACCGGGCTGCGACGAGACCATCGTCCCCCTGCTCGAGGCTGCGGCCGGGATGCTGGCCCTGCGCTGGGGGGCCGATGGCGTCATCGGCCAGCCGCCGGCGCTGACGCCGCGGCTCCCCCGGCGCGGTTCGGCGGCGCGGCGCCGGGCGGTCGCCCGCCTGCTCCGCGACCAGCCGCTGCGGGCCGCCCTGCAGCCCATCGTGCGACTCCACGACGGCGCGATCATGGGCTGGGAGGCGCTCTGCCGTTTCACGCCGACGGCCGAGCTGGCGTCGGCGGAGGACCTCTTCAGGGCCGCCGCCGGCGGCCTCGAGGAGCCGCTCGACACCGCGTGTCTGCGCGCCGGACTGCAGCACTGCGCGCACGCCGACCAGGCCCCCCTCTTCCTCAACGTGACCATCGCCACCCTGACGGCCGGCGACGCCCTCGGGCGGCTCGGCCGGCTCCTCGCCGAGGTGCGCCTGGAGCCCACGCGGGTCGTCCTGGAGCTGAGCGAGCGGGCGCCCATTGTCGACCTGGGCGCCCTGGTGCGCGCCACCGCCGACCTGCGCGCGGCCGGCTTTCGCATCGCCGTCGACGACGCCGGCTCGGGGCACGCGAGCATGCGAGTCATCGCCGAGCTGCGCCCCGACTTCATCAAGATCGATCGCTCGCTGGTCCACCAGCTCGCCACCAACAATGCCCGGCGCGCCCTGGTGGTCTCCCTGCTCTCCTTCGGCGGGCACCTCGGCTCACGGGTCATCGCCGCGGGCGTCGAGACCGCCCAGGAGAAGCAGTCGCTGAGCGACCTGGGCGTCCAGTACGGGCAGGGTGGGCACCTGGGGCTGCCGGTGATGGTGGACCCGCCCCCGGGAGCGCCCGCCACCGTGACGGTGGACGACGCCTGGTTCGGCGAGCAGCGCGTGCTCGGTTTCGGCAGGCCGGCACCCGATGGAGCACCGGCGCTGCGGCTCGAGGACCCCAGCGGCGGCTCGGTGCGCTCCCGGGGACGCCGCTCGCTGGCGCAGGCCCTGAGTGACGCGGCCCGCGCGCTGCAGTCCGAGCACGACCGTCAGCGCATTCTCGGGGTGATCTGCGAGCAGCTGAACGCCGTGGTGCCGGTGAAGGAGATGGTCATCTACGCGGCTGACCTGGAGACCCACCGCTTCGTCCCGCTGCTCGCCACCGGCCCCGACGCGGCGGAGATCCTGGCCGACAGCTTCGGGCTCGACTCGGGGATCACCGGATGGGCCTTCGCGCAGGGAGTGCCGCAGAACATTCACGACACGTCCATCCATCCGCTGGCGCGGCAGATTCCCGGCACCCAGCTGGTCGAGGAGTCCATGCTGCTGCTTCCGCTGGTCGCCGGTGATCGCAAGCTGGGCATCATCAACTGCTACCGCGTCGGAGCCGGTCAGTTCCGCGCATCCGAGCTCAAGGCGGCGTCGCTGTTCGCGCACATGGTCGCGGCGGCGTGGTGCAACGCCGAGCTCTACAGCGAGCTGGTCGACGCCGCCATGACCGATCCACTCACCACCCTCTTCAACACGCGCTGGCTGCATGAGGCGGGGGCGCGTGAGCTGGCCCAGAGCAACCGCAACGGGAGCCCGCTGGCGGTCCTACTGCTCGACCTTGACCATTTCAAGCAGGTCAACGACAGCTGCGGACACGCTGCCGGCGACGCCATCCTGCGTCGGGTGGCGCGCACCCTGCGCTCAGCCATCAGGCGGGGCGACGCCGCGGTGCGCTTCGGCGGCGAGGAGTTCCTGGTGATGCTGCCGGACACCGACGCCGGGGGCGCTCAGCGCGTGGCCGCCAACCTCCGCGAAGCCGTCCGCAGGCTGCACGTGCCGGACGAGTGCGCGCTTGCCGAGCTGACGACGTCGATCGGCATCGCCATCCATCCCACCCATGGCGGCAGCCTGGACGTGCTCATCCGCGCCGCGGACGACGCCCTGTACGAGGCCAAGAACGGCGGTCGCGACCGCGTCGTGCTGGCATCCACTAGTCACCGGCGCGTCCCGCGCGTGCCGCCGGGCCACCAGCGGGCGCGCTCGCTGCCGCTCCCCCTGCCGGAGCCGGCACCGCTCTGAGCGCTTCCCGCACCGTCCATCAATCCCTGCGTCGGGGCGGGGTGAGGGAGGCGTGGGAGGAATGGATCGCTAGCGCTGCCAGTGCGCGTCCTGCCAGCGCCAGAGGTCGCTGAGCAGCGCGCTGGGCTCAGCGCCGGTCAGAGCGATGGGACGCGCGGTGCGATCGGTTGCGAGCGCACCGACCAGCTGCAGGGCGGCGGGGGTCAGGCGTCGCTTCCAGGAAGCCCCGTCGTACGTCCACGTGACGCCGGCGGTCGCCGAGCGGCTCGACTGCACGAGGATCAGCCCGTGACTGAGCTGATCGTAGACCATCCTGGCGGCGGCCCGAGGATCCAGCGACAGCGCGCCCGCAGGGCGGCGAGACCAGCGCGCTCCGTCGAATGTCCAGGTCGTGTTCGTGCCGGCATCGACAAGAACCTGGAGGTGCTGGACCGGGTCGTCGGCGAGGACGGCCGGGCCGCGCACGACCGGGTGGTCCTGGGTGGCGCGCCGCGCCCAGGCGCCCCCGCTCCACGCCCAGGTCTGGGTCGCGCCGTCCGACTGCGGTGCGCTGACGAGAACCACCTCGCCAAGCGCGGAGCTGTACGCGGCACCGGCCGCGACTCCCCGGGGTGGCTGCGTGGGCGTGGTGATCGCTCGCCAGGAGGCGCCGTCCCACAACCAGGTGTCGTCCAGCGCCCAACCCGACGCGGAGATCCCTCCGAACAGGACGACGCGGCCGCTGATCGGGTCCCAGGCCGCCGCAGCACCCCATCGCGGCGACGGCGCCGGTGTGACGTCTCGCGCCGTCCAGCGGACGCCGTCGAAGGTCCAGGTATCGCCGGCGGCGGCGCCGCCGGCCGCCCGGCCGCCGAACAGGACGATGTCGCCGCGACCGGCATCGACGGCGACAGCGGCGGCGTCGTGGAACGAGGGCGCGGCCGGCGCCGTCGTCGGGAGCCTGCCTGCCCTCTCTGGCCGTAGTGGCTCCGCCGCCAGCGCCGCCCCCACGGGACTCGGCGGCGCCGTGGTGACGGCCGCGGCGGCCCCACGGGTGTCGAGCGACTCGACCGAGCCGGGCGTCAACCGCGCCGCGCCGAGCAGCAGGCTGGCAGCGACGGTCACCGCGGCAGTCGCGCCGATGACGAGCGCGGCGGTTCGGGCCGTCATGGTCCGGCCCTCGGCGGCCTCGTGGCGCTCCGCGCCGCTCAGGTCCGCGGCGGTGGCGACCACTCGACCCGGGACCTCCACGGTGGGGCCGGCGAACCCCGGTGGAAACGGAGGCGGCGACCGCACCGCGATGGTCGACCGGCTTACGCCGGGGCGGTGGACGATGAGCAGGTCGGCATGGCCGACCGCATCCGCATCGCGGCCCTCCTCCAGGGCCTGGAGGGTGTTGACCACATGGGCTTCGGCCACGCGCAGCAGGGCCAGGGTGCGATGCCGGACGGCGCGGCCCTCGACGAGCACACGCACGGCCGGGTCATCCGGTCGGAGCGCAAAGGTGACATGCATTGGCGGCCCGGCCGGGGATCGCATGGCGACGGCGGTAGCGGCAGTCGCGAACGCGCCGACGGCGACGCCCACCTCGGCGGCGATCTCGTCGCTCGGGCCGGCGACATGAGCCACCCACGGATGACCAGGCGCCTGGTCACGATCCACCAGGGCGCCGAGCAACCGGCCGATGTCCGCGTCGTCGCCGCGAAGCTCGCAGCACGTCATCTCCGGTCCGAGGAAGCGCCTGGTCCAGGGGTCGCATTGTCTGGACTCGACGCAGACATCGAGCCCTGCTCCTACCCGCCCGCCGGTGGGGAGCGCTGTCACTGCGTAGAAGTGTCGCAGCCGATGGCCGTGCGTGCGCATGTATCGCCGGCTTGATCCTGCGCCGACCTGCTCCTGTGCCGAGCTGATCCTGGCGGACGTACCATGCCGTCCCCGGCGCCGCCCCGGCTGCCAAGCACAAGGAGGACGTCGGACTGAATCCCCGGCCCGGTCCTGGGCTTTTCGGCGCGCTCTTCGGCTGCCCGGCCATCGCCGCCGAGGTCGACGACCACGCCTGGTTGGTGGCCATGCTCGACGTCGAGCGGGCATTGGCGGCCGCCGGCGAGCGCGCCGGCATCGTGCCGGCGGCCGCCGCCGCGGAGATCGCAGCTGCGTGCACCATCGCTCGCTTCGACATCGACGACCTGGGGCGGCGGGCCCTGCACTCCGGGAACCCGGTCGTCCCCATGGTCGCCGACCTCGAGGCGTTGGTTACGGTCGAGTCGCGCCCTTACGTCCACCTCGGCGCCACCAGCCAGGACATCCTCGACACCGCCATGTCATTGGTGGCCAGGCGCGCCCTGGGCGTGTTGGCCGGCGACCTCGACGCCGTTGCCGAACACTGCGCCACGCTCGCCGACACGCATCGCACGACGGTCATGGTCGCTCGGACTCTGCTGCAGCAGGCGGCGCCGACGACCTTCGGGCTGCGCTGCGCCGGATGGTTGGTGGCGGTCGACGAGGCCCGCACCGGAGTGGTGGCGATCCGCGACGGTGGGCTCGCGGTCCAGCTCGGCGGAGCCGCGGGGACGCTGGCGTCGCTCGACGGGGACGGACCTGAGGTCGCCCATCACCTGGCCCAGGAGCTCGGGCTGGCCGAGCCGGCGATCCCTTGGCACACCGACCGCGCACGCGTGGCCGCGCTGGCCACGACGTTGGGAGTCGTGGCCGGCGTCCTCGGCAAGATCGGGCTCGACGTCGTGCTCCTCGCCCAGACCGAGGTCGGTGAGATACACGAGGGTGGCGAGCCGGGCGAGGGGGGATCCTCGACGCTGCCGCAGAAACGCAATCCCGTCCGCGCGGTCCTCATCACCGCCATCGCACGGCGCGTACCCGGCCTGGTGGCGACAGTGCTCGCGGCCATGGCGCAGGAGCACGAACGGGCGGCGGGGAGCTGGCACGCGGAGTGGGAGACGATCACCGAGCTGCTGCGCCTGGCGGGTGGCGCCGCGTTCCACGCGCGCCACATGCTCGCCGGTCTGCAGGTCGATCCCGCGCGGATGCGCGCAGGGGTGGAGGCGAGCGGTGGTCAGGTCATGGCGGAGAGCGTGGCCACGCGGCTGGGCCGGTCGCTGGGGCGCAGCGCGGCCCACGAGCTGGTCGGCCGGTGCAGCCGCGAGGCCGCGGCAGCCAACCTGCCGCTGCGCGACGCCCTGCTCGCCGATGCGACGGTGCGCGCGCACCTCTCGACGGAGGACGTGCTGCGCGCCCTCGAGCCCGATGCGTACCTCGGCGCCTGCGGTGCGCTCATCGATCGTGCGCTCGCGGCCCATCGATCTGTGCAGCCCGCCGTGCGACCCGACACGCGGTAACCCTTGAGCAGGAGAGTCGTCATGGACGCTGAACAACACGCCCGCGGCATGCGCATCCGCCGTGAGGTCCTCGGTGACGACCCGGTGAACCGCGCCGTCGCGTCCACCGACGCCTTCACCGCCGGCTTTCAGGACCTGATCACGAGGTACGCATGGGGGGATGCGTGGGCGCGTCCGGGCCTGGACCGCAAAACGCGCAGCGTGGTCACGCTGGCCGTGCTCGCCACCCTGGGCTGCGAGGAGGAGCTCGGCATGCACGTCGGCGCCGCGCTGCGCAACGGCCTGAGCCGTGAGGAGATCGCCGAGGTGCTGCTGCAGGTGGCGGTGTATGCGGGCGTCCCGCGCGCGAACCGCGCCTTCGCGGTGGCCCAGGCGGCGCTGGCGGCCACCGCCGGCGCCGCGGGAGAGGACCCGACCGCCTGAGTTGCTCTATGCAGGGTCGGGCACGTACCCGACGCGCGCGGAGATGGTGTTGGCAGCGCGGCGCAGAGCCGGGCCGAGCCGTGACACCACCTCGTCCGTGGAGGCGATGCCCATGGATCGATGCACCGCCATGTTGATCGCCGCCACCACCTCGCCCGACCGGTCGCGAATCGGGGCCGCAATCGAGCGCAGGCCGTAGGCGAGCTCCTCGTTGTTCACCGCGATGCCTTCGCGGCGCACGCGGGCGAGCTCAGCGAGGAACGCGGGGCGGGACGTCAGCGTGTTCGGTCCGCGGCGGCGCAGCTCCATGCGTCCCAGCAGCGCTCGCACCTCATCGTCGGAGCGAAAGGCGAGGAGCACCTTGCCCAACGAGGTGCAGTAGACGGGTAGGCGGGCGCCGACGTACAGGTCGAGGTCGATCTCCTGCTGGCCGGCGCGGCGGCTCCGGCAGCGCTCGACGTAGACGACCTCGACGCCGTCGAGGATGGCCATGTTGACCGTGTAACCGGTCTCCTCGCTGAGCTGCTGGAGGTACGGCGTGGCGATGCCGCGCAGACCCATCGAATTGATCGCGGAGAAGCCCAGGTCGAGCACACGGGGGCCGAGGCGGTACTTGCGCGTCGCGTGATCCTGCTCGAGGTAGCCCAGCTCGGCCAGGGTCGCGACATAGCGGTGCGTCGTGCTGACGCGCAGGCCCAATCCGCGAGCGAGCTCCGACACGCCCAGGAGCGGCGAGCCGCTCCTGAAGGAGGCCAGGATCGCCAGCCCGCGATCGATCGACTGCGAGAATCCCGCCGCGGTTCCGCGTGCTCCCGTTCTGCCCATCCTTTCCGAATATTAGAACATTGTCTTGACTATCAGAAAAAGGCCGCCCTACGATCCCGGCCGACCTGCCGCATGGCAGGCGGGTGGTTGGTTGGAGAGGAGACGGCGGTGGTAGACGAGCAGCCCGACAAACCCCGGCCTTCGACCTTCGAACAGACCCTCTCGCGACGCGAGGTGCTCGTGCGCGCGGGCTACGGCCTCGGCGGCCTGGCACTGAGCGGCCCGCTGCTGGCGGCCTGCGGCTCGAGCTCCAGCTCGAGCGGGACCATCAAGATCGGCTTCGTCAGCCCGCGGACGGGTCCAGCCGCGGGGTTCGGCGAGCCCGATGCGTATGCGCTGGGTCTCGCCCGGAACGCGTTCGCCAGCGGGTTGGACATCGGCGGCAAGCACTACGACGTGCAGATCATCGACAAGGACGGCCAGTCGAATCCCCAGCGCGGCGCCCAGGTCGCCAACGACCTCATCAACGGTGACAAGGTCGACCTGCTGCTCGCCACCTCCACGCCGGAGACCGTCAACCCCGTCTCCGATGCCGCCGAGGCTGCGGGGATACCGTGTCTGTCCACAGTGGTCCCATGGGAGGCGTGGTATTTCGGTCGAGGCGCGAAGCCCGGCCAGCCCTCC
>DATDHG010000250.1:0-14888 GCA_036521675.1 Candidatus Dormiibacterota bacterium
GGACCAGCGCGCCGTGCAGCGTGGAGCGGACGCACGCATCGGTCTGTGCGCCTACCACGACGAGTCTCCCGACTAAGAGGCCCGACAACACCGTCTCGAGGGTGGTGTCCTCGAAGGCGTCGCCGTAGTTCTTCTCGACCAACGGCTCGGCGTTCTCTCGGGTAAGCTGGGGGACGATCCGCCAGTCGTCGCTCCCCCTCGCCAGCTGCTCGTCGGAGTGCTGGACCCAGACAACGGGGACCCGTTCCCGCCGCGCCTTCTCGACAAGGCTGCCCACGTTCGCGACGACCGCGTCGCGCTCGTGAGCCCCCTCGACGACGCCGTTCTGCACGTCGACGACGAGGAGTGCGGTGTTCGGCCGGTTCTCGAGTGTGGTCATGGTCTCCCCTTACACACGCTGGGCTCCTGTGTCCGCCCTGGCCGGGTACAACTAGGCGGCGGCCGTGCACAGGTTGACGAAGTTGGCGTAGATGCGCAGCCCGTCGGAGCCGCTCTTCTCGGGATGGAACTGGGTTCCCACGACGTTGGCCCGCTCCACCACCGCGGCGATGGGGCCGCCATAGTCGGTCTCCGCCACCAGCGCGGCAGCGGGGACCGCGGCGGCGGCGTAGGCGTGCACGAAGTACACGTACGACCCCTCGGCGATGTCCCGGAGCAACCGCGAGGCGGTCAGGAGGTGCAGCCGGTTCCAGCCCATGTGCGGCACCTTGCCGCGCTCGGGGGCGAGCCGGACCACCCGACCTGGGAGGAGTCCGAGGCCGGCGCGGCCGCCGCTCTCCTCACTCCAGTCGAAGAGCAGCTGGTGGCCGAGGCAGACCCCCAGCAGCGGGCGTCCGGAGGCGGCCGCGTCGATCAGGCTGGCGCGCAGCCCGTGGTGATCGAGGGCGTCCAGGGCGGCACCGAAAGCCCCCACGCCGGGGAGCACCACGCCGTCCGCGGCGGCGATGGTCGCCGCTGATCCGGTGATCTCTGCCCGCGCGCCGGCATGGAGCAGGGCGCGCTCCACGCTGCGCAGGTTGCCGATGCCGTAGTCGACCACGGCGACGCGCGCGCTCAGAGCACACCCTTGGTGCTGGGCACGCCGCCGCCGATGCGTTCCAGGGCGCGGCGCGTGGCCAGACCCATGGCCTTGAAACCCGCCTCGGCGACGTGGTGAAGGTTGTCCCCGCGCAGATAGTCGAGGTGCAGGGAGATCCCTCCGGTTTGGGCCAGTGCACGCACGAACTCACCGAGCAGGTTGAGGTCGAACTCATTGATGCGCGCCCCTCGCTCCTGGAGCGGGCTCATCTCGTAGACGCAGTGGGGCCGGTTGCTGAAGTCGAGCACGCAGCGGCATAGCGCCTCGTCGAGAGGGGCGTGAGCGTCACCGAAGCGCCGGATGGCGGCACGGTCGCCGAGCGCCTGGCTGATCGCGCCGCCCAGCGTCAGCCCGCAGTCCTCGACGAGGTGATGGGCGTCCACGTCGACATCGCCGCTGCCGCGCAGGCGCAGGTCGATGCCGCTGTACTTCACGTAGGCGGTCAGCATGTGCGCGAGGAAGGGCAGCTGGGGAAGGTCGACGTCGGCATTCCCGGTGCCGTCGAGGCACACGGTCACTGCAACCTGGGTCTCCCGCGTGGTCCGCTCCAGCGTCGCCTCGCGACGGGGCAGCAGCTCAGTCACCGCCGCGCCGGCCCCCCGCTGCCGGCCCCATCGCGCAGCCGCTGCAGCCGCAGCTCGATGCTGGCGGTGTGGGCGTGCAGGCCCTCGGCCTCGCTCAGCACCTGGGCGACGGGACCGAGCTCGGCCATCTCGTCCCTGCGCAGCCGCGTCAGGCTGGACCAGCGCACGAAGTGGAACACGGAGAGCGGCCCGCTGAAGCGAGCCGCGCCGCCTGTGGGTAAGGTGTGGTTAGGGCCGGCGATGTAGTCGCCCATGGGCACGGGACTGTCCGCGCCCACGAACACCGCCCCGGCGGTGCGCACCCGATCGGCGAGGCTCTCGGCGGCCGGCCCGGTCAGCTCCAGGTGCTCGGGCGCGAAGTCGTCACAGACTCGCAGGGCGGTCTCGAGGTCGGGACAGAGCACCGAGAAACCGTGGCGCTCGGCGGAGCGGGCGACGATGCCGCTGCGCTCGGCGGCCGCCGCGGCGCGCTCGAACTGCACCTCCACCGCCGCCGCCACGTCCACGTCGTCAGTGACCAGTACCGCCCAGGCGAGCGGATCGTGCTCCAGTTGAGAGACGAGGTCGGCCGCGACCAGCGCGGCCTCCGCGCCGTGGGTGGCGACGACCATGATCTCGCTGGGGCCGGCCAGAAAGTCCAGGCCGACGCTGCCGTAGACGCAGCGCTTGGCAAGGGTGACGAAGATGTTGCCTGGACCGACGAGAACGTCGACAGCTCGCACGGTCTGGGTGCCGTGGGCGAGCGCCGCCACCGCCTGGGCGCCGCCCATGGCGTGGACCTCGTCAACCCCAGCGAGCCAGGCTGCGGCCAGCACCTCCGAATGGGGCAGGCCGTCGGACCCGGGCGGCGAGGCCAGCACCACCTCGTCGACGCCGGCGACACGCGCCGGGATCGCGGTCATCAGGACTGTGCTGGGGTAGGCGGCCCGTCCGCCGGGGGCGTAGCAGGCGACGCGCCGCAGTGGCTGAGGGCGGAGCATCAGATCAGGATCGCCAAGCGGGCGCAGCGCCTCGCGCTGGCGCTCGTGGAACGCCCGGATGCGCTCGGCCGCGGTGGTCCAGGCCTCGCGCCGGGCCACCGGCATCGCCTCCCACGCGGCCGCGAGCGTGCCGGTGGGCACGGAAGTGTGGGGCACGTCGACATCGTCGAGGCGCCGGGTCCACTCCCGGACGGCGGCGTCGCCGCGGACGCGCACGTCGGCGACGATCTCGCGCACCGCCTCCTCGGCGCCGATCTCCCGGCCCATCGCATGGTGCAGGCGCGCCTGGGCGTCGCCGTCGAGGCGGGGCTCGGCGAAGCGACGCAGCGGCGCCGTCCGCGCGGCGAAGGCGACGGGGTCGAGGCGTTCGAGGTGGGTCATCGCGACGCCACCGCCTCGCCCTGCACGGCTCGCCGCAGCGCCGCCGCCAGGGCTTCCACCGCGGTGGCACGGGTCTTCAGCGAGGCCTGGTTGACCACGAGACGAGCCGTCGACCGCTCCGCTTCGGCCACCTCGACGAGGTGGTTGGCGCGTAGCGTGTTACCCGTCGCGGTGATGTCGAGCACGGCGTCGGCCAGCCCGGTCAGCGGCGCCAGCTCGACTGAGCCATGCAGCTTGATGAGCTCGGCAGTCACCTTGATGCGGTCGAAGAAGCGGCGTGCCGCCCGTGGATACCTGGTGGCCACGCGCAGCGACGCTGGCCACTCTCCGCCCGCCAGCCCCGACCCCTCGGGAGCGGCCAGCACCAGCCGGCAGCCGCCAAAGCCCAGGTCGAGGACCTCGTAGACGACGCGCGACGACTCCCAGAGCACGTCCTTGCCCGCGATGCCCACATCGGCGGCCCCCAGCTCCACGTACACGGGGACGTCTGTGGGGCGGACCTTGATCAGATGGTTGCGGCCATCCTCGACCAGAAGTTGTGAGGCAAACGACTCGGGGCGGACCTGGGCCACGCCGGCCCGGGTGAGGAGCGCGCAGGCGCCGTCGAGCAGAACGCCGCCGGGGACGGCGATGCGCAGGCTCATCGCCGCAGTGTGTCCGGCGCCATGCCCGGCGGCGGGCCGGCCGCCGCCGCGATCCAGCGCCCCTCCTCGCAGCGCAGCTGCGTGCCGTCCGCGCTCACGTAGGCGGCGGCGCCGGGCGGCGGCGCTGGGCAGGCCTCCAGGTCGCAGACCACCACGGCGTCGCCGCCGCTGCCAGAACGCAACGTCGCCGCGACGCGGATGGCGTCGGCCTCCCGGCCGGGAGCGTGCGCCACCCGCAGCCGCCGGCCGGCAGCCGGCGCCGCCACGGTGGCCCCGCGGCGCAGCGCGTCGACGCAGCGGTCGACCTGGAGGACGAAGCCTGTCGCCGGCTCGGGCGGGCCGAAATGTCCCAGGAGGCCGTCGTAGCGGCCGCCGCCGCCGAGGGGGAAACCCAGGTCGCCGCTGAAGAGTTCGAAGATGGGACCGGTGTAGTAGTCCCAGTCGCGCACAGCGCCGAGATCAAGGTGGACGATCCCGTCCAGCCCGTGGGCCATGAGCAGGTCCCAGAACCGGCTCAGCTCGCTGAGCACGCGGCGCGGACGCTCAGCGCGCAGCCCGGCGGCGGCGGCATCGAGCAGGTCGTGGCCGCCGCGCAGCCCGGGGAAGCGCAGCAGCAGATCGCGCTCGGCCGCGCCGGCGGCGGTGCCCTCGAGCGCCGCCTCCACGGCGACCAGGTTGCGGCGCCGCAGGGCGTCCAGCACGGCGGTGCGGTCCGGGGTCGCGAGCCCGGCACTCTCCAAAAGCCCGGGAAGGAAGTCAGCGTGCCCGACGTCGATCTGCACGGCGGTGAGCCCCACGCCGCGGAGCGCCGCCGCCGCCAGCGCCACACACTCGGCGTCGGCGCCCAGCCCGGCGCTGCCGATCAGTTCGCACCCCGCCTGCTGGGTCTCGCGGCGGCGGCCCCCGAGCAGCGCCTGGTTGCGCAGGACCGGCCCCGCATAGGCAAGGCGGAGCGGGCGGTCGGCCTCGCGCAGCTGGGTGGCTACGACCCGGGCCACGCTGACCGTGCGCTCCCCGACCAGCGCAACCAGGGCGCCATCCGCATCCATGAAACGGAACAGGCCCTGCTGGCCCGCCTCGCCGACGCCCCTCGCGATGGTCTCGAGCGGCTCCAGCAGTGGGGTGGCCACCAGGCCGTAGCCCCAGGCCAGGAAGCATTCGAGAAAGGTCTCGGCGGTGCTGCGGCGCAGTTCGGCCGCACCAGGAAGCCAGTCCGTGAACCCGCCGGCCCGCCCCGGCGGCGCCCCGGCGCCGGCCAGCGCGGCATCCTCCATGGCGGAAGTCTAGTAACTGTCCTCGGGCCGAGCGTCCTCGTCCTCGGGCTCGTCCTCCTCGAAGGCGCCCGCGCCGTCGGCCTCCTCAAGGCCGCCCTCGACGGTCCGCAGGCCCTCGATCTCCTCGCCCTCCGCCCCGGGCGCTCGGCTCCCTTCCTCATCCTCGCCGTCGGCGTCGTCGTCACCCGGCTCTCGGGCGCCGAGCAGCGACTCCTTGCCGTACGGGCGGAAGTCCTCGCGGCGGGCGCCCCGGGCGATCGCGAACGACGTCTTGCGGGCGTTCTCGGGCGACTGGTGGGTCTCGCGGATCATGATCTCGATGCGGTCCCCGTCGACCCTGGCCACGGCCGCCTCATAGCGGTTGCCCGTCTGCATCAGCGGAAACAGGCGGCGGGCCACCTTGGCCTCCAGGTGGTCGAGCTCGATGCCGCGCACGGTGCGAGCCTGCAGGGTGCCGCCGGTTGTCTCGAGCTCGACGACGTCACCGGGAGACACCGCGCCCGGGGCGGTGCCGCGGGGCGCATGGAGCTGGGTGAGGCCGCTCTTGCCGGGCTCCTCGGTGAACAGATCGACGTCGATGGCGGCGTTGCTCCCCTCGATGGTGGCCGAGGCCTCCTGCAGCGCGGTGAGCTTGCGGACCATCTTGGGGGCGATGAGGTTGAGCGGATTGATCTCCAACGTGCGGCCGTAGGCCTCGAGCGCCGCATCGATCTCGCCGAGCTCGCTGAGCGCCTTCCCGAGCCGGTTGCAGGCGTCCTCGTCGGGGCCGTGCTGCTCGATGAGGCGGCGGTTGACGCTCACCGCCTCCGCCCAGCGGCTCTCCAGCGCCAGCTGGATCGCCTCGTCGGCGGCCAGCGCGCGCGGCCTGACCCGCTCGATGTCGGTCATTGCTGGCGTCCCTTCATGTGCGGTCGCGCCGCGTGACGCGGTCCGGAAAAGCTGCCGCAGAGGGAGCGCCGCATCGGGCCGGGATGATCGCGCTGACGCCCCGAAAGGGGCGCTGCGGCCCGCGTATAGTAGCCGTCGGTGAAGCTCATCTGTTCGCTGGCGCCGTGACCCGCGTCCTCGCCATCGCCAACCAGAAAGGCGGTGTCGGCAAGACGACGACAGCGGTGAACCTCGGGGCCGCGCTGGCCGAGCTGGAGCAGAGGGTGCTCTGTGTCGATCTCGACCCGCAGGGGCACCTCACCATCAACATGGGCTGCCAGCATCCGGACGACGTCGAGCTGACCGTTTACGACCTTCTCACCAACCCGGTGGTCACCGTCGCCGACGTCCGCCTTCACAGCGAGCGCATCGGCGTCGACTTCCTGCCCGCCAACATCGAGCTCAGCGGCGCGGAGCTGCAGCTGGTGACCGAGTTCGGCCGTGAGCGCGTGCTCACCGAGAAGCTCGAACCCTTCGTCGCCGACTACGACTTCGTGGTCATCGACTGCCCGCCGTCGCTGGGGCTGCTCAGCGTCAATGCCTTCGTCGCCGCCAGCGAGGTGGTGATCCCGCTGCAATGCGAGTACTTCTCGATGCGCGGCATGCAGCAGTTGCAGCGGACCATCGACCGAGTTCGTGCCAAGCTCAACCCCAACCTGCACATCGCCGGGATCCTGCCCACGATCTACAAGGCCCGCACGCTGCATTCCGCCGAGGTCCTGGAGCTGGTCAAGGAGCACTACGGAAGCCAGGTCTTCGACGTTCGCGTCGAGTCCAGCATCAGGTTCGCGGAGTCGCCGTTGCGCGGCGAGTCGATGCTCCAGTACGCGCCGCAGTCGTCGGGCGCCAGGTCTTACCGCGCCCTCGCCGAGGCGATCCTCGCCCTGGGCGCCCGTTCGCAGGCGGTGGCAGGGTGATGTCGGGGAGCTTCCGGCGCGCGCAGCTGCAGGGGAGCGAGGAGCTTTTCCGGCCCAGCCGGCCGGAGGAGGACCGTCAGCCGGTGGCGCCGTCGGTTCGCGACGCCCCGCCCGCTGCCGCCACCCGTGGGATGGCGGCCACGTCGAACCGCCCGGAGGGCCGGCTGGTACGGCTAACCGACGAGGAGATCGAGATCCTCGCGGACGCCGTGCAGCGGCTCAAATACCCCACCAATCGGCCCCCGACCAAGCCGCCCATGGATGTGTTCGAGCGCCTCGAGGAGCTTCGGCACAAGCTGCTAGACGCGACGTAGCAGCGGACAGGCGGTGAGCGCGCGCCGCGGCATGGGCCGCGACTTCCAGTTGTTCTTCGGGGGCCAGATCCTTTCGCAGCTGGGCAGCGCGGTGACCGTCCTCCTGCTGCCCATCATCGTCTTCCAGCTCACCGGTTCGGCGCTCAACCTGGGCATCACCGCGGCTGCCGAGTACGTTCCCTATCTCCTCTTCGGGCTGGTCATCGGCGCCTACGTCGATCGCCTCCCGCGGCGCCCGCTCATGCTGGCGAGCGACATCGCCCGCGCCGCGGTGATCGGCAGCGTGCCGCTGCTCTCCGCCCTGCACACGCTGCCGGTGTGGTGGATCTACGTGGTCGCCTTCCTGGGCACCACGCTGGCGATCTGCTTCGACACAGCCGAGGTGGCGGCGATTCCCGCCGTCGTCCCGGCCGCCGACCTCGTGGAGGCCAACGGGCGCGTCCAGGCGGCCTACTCGGCGACCGGCGTCGTCGGGCCGATGCTGGGAGGCGCGCTGCTCACGCTGGTGTCCGCCGAATCGGTCCTGCTGATCGACACCGTCTCCTTCCTGGCCTCGGCGGCGACGCTGGCGCTGGTGCGGACCAGCTTCGACCCCGCCGAGCGGCGGCGCCGGACACGGGTTCGCGACGACATCACTGAAGGGCTGCGCTTCGTGCTGGGCAATCCGGTGCTGCGCACCATCAGCATCATGATGGCGCTGATCAACATCGTCACCAGCTCGGCCTTTGCCCAGCTGGTGCTCTTCTCCAAGCATCACCTCGACGCCACCGATTTCCAGGTGGGCATCCTCTTCGCCGCGGGCAGCTTCGGAGTGGTCGTGTTCGGCGTCCTCGCGGGCCGTATCCGGCGAACGTTCAGCTTCAGCCAGGCGATCCTGGGTGCGCTGATCCTCGACGGCCTCCTCATCGCGCTGTTCGGCATCTGCCCCTACTTTCCGCTGAGCGTGGCCCTCTGGGCGACCGCCAGCGGGGCCGGTATCTTCTTCAACATCAATACCCGCAGCCTGCGCCAGCTCATCACCCCACCGGAGATGCTCGGACGGGTGATGAGCATCGCTTCAGTCCTGGCCTGGTCGGCCATCCCCGTGGGCACCATCGCCGGGGGTGCGCTGGTGAGTGCAGGGCTGCCGGTGGCCGACCTCTACGTGGGGATGGGCATCCTGGCGGCGCTGATCGCCGCGCTCTTCATCCTCAGCCCGCTGGGGCACGCCGACCGCTACGTGCCCACCACCCGTGAGCAGAAGGCACGCGCCTCGGCCGCCGCGTAGAGACGTCTCGGGGCGGGCTCAGCCGGCGCGGGAGCCGGTCGCGTCGCCGCAGCCCACCAGCTCACGCAGGGTGGCGGTCAGCGCGGGCGCGTCGAAGGGTTTGGCCATGAAGACGATGTTCCCCAGGTCGAGGAGCCGGTCCACGGCGGCGTCGCGCTGATGGGCGCTCATGACCAGGATGGGCAGATCGGCGCAGCCCTCGGTCTCGCGGGCGCGCCGGCAGAAGCCGAAGCCGTCCACGCGGGGCATCATGAGATCGGTGATCACGGCGTCCGGGTGGACGGCGTTGAGGGCCAGCAGACCCTGCTCACCGTCCTCGGCGAGGGTCACGTCGAAGCCCTCCAGGGTGAGCCTCAACTCGAGCACCTTGCGCAGGGCTGCATCGTCCTCCACCACGAGGATCATCTTGCGGGGGGGCACGCTGGCACTCTACGAGCCCCGACCCCCGGGCTGGTCGCACCCCCATGACTATTCGGTTATCGGGCGGTGTCCGCGAACCGAGCGCTAAGGTCGGCCACGATGGTCCTGGGTACGCTGCGGGTCACCCTCCACATCCCGCACAGCCACTCGCTCAAGGAGAAGCGCATGGTGGTGCGCTCCCTGGTGGACCGGCTACGCCGCCAGTTCAACGTGGCCGTCGCCGAGATCGACGACCAGGACGTCTGGCAGGTCGCAACCCTGGGCGCGGTCGTGATCAGCGCCGACAGCCGGCACGCCGACGAGATGGTGCGCAAGGTGCTCGACGTCATCGAGGCGCAGGAGGGCGACGCGCTGATCACCCAGAGCCACGTCGAGCTGGTCCATGTCTGAGCTGACGGCCACCGCGGGCGTCGATGTCGAGGCCGCGCTCGAGGCCTTCGCAACCACGCTCGGCTTCGTCCTCGACGGCTTTCAGGTGGAGGCCATCCGCAAGCTGGAGACCCACCGCGGCGTACTCGTCAGCGCCCCCACCTCGAGCGGCAAGACCGTCGTCGCCGAGTACGCCATCTGGCGCACCCTGGGCGCCCCTCCCGATCTGCGGCGCGGCGCGCACGTGCCCCGACACGTCGTCTACACCACTCCCCTCAAAGCGCTCAGCAACCAGAAGTACCACGACCTCTGCGACCGCTACGGAAGCGCCCAGGTCGGCCTGGTCACCGGCGAGCACACCGTCAACGACGCCGCCCCGGTGGTGGTCATGACCACCGAGATCCTCCGCAACGTCATCTACGAGGAGCCCGGCCGTCTCGACACCGTCGGTGACGTCATCCTCGATGAGATCCACTACATCGACGACTATCCGCGCGGCACGGTCTGGGAGGAGGTGATCATCCAGGCCCCGGCCCACATCCGCCTGGTGGGACTATCGGCGACGATCAGCAACGTCGACGAGGTCGCCACCTGGATGTCGGAGCTGCGCGGGCCGGTGGCCACGGTGGTGCGCACCGAGCGACCGGTCGAGCTGCGTCTCTGGCTGGGCATGAACAGCCGGTTCCAACCGCTCTTCGACGAGCACGGGCATGCCCATCGGCGCACGCTCTCGCAGGCCCAGAACCAGGATCTCCACACCCAGCGCATGCGCTGGCTGGAACGCGCTCCCGAGAACGACCTGCTCCACGTGCTGCGCGAGCTCGCCACTCAACAGATGGTTCCAGCCATCTATTTCATCTTCTCGCGGCGGGGATGCCGCGAGGCAGTGGCGCGCTGCGCGGTGCACGGCACCGACATGACCACCGCCGAGGAGAAGCGGCGTATCGACGAGCACTTCACGCGCTGGATGGAACGCCTCGAGGAGGAGGACGAGCGCACGCTGCTGCGCGAGACGCTGCAGCCGGAGGTGCTGCGCCGCGGGGTTGCCATGCATCACGCGGGGATGCTTCCCTCGGCCAAGGAACTGGTGGAGCGCCTCTTCCTCACAGGGCTGGTCAAGGTGGTCTTCGCCACCGAGACGCTCTCCCTGGGCCTCAACATGCCGGCGCGCGCCTGCGTGGTCTCGTCGTTCACCAAGTTCGACGGCAGCGGCTTTCACGCTCTGACCTCGGCGGAGCTGACCCAGCTGATGGGGCGGGCGGGGCGGCGGGGCATCGACACCATGGGCCACGGGATCATCCTCAAGGAGTACGACGTCGACGTCCGCGACATCTACGACGCGGCCATGGGCGGCGAGATGTCGGTGCTCAGCAAGTTCGCCCCGACCTACACGATGACGCTCAACCTGCTGCGCACCCGCAGCGTCACTGAGGCGGAGACGCTCCTGGAACGCAGCTTCGGCCAGTACCAGAACATCCAGCGCAGCGCCCAGTGGGGGCAGCGCGAGCGCAACCTCGACGAGCGCCTGGCCGACCTCTCCACGCGGCGCTTCCGCCACCCGGTGGTGCGCTGTACCGAGCGCACTCTCGAGCAACACATGGCCGCCCAGCTGCGCATCGCAGAGCTGCAGACCGAGCTGCGCCGCTCGCGACGCGAACACTGGCGCGACCGCCGCCGCGGGCGCTTCGGCAGCGGCAGCGCCGATCCCGGCGGACGCTACGAGGCGATGCGGCGGCAGCTCAAGGCGCTCCAGCAGCGCGACGGCGCCAGCCCTTGCCGGGGCTGCCCGCACCTCGCCGAGCATCGCGCCAACCACTCCGAGATGGCCGCGGTGCGTGAGACGCTGGCAGGTGGCGAGGAGGAGCTGCGCAGCGCTCGCGAGCGCTACCGGCGCGAGTTCTCAGCGTTCCGCCGTGTTCTCACCGCCGGCGGATACCTGGAGGACGATCGCCCGACGGAGCTGGGGTCGCTGGCCGCCGCCCTCTACGGCGAGAGCTCCCTGCTCGTGGCGCGCGCCATCGCCGACGACTGGTTCGCCGGCCTGGAGCCCGCCGAGCTGTGCGCAGTGATGGTGATGCTCGTCGCCGAGGATCGTGGCCGCGAGCGACCGCCCGCGCGGCGTCGCTTCCCGACCCCCCGTATCGAGCAGACGTGGCGCGTGCTGCGCTCGGAGCTGGGCCGGCTGGCGGGACTCGAGGAGGTCAACGGGCTGCAGACGCTACGACCGCTCTCCCTCGACTTCGTCGACGCCGCCCATCAGTGGGCCCGCGGCCGGCCGCTGGCGGAGATCGAATCACCCCCCGGGGCCGACGTGGGGGACGTCGTAAAGGCCGTCAAGAGCCTCTACTCCATGTTGCGGCAGGTGGAGCAGGTGGTCCGCCAGGGGGCGCTGCGCAGCACCGTCACCCGAGCTCGAGAATTGGTCGAGCGCGACCTGATCAGGCGGGTCTGACCGCCGCCGCCTCAGTCGCGGCGCTCCTCACGCACCAGCGCCTCGGGGACGCTCACCACGCGGTAGGGAAGATCGGCGATGTCGAAGAAGCGGATGGGCTTGCGCAGCCGCTTGGCGATGCCGAGCTGCACCTTCACGCCCAGCGACATGTTGCCGAACACCCACATCTGGTCGGAGCGCACGATGAGGTTGTTGAAGGCCTCGCGCACCAGTTCCTTGGGGACGGTGTGGAGCAGGTAATAGTCAAACAGCATGAAGGGGCAGATGGGCACGTGGCCCTCGTCGAGGACGAACTTGACGATGTGCTGGCGCCAGTAGAAGTTGCGGTTGCTCATGCTGCAGTAGACGAGCTGTTTGGGGCGGCGCAGCGCGCGTTCCGCCTGCTCGGCGGGGCTCGCCTTGGGCGTCGGCGTGAAGATGCTCTCGAGGATGTCCTCGGCGTTCTTGCGGGCCCCGACGACCAGCTCGGTGGCCGTGGTCTCAGGATCGAGGGTCTCGGACACGCCTCCGCCCTATGTGGGACCGCGGAAAAGGCCGGGCCAGTCTACCAGTCAGGCAACGTGATTCCCGGCGCCGCCGTCAGCGCCCAGGGAACCAGGCGCGCGAGCCGCTGCAGGGCGTCCTCGAGCAGCGCCACGCGTCCCGGGTCGTTGAGCCAGCGGCTCTGCCCGGACGGGTGCGGCAACGCCACCACCACTCGCTCGGGCGCGGCGGCGCCGGGCTGCAGCAGCCGGCCGGATCCGTCCAGAACTGCGCCGACCGTGTCGTCGAGCCGGCGGCCTGGGCCCACGATCCGCTGCAGTGCGAGGCTGCCCACCGGGACCACCAGCCGCGGTGCCAGCAGCGCCAGCACCGAGTCGAGCCACGGCGCGCACAGCGCCACCTCGGCGGGGCTGGGCCGGCGGTCGCCGCTGCCGTCGGGACGGCGACCCGGAAAGCACGTCGTCACCGAGGTGATCCACACCTGAGCGCGCACCCCGGCCTCGTCGGCAAACCCTGTCCTGGTCAACCAGCGCATCAGCTGGCGGCCCGCGCGACCGGCGAAGGGACGGCCGGTGTCGGTCTCGATCGGACCCGGAGCCTGCCCGACCAGCAGGATGCGCTGCTTGGCGCTACGGCCGCTGAACACCGGATGGGCGCGCTCGAGGTGGCCCGCGGCGACGCAGCGCCGGCAGGCGCGGTGCGCGGCGACCAGCTCGACGAGCTGGCTGGCTTTGACGTCGGGGCCTGGCGTGTTGAGCCCGAGTGCCCCTGGATGACGGTCCATGGCAGGGGTATGATCACCTCGCGTCGCGGCTCCCACTCCACGTCCTCCGCGGGCGGCGCCACCTGTCGCCAAAGACGTCACGCCCCGCAGGATGTCCGAAGAGTCGCCGCGCTCCACACCTGGCAACGCCCCGCAGCGCCGCCCTACTGAGGCGCCCAGCTGGTGGGCTGATCTGCAACGCACCGACCTTCCCCAGGACACGGGCGCTGCGCAGCGCCGTGGCGGCGGGGCGTCGATGGCCCCGCCCGGCCGCCGCGCGCGCTCAGGCAGAACGCCGCTGGCCGAGCTCGACGAGATGTTCCCGGTGGCGCCGGCCCCGACCCGGGGCGGGTGGTGGCGGGTGCTGAGCTCGATCCTCTTCGTGGTGGCCGCCGCCTTCGGCCTGGCGTGGTTCGGCATCGCGGGCGGCAACGTGGGCAGCATCGTGGTGATCCTGCTCGTCTTCGGTGTGCCTGCGGGCCTGGCGGCGGGCGTGGTCGCGCTGGTCGCGCGGAAGACGACCTGAGCGCTGCGGGCCGCGGCACCGGCGCGTCTCCGACGGGGGATGAACCGCCTCCGGCGCCCGAGGACGACCGCGACGAGGCGGGCGAAGCCGGCGATGAGGAGGGCATCGTGCTGCACCGCGCGCCGGGCGGAGCACGGCGGCGCCCCCATCTCGATCCCGCGGCCGCCAGCCCGCAGATCCTGATCCCCCGCCGGTCCATGGCGGCGCCCGCCCGGGTCGGGGGGCTCGACCCCGACGCCCGTTTCAAGGCTGCGCTGACCGCGCCTGCTCCCGCAGCCGCATCGGAGGCGCAGCGCGAGCTGCTCCTCGAGCTGGCCACCGCCCCGGTCAAGGGCATCGGCCGCATTCCGTATGCCAGCAACGCCGTCTTCGTGCTCGAGCTCGACGCAGCCGCGCCCGGCGGAGAGGGACGGCTCCATGCCGTCTACAAGCCTGCCCGCGGGGAGCGGCGACTCTGGGACTTCCCTCAGCACACGCTGCACTTCCGCGAGACGGCCACATACGAGGTCGACCTCGCCCTGGGCTTCGGGCTGGTCCCCCCGACAGTGCTCCGCGAGGGGCCCCACGGGCCCGGATCGGTGCAGCTCTTCGTGGAGGTGGCCGGCCGCACATCCAGCGCTGTGCGCCAGGGACTCGGAGCGCAGATCCTGGCGCTCGCCGCCGTCGACGTCCTGGTCAACAACGCCGATCGCAAGCGCGCCCACCTCCTGGTGGACACCAGGGGCAGGTTGATGGGCATCGACCACGGCCTCACCTTCCTCCCCTACCCGCGGCAGCGCACAGTTCTCGCCGAGCTGGGCGGCGGGTTGCTGCCCGAGGAGCTGGCCACCGCGGTCGCGGGGCTGCAGGGCGACGCCCCGCGGCGGCGTGAGCTGCTGGCCCGGCTGCGCCGCCTGCTCGCCCCCGTCGAGGTCGACGCCTTCGCCGCCCGCCTGCGCGAGCTCGCCGCCGATCCCGTCTACCCGGAGCTCGACCCCTGGGACGGCCGGCCCTGGGAATGGTGGTGACCCGCCATGTCGATCAGCCCGCCTTGACCAGCTCGCCCAGCGTCAACCGTGGTACGCCTGGAGGGACTCGAACCCCCGCTCCCGGCTCCGGAGGCCGGTGCTCTATCCAGCTGAGCTACAGGCGCACGCAGCAGGCCTGGGTGGGGCGCGCCGCCAGCCATTCTACTGACGGCCCGCAGGCGCCTCAGTGTGCAGGGAGCCTCCGGCTACTCGATGTCGTCCTCGACGGTGAGCATCAGGCTGTCCTGGACGTCATACAGGGCGTCCATCCATTCGACGATGCGCACCTCCCCGGCGGGCCGTGCCGCCAGGGGGTGGTGCTCGGCCACCACGATCCGCACGGCGCGGGTGCGCAGCGTGGGCGGCACGCTGACCTCCTCGGCCAGGTTCAGCATCTCGAACTCGTTGAGCAGCTCGTCTATCTGCTGGATCTTGTGACGCCGCGCGTAGCGCTCAAGACGCTCGCGCTCATGGCGCTCCGAGAGCACCTCGATCTCGAGGC
>DATDHG010000251.1:0-2895 GCA_036521675.1 Candidatus Dormiibacterota bacterium
GATCGATGATCGCCCAGGGTTGAAACAGGTGGACCTCGCTGCCATGCACATAGAAGACGCCCCCTTTGAGCGGGCAGTCCTCGGTGGCGAGGTAGGCGACGAACGGGGCGATGTTGGCGGGGTCGAATCGGTCGAACCCGCTCTGGGGCGGGCCGATCCGCTCGCCCAGACCCGGAGTGCCCAGGGTCAGCCGTGTGCGCGCATTGGGGGCGATGGCGTTGCAGCGCACGCCATAGCGGTCGAGCTCGGTCTGGCAGATCATGGTGAAGCTCGCGATCCCCGACTTGGCTGCACCGTAGTTGGCCTGCCCGGCGTTCCCGAACAGTCCGGAGGTGGACGACGTGTTGACCAGCGACGCCCTCCGAGGCTTGCCCTGCTTGGACTGGTCACGCCAGTAACGGGCCGCCCAACGTGTAGGTAGGAAATGCCCACGCAGATGGACGCGCATGATGTCGTCCCATTCCTCCACGGTCATGTTGACCACCATGCGGTCGCGCAGGATTCCTGCATTGTTGACCAGAACGTGGAGGTCACCGAAGCTGTCGAGCGCGGTGGCCACGAGCTGGCGCGCGCCCTCCTCGTCGGTGACGTCATGGTCGCTCGCCACCGCCTCGCCGCCGGCCGCGCGGATAGCGGCGACCACCGCCGCTGCAGGAGCGACATCGGCCCCCTCTCCGTCGGGCGCCGAGCCGACATCGTTCACGACCACGCGCGCTCCCTCGCGCGCCAGGAGCAGGGCTTCCTCGCGACCGATTCCCCGCCCCGCTCCGGTGACGATGGCCACCCGCCCGTCCAGCGCACCCACTCACTGTCCTCCGGTGCCGGCTCCGAGATCACTACGCAGCCCCTGCCGGGCCTGCCGGCCGATGGTCAAGAGTATCCTGATTCTGACGGCCGGCGCCGGGGGCGTACGACGGTGGTGAGGAACCCGCGCAGAACGTCCCGGCTCAGCCGCCGCCCGAGGAGCGAACGGTATGACCATCAATCCGAACGCGGTCGGCGCGACGTATGGTCCCGCTCGACACGCATGGGATGCACGCGACACCATGCTGTACGCCCTTGGTGTCGGCGCCGGCATGGACGAGCTCACCTTCACGACCGAGAACTCGCACGGCGTCGTCCTGCAGGCGCTTCCCAGCTTCGCTGTGATCATCGCGGGCGCGGCGAGTGGGCTGTCCACAATCGGTGATTTCGACTGGGGCAGGCTCGTCCACGGAGCCCAATCTGTGCAGGTGCACCATCCCATACCTGTGCAAGGCGCCGCAGACGTCTCCGGCAGGGTCACCGCCATCGACGACAAGGGTGCGGGCAGGAATGCCGTTGTCGAGCTGACCACCGAAGCGGTGCTCGCCGGCACCGGCGAGCCCCTGCTGACCACACGCAGCACGCTGCTCATCAAGGGTGCGGGCGGATTCGGCGGAGAGCGCCGGCAAGGAGGCGGACGCGTGGTCCTTCCCGAGCGCCCCCCCGACCACGAGGTCACGCAGCCGTCGTTGCCCGCGCAGGCGCTCCTCTATCGCCTTTCCGGGGACCGCAACCCACTGCACTCCGACCCATGGTTCGCGACGGAGCGCGCGGGTTTTCCGCGGCCGATACTGCACGGGCTGTGCACCTACGGCTTCGCCGGAAGGGCCCTGCTGCACCGCCTGTGCCAGAGCGACGCGACCCGCTTCGGCTCGATGGACTGCCGCTTTTCTGCCGTCGTCTTTCCCGGCGACACGCTGACCACGCACATCTGGGAGGGCGATGGCGGCGCGTTGTTCCAGACCACGGCTTCGCCGGACGGACGGACGGTGCTGGCTGAGGGCACCTTCCACTTCGCGGGCGGCTGATCGGGGATCACGGCGCGCCGTCTTCGGGCGGTGCGCCGGAAGCGGCCCGGCAATGGCGGGTAGCCGGGAGGCGCCGGCGCTCGGGAGCCTGGTGAGGTTCCGAGCGCCGGCGCGCAGCCCAGGCTCAGGCCGCCGCGGCCAGCTCCTCGCGGCGCTCCCCGACCGCCGGCTCGGCTTGCCGCTGCGGCAGGCCAGGCACGAACAGGGACGCCACCGCGCCCGCCGCGAGAACGCCGGCGCCGACCAGCACGGCAGGGGTGAGGCCGTTGACGAAGATCCGCGGCGAGGCGTAGCCACCGGCGCTGCTGAACACGGTGGCGAGCACGGCCACTCCGAGGACGCCGCCGACCTCGCGGATGGCGTTCGTGGCGCCTGAGGCCTGACCGACCTCATGCGGCCGCACCGCCAGCAGCACCGCGTTCGCCGCCGGGGCGAAGACCAGCGCCATCCCGATCCCGGCCAGGACGAAGGGGCCGATGACCGCGGTGTACGGCATGGCCGGATCGAGCACCACTGTGAACCAGCTGAGCGCGATCGCCTGCAGGGTGAGGCCCACGAACATCAGCGGGCGGCTGCCGATCCGCTCGGAGAGCACGCCGGCGATCGGGGCGACGAGCATCGGCATGCCCGTCCAGGGGAGCGTGCGCAGCCCGGCCTGGAGGGGCGAGAAGTGCTGGGCGGTCTGGAAGAACTGGGCGAGCAGGAACACCGAACCGAACATCCCGAAATACATCGCCAGTGACACCGCGTTCGTGGCGGAGAAGCCGCGGCTGCGGAAGAAGTGGAGCGGGAGCATCGGCGCGGACGAGCGGCTTTCCCACACGCCGAAAGCCACCAGGAGCGCGGCGCCGCCGAGCAGGGAGGCGAGCACCACGCCGCTGGTCCATCCCAAGGCGTTGGCACGCACCAGCCCGTACACCACGCCCAGCAGACCGGCACTGGCAAGCACGACGCCAGGAGCGTCGATGCGGTTGCTCGGGCCACGGCTCTCGGTGAGGCGCACGAGCGCGAGCGGGGCGACGACGAGCCCGACCGGCACGTTGAGCCAGAAGATCCAGTGCCA
>DATDHG010000252.1:0-53106 GCA_036521675.1 Candidatus Dormiibacterota bacterium
GCCCGCGCGCGGGCCGCGGCGCGCGGCCGCCTTCAGCTCTTGGGCGCGGTCCCTCATCGCAGCACGTTCGTCGTCCGTGAATCCCTTGGACGTCTTGCCGGTGGTGCCTTGCGTCGACTTCGGCGTGTCCTTCACGGCAGGTTTCCCCATGACGATTGGCCGTCATCTCCGGCGCCGCTGCGGGCCATGGCCGCGATCGCGGGGCGGGTAAAGCGCAGTTCCTGGATACGGATCATGTTGCCCGCTGGATCGCGGAGGGCACAGTCACGGACCCCGTATGGTTGGTCGATCGGCTCCTGGACGACGTCGGCGTCGCTGGCCTCCAGCCGCGCGAAGGTGCCGCCGAGGTCCTTGGTGGCCAGGAGGATGAGGCCGTAGGTTCCCTGGGCCATCATCTCGGTGATGGTACGGCGCTCGTCGGTGGTGATGCCGGGGTCGACGGCCGGCGAATGCAGGACTATGGACGTGCCAGGCTGATCCGGAGGGCCGACCGTGATCCAGCGCATCTGCCGTGTCCGACGTTGCTGCGGACCTCGAAGCTGAGGGCGTCGCGATAGAAGGCCAGAGAGGCGTCTGGGTCGTCGTGCGGGAGGAAACTCGCGTGAATGGAGATGTTCATGGCGGTCAGGCCAGTTGAGGCTCCCTGGCCCGCGCTTCTCGATTCCTGATCGGTCGGCCAGCGGCGGGCGAGGACCTCGCTGCGCGCCTCCACGCCTTGCTCGGCGGCGCGCGGATGGGCTCGGTAATGCCCCTTCAAGGCGCTAGACCAACTCCGCGAAAGGACGAATGTCCGGCGAGTCGTCGATGATCACCGCTCCGCGCGCCGGGTGTTCGGCCGCATACAGCGATGCGATTGCCCCGGAGGTCGACCTGCCGACGCTGAGCGTCAGCTGAGGTCAGGACCTCGCAGCCTCCGCCTCCTGCCAAACCGGAACCACGCCGGCAGGGAGGGCAGGCGAGTGCTGAGGCGGGGCGGCGGGGGCGTGTTCGTCGGGCTCGATGGAGAGGCGCGGCAGTGCGCGGTCCAACCACGCCGGCAGGTACCAGTTGGCCTTGCCAAGAACGTGCATGAGCGACGGGACCAGGAGCGTGCGCACAACGAAGGCATCGAGCAGCACCCCAGCGCCGAGGCCGATGCCGAACAGCTTGATCACGCGCTGGTCGCCGAACGCGAAGGAGAGGAATACCGAGGCCATGATGAGAGCAGCCGCGGTGATGACGCGACCCGTCTCGCCTTGACCCAAGGTGACCGAGCGCTTGTTGTCGTGCGTATGGACCCACTCCTCGTGCATGCGACTGACCAGGAACACCTCGTAGTCCATGGAGAGGCCGAACAGGATGGCGAAGAGGAACACGGGCAGGAATGCCTCGATCGGCCCCTCCCTTCCAATTCCGAGGGGACCGGCCAGCCAGCCCTTCTGGAAGACCAGCACCACAACCCCGAACGCCGCTCCTGTCGACAGGAGATTCATCAGCGCCGCAGTGGTCGGTACCACGAGGCTGCGGAAGGCCACGATCAGCAGCAGCACTGCAAGTCCGATGACGACTCCGATGAACAGCGGTAGCTTGCCGGTCAGCACCGTCGCAAAGTCCTGGAACGTCGCTGTCTGCCCACCGATGAAGATCTGCAGAGCAGTGCCCCGCTCTGCCGCAGGAACCATGTCGTTTCGCACATGAGTGATGAGGTCGGTCGTCGCCTGATCCTGCGGGCTCGACGCCGGGAACACGAGCATGATCGCCGTCTTGCCGTCCGGCGACAGCTGTGGTGACGTGGCCCCCGCCACGTCCGCGGTCGACAGGACGCTCGTCCTGAAGGCGTTGAGTGCCGTGACACCTGCGGGCGAAGAGACGGCCGCGACGACCTCGAGAGGCCCGTTGAACCCCGGGCCGAACCCCTGCGCCAGGAGGTCGTAGGCGCGGCGCGTGGTCATCGACGTCGCGTCGTTGCCCTGGTCGCTTGAGCCCAGCCGGATCGAGAGGAACGGCATGGCGAGCGCGCCCATGACCGCGACCGCGAGCAACGCCACCCGCATCGGGCGTCGCTCGATTCCCCGCGCCCACCGGCACCAGAAGCCGCTCGCGGCCGCTGTGGCGCCCGGCGACATGGCGGCAAGCTCTCGCCGCTGCTTGCGGCTGAGAGCGCGAACGCCGAGGAATCCGAGCAGTGCGGGCAGCAGCGAGACGGCGGCGAACATGGTCATGGCGACGCCGATGGCTGCGGCGACCGCCACGCCGTTGAGGAACGACACGCGAAGTACGAGCATCCCGAGCAGCGCGATGCAGACCGTCGTCCCGGCGAAAAGCACGGCGCGACCGGAGGTGTTCAGGGCGCTGACGGCGGCCTCTTCGACGTTCATCCCACGCCGCAGGTTGGCGCGGTGCCGGGTCACAACGAACAGCGCGTAGTCAACCCCCACACCGAGTCCGATGAGGAGAGTCAGGCTCGACGAGAACGAGGCGATGGTGATCGCGTGGGAGAGCAACGCGATAAGCGAGAGGGCTGCTCCGAGCGCGACGCCGGCGGTGACCAGGGGGAGCGCCATGGCCAGGGCGGATCCGAAGGCGACGAAGAGGATGACGGCGGCGGCGAGAACGCCGACGAGCGCGCTGGCTCCCAGCGCACCGCCCTGTGATGCGCGGGCGATGGTGACGCCGCCAAGCTCGACCTGAACCGCCGGGCTGGCAGCAGACTGGGCGGTCTCGACCGCTCGCTGCACGTTCGCTGTCGCGATCTCGTTGCCGCGCCCGTCGAATGTGATCGTCGCGAACGCGACGGTGCGGTCGGCGCTGATCTGCTGGCGCCCGGCAGTCGTGTACGGGCTCGTCACGGAGCGCACCTGAGCAGCTCTGACCACGGACGCCAGCATCGGGTCGATGCGGGCGCGGACGGCGTCGTCGTCGACCGTGCCGGACAGCGCCTTCCAGACGATCGTGTCGCTCTCCCCAGCCTGCTGCGGGAAGTCGCGGGCCAGCAGGTCGTATGCGCTCTGCGAGTCCGTGTTGGGCAGCGAGAAGCTGTCCTTGTAATCCGAGCCGGCAACCCGGCTCGCCACGACGAGCGCCACAAGCGCCGCTGCCCAGGCTGCGACGACGAGGCGGCGGTGGCGATAGAACCAGCGAGCAAGGGCGGCCATGACGATCCTCCGAGCCACCCGCGGCGGCCTTACTGCATATGAGACGCTGCTATACTACCTAGGCCATAACTGATATGCAAGCGTCTCACCTTACTCGGCACCTGCGGGCGGACGCCCTTCGGAACGAGGCGGCCGTCCTGGACGCGGCGACCCGCGTGCTCACCGAGAACCCCGCGGCCACCATCCCCGACATCGCCGCCGCCTCCGGGGTCGCGCGAGCGACCATCTACCGCCGCTTTCCCACGCGCGACGCGCTGCTCGGTGCCCTCATGGAACGCGGCCTTGCAGAGGTCACGGACGCGCTCGCGACTGCGCGCCTGGAGGAGGGGAGCGCCCGCGAGGCCCTCGGGCGGCTCGTCGCGGTATTGGTCGCTGTCGGCGACCGTTACCGCTTCCTGCTCACCGAGGCACGCCGGCCGGACCCCGCCCACAAGCAGGTCGCGGACCACCTGTTCCGAGGTCAGCTCATCGCCCTGATCGAGCGTGGCCAGCGCAGCGGCGAGTTCCGCCTCGATGTCCCGGCCACATGGGCGTACGCCGTCCTCGGACAGGTCATCGAGGCCGGACTCCTCGAGAATTCGCTGCGCGGCTACGGCCCGCAGGAGACGATCCGCCTCGTCGTGACCACGCTCATGGATGGTCTCGCGGCGGCGCCTCGCTGATCATGGATGGAACCGCGGCCGGCTGAAGGGCCAGGCGGTGGTGACCCACTGCGGAACTAAGGCGTCGAGCACTTGCGCGAGCGCGCCGCCGGCGCGGTCGTCGACCACCCACCAGGAGACCACGACGTCGGCGTTGCCGTCGCCCTTCTGGGGGCCGACGCTCTGATCCACCGAAGCACGCGGCCTGTGCGGCCGAGGTCGGGGCTGTGGCATGATCCCGCCAATGACGACTTTACCGATCAAGATTGTCATCATTAGCCGGGCGTGACCCAGCTAACGCGCGCCGTGGTCGACGTCGAGCTGCCCGAACTCGAGAGCGCCACCGCCGAGGTGGCGGTGGCATGGGCGCTGCGGAGCTTCGCCCGGGGTCGGGTGGCGGTGGTGACCGCCCTCCAGAAGGAGGGCATGGTGGTGGTCGACCTGGCTCTACGCCTCGACCCGGCGGTCCGGATCGCGACGATCGACACCGGCCGGCTCCCCGCGGAAACCCACGCGTTCCTCGACACAGCCCGCGCCCGCTACCGACGCGACATCGAGGTGCGCCGGCCGCAACCGGACCGCGTGGTCGATTTCTTGGCCGCTCACGGACCCGATGCCTTCGCCATCTCGCCCGAGCTGCGCCTGGCGTGTTGTGAGCTCCGCAAGGTCGAGCCCGCCGCCGAGCTGCTCGGTGGCCTGGACTGCTGGCTGACCGGGCTGCGTCGCGGCCACTCGTCCCTGCGAGCGGACACGCCGGTGGCGGAGCGCGACCATGCTCACGGCGGCATCGTCAAGGTCAATCCGCTCGCCGCCTGGAGCGAGGCCCAGGTCGACGCCTACTTGGCCGAGCACGCGGTCCCGGTGCATCCCCTATATGCGCAGGGGTATCGCAGCATCGGCTGCGCCCCCTGCACGCGGGCCGTGTCCCCGGGTGCGGACATCCGCAGCGGCCGCTGGTGGTGGGAGCAGGGCGTGGATACCGAGTGCGGCATCCACCGGCGCCCCCGGCTGGCGGGCGTAGGAGGCGAGGCGTGAGCGGGCGGCGCGGGGTCACGGTGTGGTTCACGGGACTGAGCGGGGCCGGCAAGTCGACGATCAGCGCCGCGCTCGAGGTTCGGCTGCGCGAGCGCGGACTGCCGGTCGAGCTTCTGGACGGCGATGTCGTCCGCGAGAACCTGAGCAAGGGATTGGGCTTCAGCAAGGAGGACAGGGACGCCAACATCCGGCGCATCGGGTTCGTGGCCGAGCTGCTGACCCGGCACCGAGTGGTCGTGCTGGTGGCGGCCATCAGCCCGTATCGCGCCGTGCGCGACGAGGTTCGGGCCCGCATCGGCAATTTCGTGGAGATCCACGTCCGGGCCTCGCTCGACTCGCTGATTGCGCGCGACGTCAAGGGGCTCTACCGGAGGGCGCTGGCCGGAGAGATCGCCAACTTCACCGGGGTGAGCGACCCGTACGAGGCACCACTCGCCCCCGAGCTAGTCATCGAAACCGACGTAGGGGAGAGCGTGGAGGCCTCCGTGGCACGCATCCTGGCGGTGCTCGAGGCGGCGGGATACCTGCCTGCGCTCGCCGAGGCCGCGGCCTGATGGGCACCGACCTCCGCGCCCACGGTGCTGAGATCCTGCGCCCGCCAGAGGAGCTGACCAAGGTCGAGAGCGTCAAGGCGGCCTCGCGCCAGCTGCGCGGCACGATCGCCGACGAGCTGCGGAGTAACGCTCCGGACTTCAGCGATCCGGCGGAGTCGCTGCTCAAGTTCCACGGCGTCTACCAGCAGGATGATCGCGACGCGCGCAAGGCGGCCCGGCAGAGCGGTGGCAGCAAACAGCACATCATGATGGTGCGCACCCGAATTCCCGGCGGCGTCGTGTCCGCCGAGGCGTACCTGGCGCACGACGAGGTGGCGGGACGCCATGCCAACGGCACGCTGCGCATCACCACGCGCCAGGACCTGCAGCTCCACGGAGTGCTCAAGGGGGACCTGAAGGCCACCATCCGGCGCATCAACGAGGGGCTGCTCACCACCCTGGGCGGCTGCGGCGACCAGGAGCGCAACATCATGTGCTGCCCGCTGCCGCGCAAGGACGCGTTCAGTGGTGAGATAACCGAGGCGCTGCGGGGCCTGGTGCGCAACCTGACGCCCACGACCCAGGCGTACACGGAGATCTGGCTCGACGGCATCCAGTTGACGGGCACCGAGCCGGAGGTCGACGAGCTCTACGGCCCCACCTATCTGCCACGCAAGTTCAAGACAGCGGTCGCTCCCGAGGGCGACAACTGCGTCGATGTCTACAGCAACGACCTGGGCCTGGTCGCCCACCGTGCCCTGGGCGGCGGCCTCGAGGGCTTCACGGTGCTGGTCGGCGGTGGCCTCGGGCGCACCCACCACAAGCCCGACACGTTCCCGCTGCTCTCCCAGCCGATGGCCTCCGTCACCCCCGACCAGGCCATCCCCGCTGCGCGGGCCGTGGTCGCCGTGCAGCGCGATTTCGGCAACCGCCACGACCGCAAGCACGCGCGGCTCAAGTACCTCATCCACGAACGCGGGCTCGACTGGTTCCGCGCCCGTGTGCAGGAGCAGCTCCGCTTCACGCTCGCCGCCCCGCACCCGGTGCGCTGGGACGAGTATGACGACCACCTCGGCTGGTACCAGCAGGGCGACGGCTTTCTCGCCTATGGGCTGTTCGTCGAGAACGGCCGCATCCAGGACACTCCCGAGCTGCCGCTGCGAACCCTGTTGCGCCGCCTGGTCGAGGAGCTGCGCCCGCGGGTCGTCCTGACGCCGCAGCAGAACCTCATCCTGTCGGGCATCGCGCCGCGGGATCGCGGTCGTGTCGAGGAGCTGCTCGCCGTCAACGCGGTCCGCCCGCTGCAGGCGCTGCCGATGAGCCTTCGTCACAGCATGGCCTGTCCGGCACTGCCCACCTGCGGCCAGGCCGTGGCCGAGGCCGAGCGGGTGGCCCCGGCGCTCATCCGCCAGGTCGACGGAGTGATCCGCGAGCTGGGCCTGCAGGGAAAGCGCATCTCCTACCGCATGACGGGTTGCCCCAATGCCTGCGTGCGCCCGTATCTCGGTGACGTCGGCATCGTCGGCACAACTCTGGGCAAGTACGACATCCACCTCGGTGGGGACATCGAAGGCACTCGGCTCAATGCCGTCTTCGCCCAGAACGTCCCGCTGGAGCGCATCGCCGCCGTCCTGCGCCCGGCATTGGAGGCCTTCGCCACGTGGCGCGTGCCGGGTGAGACCTTCGGCGGCTTCTGCCACCGCGTGGGCGTGGATACACTGGCCGCGCGGGTGCGGCCGGCGGAGTGGCCGACAGCTCCCGTCCTCACCGACGCTCCCGCGGCCTCGGCAATCGCGGACGCGGTCGTCCTGGTTGCGGCCGCCAACGGCACCAACGGCAGCCACGGAAGCAACGGCAAGCCAGCTTCCGCACCCGTCGAGGCCGGGCGCCGGTGAGCGAGGCCACTGCCCGGCTGGCCACCACGGGGACCGCCGCGCGCATCCCCCTCGACGCCCGGCAGCAGGCTGACGTCCACTGCCTCGCGATCGGAGCCTTCAGTCCGCTGAGCGGCTTCCTGGGGTCTGAGGACCACGAGAGCGTCTGCGCCACCATGCGGCTGCGCAGCGGCGCGGTGTGGTCTCTGCCGGTGGTGCTCGCGGTCGACGCCGCCACGGCCGCGCGTCGTCGCCCCGGAGAGACCGTCGTGCTCCTCGGCACTGACGGCGAGCCTCTGGCGCTCCTCGACGTCGAGGAGGTGTACCGCGTGGACTTGGAGGCCGAGGTGGAGCGCTGCTACGGGACGGCCGACCCGGCGCATCCCGGCGTGGTCGCACGGCTGGCCCAGGGCGAGGATTGCATCGCCGGCCCAGTCCAGGCTCTGCGCATCCCCCGAACCCCGTTCCCCGAGCACGACCTGACCCCCGCGCAGGCCAGGGCCCGGTTCAGCGACCTCGGCTGGCGCACGATTGTCGGATTCCAGACGCGTAATCCCGTGCACCGCGCTCACGAGTACCTGCACAAGGTGGCCCTCGAGTCGATCGACGGGCTCTTCCTCCAGCCGCTGGTCGGTGAGACCAAGGACGACGACATCCCCGCGGCCGTGCGCATGCGCTGCTACCAGGCGCTCCTCGACGGATACTACCCACCCGGCCGCGTGGTGCTCGGCACCTTCCCGGCGGCGATGCGCTATGCGGGGCCTCGTGAGGCCGTCCTTCACGCATGTGTCCGGCGCAACTACGGATGCACGCACTTCATCGTTGGCCGAGATCATGCCGGGGTTGGCAACTACTACGGGACCTACGACGCGCAGCGGATCTTCGCGGGGATCGACAGGACCGCTCTGGGGATCGAGATCCTGCCCTTCGAGCACACCTTCTGGTGCGGCGCCTGCGAGGCCATGGCGAGCTCGCGCACCTGCCCCCACGATCGCGCGCACCACCTCGTGCTGAGCGGGACGCGGGTGCGCGAGATGCTCAGCGCCGGGGAGCTGCCGCCCGCCGAGTTCAGCCGGCCCGAGGTCGCCCGAATCCTCATCGAAGCAACCGACGGCGCCGCCGCATAACCGTGCTCCATGATCCAGCGCCAGACCGCCGACACGTCTTGACCGGGCTCCCGTCCGTTCATGGGCAGCGCCATCGCCGGCCCTCCCTTCGCCTGAGGCATGGCTGGCGCCACCTCGTCGTGGCGGGGCTGGCCGCCGCCTCGGTGGGCTTGGCGGCATGCGGCAGCGGGGCCTCGACGACCGGCGCCGGCGCGAGCCCGGTCACGCTGCGCCTGGGGTACCTCACCAACCTCACCCACGCGCCGGCTTTGGTGGGAGTGGACAGGGGCTTCCTGCAGCAGGCCCTGGGCGCCGGCGTCACCCTGAAGACCCAGACGTTCAACGCCGGGCCGACCGCCGTCGAGGCCATGTTCGCGGGTGCGCTCGACGCCGCCTACCTCGGTCCCAACTCGGCAATCAACGCCTTCAGCAAAAGCCATGGCGACGCCGTGCGCATCGTCTCCGGCGCCACCGTCGGGGGAGCCGCGCTCGTGGTGCGCTCCGACGAGGGCATCCACTCCGCAGCCGACCTGCGCGGCAAGCACCTCGCTTCACCCCAACTGGGCAACACCCAGGACGTGGCGCTGCGGACCTGGCTGCTTAAGGCCGGTCTCCACACCACCCCCCGGGGCGGTGGCGACGTGCTCATCGCGCCCACCGACAACGCCGTCTCCCTCCAACTCTTCGAGCAGAAGCGGATCGACGGCGCCTGGGTCCCTGAGCCCTGGGCGAGCCGGCTCGTGGACGAGGGCGGCGGCACCGTCCTTGTCGACGAGGCCTCGCTCTGGCCGGGCGGACGCTTCGCCACCACCGAGCTGGTGGTGACACGGAGCCTGCTCCGCGACCACCCCGATGTGGTCAGGGAGCTGGTCCTGGGCAACCAGCAGACCATCGCCTGGATGACGCAGCACCCCGATGACGCCCGCACCGCCGCGGGCGCGGCGCTCGCCAGGCTCACCGGTAGGGCGCTCCCGGCCAGGGTCTTGAGCGACGCGTGGTCGCACCTCTCCTTCACCGTCGACCCAGTGATCCCAGCTCTCCTCGAGGCGGCCAAGGACGCGCACAGCGTCGGGCTGCTCGCGTCCACCGACCTCCACGGCATCGTGGACCCGCGGTTCCTCAATGCCGCGCTGCGCAACCTGGGGGTCCCGCCCATCAACGACGCAGGACTCGCCGCAGCGCCGTGACGGGCGCCGTGACCGTCCCCGCCCGCGCCTCGGCTCCGCCGGTCGACCGCCCGGTGCCCGGCGGCCAGACGGCCGCGTTCGGGCGGGAGCCAGGACGGCTGGACGCCGCCCCGGCGGCGGTGGCGCTGGAGGCGGTGACGCGCGTCTACGGCAGTGGAGCCGGGGCGCTCCTCGCCGTCGATCGCGTCGATCTGCGCGTGCGGCGGGGGGAGTTCCTCTGCCTGCTGGGGGCGTCGGGGTGCGGCAAGTCGACGCTGCTCTCGTTGATGGCTGGACTGGACGTGCCCACCGTGGGCACCGTTCGGGTCGAGGGTGGCCGTCCCGCGCTCGTCTTTCAGGATGGCGGGCTGCTCCCCTGGCTCACCGTCGAGCGCAACGTGGAGCTGCCCATGCGGCTGGGCGGCGTGCCGCGACACGAGCGCCGCGCCCACACCGAACGGTTGCTGCGGCTCGTGCACCTCAATGGTTTTGGCCAGAGCCGGCCGCATCAGTTGAGCGGGGGGATGCGCCAGCGCGTCGCCCTGGCCCGCGCCCTGGCCCAGCAAGCCGACGTGCTCCTCATGGATGAGCCCTTCGCGGCGCTGGACGCGATCACGCGCGACATCCTCCACGAGGACCTGGCCCGCATCCAGGCCGCCGCCGCGGCGACGGTGGTGTTCGTGACCCACAACGTGCGCGAGGCGGTCCGCCTGGGTGACCGGCTGGTGCTGCTCACATCGCGACCGGGGCGCGTCTCCCAGGAATGGGAGATCGACCTGCCGCGGCCCCGGCGCCTCGACGACACTGCCGGCGCCGCCCTGGCGCAGGACATCACCGACTCACTGCGTGCGGAGATCAGCCGTCATGGTCGTCGCTGATGCGCCGCTCGAGGTGCTCGAGTCGGGGCTCGACGCGCTCGAGTTCAGCAGGGTCGCGGCGCCGCCGCGCTGGCGACGGGTGGTGACCGTGGCACTTCCCAAGGTGTGCGCGGTGGTGGTGCTCATCGGCGCCTGGCAGCTCGTGGTGAGCCTCGGGATGAAGCCGACCTACGTCATCCCGCCTCCGCTCGACGTGTGGCACGATTTCACGGATCTGCTCGGCACCGGTCAGATCACGGAGATGATCTGGACCAGCCTGCGGCGCGGTGTCGTCGGATACCTGGCCGCAATTGCCATCGGCACTCCGCTGGGGCTTCTGATCGCGCGCGTGCGCTTCGTGCGCCTGGCGATCGGCTCGCTTGTGGCCGGGCTGCAGACCCTCCCCTCGGTGGTTTGGGTTATCCCTGGCGTCATCTGGTTCGGGCTCACCGAGACGACCATCTATCTCGTGGTCATCCTGGGCGCGGTTCCGTCGGTGGCCCAGGGCGTGGTGTCGGCGCTCGACAGCCAGCCGCCGCTGCTCCTGCGGGTGGGGCGCTCGATGGGAGCCCGCGGCGTCGCGCTCTACTGGCACATCATCCTGCCCGGCGCTCTGCCAGGCTACCTGGCCGGCCTCAAGCAGGCGTGGTCCTTCTCCTGGCGGTCGCTGATGGCTGCGGAGATCATCACCCAGAGCCCCGACCTCGGTTTTGGGTTGGGGCAGCAACTGAACAACGCCCAGGTGCAGAGCGACATGACCCTTGCGCTGATGGCGATCCTGCTCATCCTGGTGGTCGGCGTGGCCGTCGATTCGCTGGTCTTCGCCCCCCTCGACCGGGCCGTGCGGCGGCGTCGTGGGCTGGAGGCGGCGTAGCGGCGGCGAGGTCCACCAGGGATAACCCTCAACTCAACTCCGGTGGTGGCCCCGATGACGGCGCCGCAGCGGGTCGTCATCATCGTGCCGATGAACGCGATGCTCGAGGCCCGCCACCGGCCCCAGGCTCAAGCCGGCCACTCGCTGGGATGGGCCCGACTGACGGGGGCGCTCCTCATCGCACAGGGAGCGCTGCTCATCGCCGCGGTCGGGTCGACCATCGATTCACCAAACTCGTCGCCGGTCGAGACCGTTGTGTGGGCAGCCCTGCTCGCCAGTCCATCGATTGCTCTGGGAGCCGCGTTCGCCGCAGGGAGGTCGCCGCGACGCACGGCCTTCACCGTCGAGATCGCGCTCGTGTTCCTCGTGGCACCGATGCTCTGGGCGTATTCGGCGGAAGTCGCAACCCATGACCTCACCATGAAGGCCCCTGCCGACCTCCTCGTATCCGCTGCAGCGGTCATCGTGACGCTGGTGAAATGCGGTCGCACCAGGACCGGCGGTCTCAGCCAAGGACCCGCCGCGACCACGGAGCACGTCGACGGCACGACCAACATGCGCGACGAGGCCCTCGGCCGCCCCGCAGCCGATGAGCTCAACCAAGCCGAGCGTCCGATGCGACGATTGAGGAGGGTGGCCGTGCTTGCGGCCATCCTCATGGTGGCTGCCGCTGTGACCCAGGCGTCGGGCTATGTGCTCTACAGCCTCGAGACTCCGAGGGAAGCCCTTGGAACGTTCTGGGCAGCCATCTTGATCGGGGCCATCCCTGGGGTTACCACTGCCGGTGCAATCGTGCGCGCCATCCGGCGTCGCGACAATCCCCGGGGAACGATCCTCAGGCTGCGCATCAGCGCCGCGGTGGGGCTCCCATTCATCTTCGTCGGCGGGGCCTTGTCAGGTTTCGGCCTCGCGTTCTTGGATCCGCCCTCGGGCTCACCTGCCGCGCTCGCCGCCTCCGTCTACGTTGTCACGTTTCTCGCCGCGGTCCTTGGCGACATCGTTCTTCTGGTTGTAGCCCTGTTCACACGGCCCCCCGCGCGGTCGCCTTTTGTGCGCTGAGGGCGAGGAGAAGCAGGTTCACCCCGCCTCAGCTGCGCCGCGTGCTCGCCGGCGAAGCAGCGAACGTTCGCGGCGGCGGGAAGTCGGTCGGCAGGTCGGCCACTTCCACCTGGAACAGCGCGGTGGGCGCGCTCAAACCCTGCAGTTGATGCAGGCCGAGGTCTCCGAAGCCAACGCCGACCGTCGGCGAGTTTCCGATCGCGTCCTTGGCCGGGCCGGACAAGACGATCTGACCGCCGTGGCCCGCGAAGCAGACCCGCGCCGCGGTGTGGACGGCAAGGCCCACGTAGCCGTTGTCCGTCAGCGTGGGGAAGCCGGCGTGCAGGCCGACGCGGAGCCGGATCTGCCGGTCGTCGGGCCAGGCACGCGCGAACGTCTTGCGCTGGATGGAGAGCGCAGCGTCGAGGGCAGCAGGCGCACGCTCGAAGACCGCGAACAACTCGTCCGCGCGTGCGTCCACTTCGCGACCGCCCGAGGCGCGGATCGCCGTCCGAAGCAGGCGGCGTACATCGGCGAGGACCGCCGAATAGCGCGTCCCCAGGCGTCGCACCAGCCCGGTCGAGTCCTCGATATCCGCCAGGAGGAAGGTCACGAAGCCGGTCGGCAGCGTTCCGGCCTCGGTGGCGCGAGCCTCGATCTCTCCGAGCATCCGCTCGTTTTCGATGGCGAGCCTCACCGCCGCAGTCACAGTGCGCGCAAGTGCCGGGTCGTTCAGCACAGCAGGGCTGTGGACGAGCGCGCTCATGGGCCGGCCGTGGCGTTCGAGCAGCGTCATCGCGCGGCCATCTCCATCCGCCGGCAGGATCGCGGCGTGCCCCGCGCGATCGAGGTAGCCCGCCGCCGCATCGGACCAGTGCAGGACCACGAGCGTCGGATCGCCGAGCACGGACCGCAGCCGCTCCTCGAGGTCCTCGGACGCCCCCAGGTCGCCGAGCTCGATGACCGCCCGGCCGGCCGCCGCCTGCAGGCTCTGCGTGCGCAGCTGGCCGGTCATGAACCCGACGGGCACGATCCCGTACTTCCTGGCCGCCCTGAGCAGCCTCGTGCGTGCGCGACCGCGGGCCGCTTCGTCCTCGAAGGCGGTCTGGTTGAAGCGGGCCAGCGCGTTGCGAACATGGGCCTCGTCGTTGATGGGTAGCCGCCGGCGGCCGCGAGAATCCACGTAGGCGAAGGCGCTGTCCGGCAGCCGAGCACGGGCCTTCTCGTTGAGTGGGGGCATCGCTCCAATGATAGATAGCCGGCAGGAGGCCCGCGCCCATGGCACCTCCTCGCCGACGATTTCAATCCGCACCGTATACATCGGGATTTGCTCAGACGGCGTTCGCCTCCAGAGCTTCGGCGTGTGAACGCAGGGCGTCCGCAACCGGCCGAAATCGGGCGTCTCGTGCGGCTTCATCATCGGCAAGCACCGACGCGTCGCGCAGGTGCTCGGCCATCAGCAGCCAGGCCGCCCGACGGTGCGGCAGCAGGTAGTCGGGCTGGTAGAAGAGCTCGAAGGTCGGCCCTGCAGTCTTTCCGGGATGCTCGGGGCCCACCGGAAGCGCGGTGAGGATATCGGCGAGCGGCTCGATGACGTCGAACATGACTCCGACGGCCACGTCTGCAAGCGTCTTGACCTGGTCGTCGGACTCGTCGACATGGCACATCAAGCGGTACAGCAGCTGCAGCAAGACCTCGTAGGCCACATTGCAGAGGTCGGCGACACGCGCCGTGCGCGGATCGGTGATCAGCTCCGCCTGCGCGCCCGTCTCGGGAGGCCGGACCAGCACGGGGAGCACGGGTCGAGCGACCTCCAGTCCGGGGCTCGTCTCCATCATGTCGAGGTACTCGTTCAGGACTGTGAGGAAGCGCCCGAAATGAGCGCTCCGCCAGTCTCCGCGTGGACCCTCACCCTGCTCGACGATGGCCTCGATGGCGCGCACCGCGCCGTCGACGCTGGTGATCGGCGCGAGCTCCTCCCAGCCGAACAGCTCCCCGCCGGCCTGGGACTCCGCGGGGCCGAGGAAGAGCCTTTCCTCGCCGACCTTGCCCGCGAGGTGGCGGAAGCCCGCCTCGATCGAGCGATACAGATGGCCGACAGTCTGAAACTCCTGGAGGTGCGGAGCGATCTCGTCCTCGCTCATCACGGGCACCGCGGAGTCCACGGCGTCCAGCCCGTCGGCGTCTTCGATGTCCATCCCCTCGGGTCTTTCGAGGAAGAGGAAGTGCCGGAGCGCCTGCTCGCCGAAGGGGAGCAAGGTGAGCCTCACCCCGGCGGGGTAGTGCTTGGCGGGTTGGGGGAGGTTGGGGCGTGACAGGTGCGGGCTGGCGCCGAGTGATGTCACGAGGTTGCAGTTGATGGCCAGGTGCAGCATCTCCTGTTTTGCCACCAGGAGAATGGTCGACCGCCATCGGTTCACCGCGGCGAGTTGCTCCTCTGTGAGGCCCTCGTCGACCGAACGCTTGAGGGAGAATGCGGCGAACAGGTACTCGCACATGAGCGCGTGCTCGAGCTCGGCCGCGGCGCACAGCATGTAGATCAGCGGCTCGCGGTGCTCGATGACGATGTCGCGCTCCTCGAGCGGCGCACTGCGGCGGAGCGCGAGGACCTGGCCCAGCCTCCCCTTGATCGACTCGAGCTCGTCGCCCGCCGACGTCCCGCGGTCAGTGGCCTTGGCGAGGGTCGTTTGCTTCGGCGCGTCTGGGGCGGTCATGGTCACTCCCTCTATCGCATGCAGCTGAACGGATCGGAGAGAGCAACATGATGACCAACCCCTTCGACATCGGCGCAGACCATTGCTGCACCATCAAGCGGCTGCCAGTGCCGGCTCGGGCTGGACCTCGGCCGCGAGGTGCCGGCGTCCGGGCACGAGCAGCGCGGCGATGGTGCCGATGGCGGACAGTCCCACGCCGACCCAGAGTGCTGTGGTGAAGCCATCAATGAACGCCCGCGGCGAGCCATAGACGTCGTGGCGAGCAAACACGGACGCCAGGACGGCGACACCGAAGACCCCTCCGAGCTCGCGCAGCGCGCTGTTCGTCCCCGAGGCGACGCCCGCCTCCTGGAGCGGGACCGAGCCCATCACCGCGTTGGCAACCGTTGGGAAGCAGAATGAGGTCCCCGCGCCTGCCACCGTGAAAGCCACCCCGAGCTCCGCGAAGCCCATGCCCGCGCTCGCGATCAACGCGATCCATGCGTACCCGACCGCCTGGAGAGCCAGGCCGAGCACCATGAACGGGCGGTTGCCGTAGCGGTCCGCGAGCATGCCCGCCAGCGGAGCGATCACCATCGGCGTCGCCGTCCAGGGGAGGAGACGGATGCCGGCCCCGAGTGGAGAGTATCCGAGCGCCGTCTGCAGGAACTGCGCCATCAGGAAGAGCGCGCCGAAGAGCCCGGCATACATGAAGAAGCTGACCGCGTTGGCGCTCGCAAAGCCACGCTGGCGAAAGAGGGCGAGCGGAAGCATCGGGCTGGGGGCCCGGCGCTCCCAGGCGAGAAAAACGGCCACCAGCATCGCTCCGGTGAGTAGCGAGGTGATCACCTCTGCGCTCCCCCAGCCGGCGGTTGTCGCGCGAACCAGGCCCCAGGTCAAGCCGAGCGCACCGGCCGCAGCGAGAGCCAGGCCGACGAGGTCAAGGCGCGGTCGCGGGCCGAAACTCTCGGTCAGCCGGGATCCGGCAAGCGGGATGAGGACCAGTCCGACCGGCACGTTGAGCCAGAAGATCCAGTGCCAGTCGATGCCGCCGACGATCGCGCCGCCGACGACCGGCCCGGCGGCCACGGCCAGGCCGGCGATGCCGCCCCACAGCCCGATGGCCGCGCCGCGCTTCTCGACGGGGAAGGCCTCGCTGATCAGCGTCAGTGTGAGCGGCATCACGATCGCTGCGCCCGCGCCCTGCACCGCGCGGGCCGCGATCAGCGCGTCAACGCTAGGCGAGAGTGCCGCCGCAGCGGACGCTGCGGTGAAGACGAAAAGTCCTACGGTGAACATGCGCCGCCGGCCGAATCGGTCGCCGAGCGCGGCGCCGGTCAGGAGGAAGCAGGCGAAGGCGAGGTTGTAGGCGTTGACGGTCCACTCGAGGTCGGAGAGGCTCGCGCCAAGGTCGACGCGCAGCACCGGCAGGGCGGTGGTGACGACGAGCGTATCCAGCGCGGTCATGAACACCGCGAGCGATGCGATGGCGAGGGTCCAGGCCTTGTGCGGCGCGGACCTGTCAGCGACGACGGCTTTGCGGGCCATCCTGGTTCCTCCAGTGCAGATGGACAGGGCCCGTCAGGGGCCTGTGTCAACCAACGAACGCGATGGCGGCGAATGGACACTCCACCGCCGACGGCACGCGTTGGCCGGGCGTCGTCAGCGCGTGAGAGATGCCCTCACTCAAGACCCCTGAGGCGCGATTCGAGAAAGCGGCGCTCAGCGGTGGTGGCGACGAGCTCGAGTGCACGCCCGTACGCCTCCCGAGCTTCCTCCGTGTGTCCGATTCGGACGAGGAGGTCCGCTCGGGCTGCGTGAAACAGATGGTTGTCCACGAGCTGGCTGTCACCCAGGTTGTCCATCAGGGCGAGGCCACATGCCGGTCCGTCGGCCATGGCGATGGCCACTGCACGGTTGAGCTCGACCACTGGTGAGGGAGCGACCCGGACGAGTTCGCCATACAGGGCAGCGATCTCGTGCCAGTCCACGGCCTCGGCCGTCGGGGCTTCGTCGTGCACGGCGGCGATGGCGGCCTGGAGCTGGTACGGCCCAGGGCCGCCCGCCGCCGCGCTGTGTTGCAGAGCCTGGTGGACCAAGCGGATCCCGTAGGCGATCTGGTCGCGGTTCCACACCCTGCGATCCTGATCGGCGAGCAGGACCAACTCGCCCCTGGCGTCGACGCGGGCATCGCGCCGAGCGTCATGTAGCAACATCAGCGCCAGCAGACCGTGCACCTCAGGCTCGTCCGGCATCAGCTCGTCCAATACCCGCGCCAGCCGAATCGCGTCGCTGCACAGGTCGCGGCGCACCAGCGTGTCGCCGGCGGTGGCGGCGTAGCCCTCGTTGAAGATCAGGTAGATGACCGCGAGCACCGCGGGCAGTCGCTCGGGCAGCAGAATGTCCGGCGGGACCCGGTAGGGGATGCCGGCCTCCTTGATCTTCTTCTTGGCCCGCACCAGCCGTTTCGCCATGGTCGCCTCGGGGACGAGGAAGGCCCGTGCGATCTCCGGTGTCGTGAGGCCCCCGAGTGTCCGCAGGGTCAGAGCGACCTGGGCATCAGCCTCAATCGCAGGATGGCAGCAGGTGAAGATGAGCCGGAGTTGGTCGTCGGGGACTGCGCTCATCTCCGCCTCGCTCTCCTCGTCGGTGCGTGCTGACAGCACGTGGGCTGCGTGCTCCTTGTCCCCGCGCTTCGCTTCGCGCCGCAGGTGGTCCAGGGCCTTCCGCCGGGCCGTGGTCATCAGCCACCCGCCGGGCCGTTCCGGCACGCCCTCGGTCGGCCACCGTTCCAGCGCTGTCAGCATCGCCTCCTGCAGCGCGTCCTCGGCGAGATCGAAATCGCCGAGGACGCGAATCAGGGTGGCGAGCACCTGTCCCGACTCGCGTCGGAACAGCGCGTCGAGCTCGCTGGTGGGCTTCGTGCCCCCAAGCCGGCCGGTCAGCTCACTCCGCCCCCAGCTCCCAGATGGGACGGACCTCCACCACACCGGTGCGGGCCGCGGGAATCCTGGCCGCCAGTTCGATGGCTCGGTCGAGATCCGTCACGTCGACGATGTAGTACCCGCCGAGGTGCTCCTTGGTTTCGGCGAACGGGCCGTCGAGCGCAGAGGTCTTCCCGGCGCGGACGCGCACCGAGGTGGCGCTGTCGACGCCCCTGAGCCGATCGCCTGCGACCAGCTCCTTCGAGTCCATGATCGCCTGGGTGTAGGCGCCGTACTCGGCCATGACTTTCTGGCCTTCGGCGCCGTCGGCGGGCCGGGTCGACGGGTCATCGCAGATCAGCAGCATGTACTTCACCGGTGTCCTCCTTCATGGATGTCCGACACCCTACCGACGAACGGCAAGGCGCCGAAAGGACAGCCCACCTCCAGAGGCCGCCCGGTGCGAATGTCGATCCGGGGGGAGCCCGTTCGTCTAGTGGTTGAGAAGCCGGCGCGGCGCCGGCGGTAACGTCAAGGAGGAACCCCAGATGAAGCAGTACCTGCTCAGCGTTCACATGGTCGAGGGCGACGCTGCGCCGTCCGCGGCGTCGATGGAGAAGGCGTATCGGGACGTGGACGCCCTCAATGCCGAGCTCCAGACGGCCGGCGCGTGGGTGTTCGCCGGAGGACTGCACCCCGCGAACACCGCCACCGTGGTTCGGGTCCAGGATGGCGAGGTGCTCACGACCGACGGGCCCTTCGCCGAGGGCAAGGAGCACATCGGAGGGTTCTGGGTGATCCAGGCCCCTGATCTCGACGCGGCGCTCGCCTGGGCATCGAAGGCGACACGAGCGTGTGGCGGCCCGGTCGAGGTGCGCCCGTTCCAGGACGAACCCGCGAGCTAGCCTGGGGTGCCGGCCTTCGCCGCGTCGGAGATCGAACGTGTGTTCCGAGAGGAATACGGTCGCGCGGTGGCTGTCCTGGTCCGCGTCTTCGGCGACATCGACATCGCCGAGGAAGCGGTCCAGGACGCGTTCACCGCGGCGGTGCAACGCTGGCCGTCAACCGGACTGCCCCCGAGCCCGGCCGGTTGGATCATCACCACCGCGCGCAACCGAACGATCGACCGCCTCCGCCGCGAGGCGTCTCGCGAGGACCGGCACGCCCAGGCCGCGCTGCTGCACGCCCGCAGCGAACCGTCCGAGGAGGGTGTCGTGCGCGACGACCGGCTGCGCCTGATCTTCACCTGCTGCCACCCGGCACTCGGCGCTGGCGTGCAGGTCGCCCTGACGCTCCGGCTCCTGGGCGGGCTCACCACCGCGGAGATCGCCCACGCCTTCCTGGTGCCCGAGGCGACCATGGCTCAGCGGCTGGTGCGCGCCAAGGGCAAGATCCGCGACGCGAGGATCCCCTACCGGGTTCCCACCGAGGGGGACCTCCCGGGCCGCCTTCGGACCGTGCTGGCCGTCGTCTACCTCATCTTCAACGAGGGCTACACGGCGAGCTCGGGCGACCGGCTGGTCCGCGAGGACCTCTGCGCTGAGGCCATCCGCTTGGGGCGGCTCCTGGCCGAGCTCATGCCCGACGAACCGGAGGTCATGGGGTTGCTCGCGCTCATGCTTCTCGTCGAGTCGCGTCGGGTCACCCGCACCACGCCCGACGGCGACCTCGTGCTGCTGGCCGACCAGGACCGAGGTCTCTGGGATCGCGACCTCATCGCCGAAGGGCAGGCCATCGTCCGGGAATGCCTGGAGCGCAACCAGCCGGGCCCGTACCAGATCCAGGCGGCGATCAACGCCGTCCACAGCGACGCGCCGGCCGCCGCCGCCACGGACTGGTGGCAGATCTTGCAGCTGTACAACCAGCTCCTCGCGCTCACTCCGAGCCCGGTCGTGTCCCTGCACCGCGCCGTCGCGGTGGCCGAGGTCGAGGGACCGGATGCGGCGCTCACGATCGTCGACGGTCTCGACCTCGGTGGCTACCACCTGTTCCACGCCATCCGCGCCGACCTGCTCCGACGCCTCGGCCGCGACGCCGAGGCCGCGCTGGCGTACGACGCGGCGATCACCCGCACGGAGAACGCGGCAGAGCGCGACTTCTTACAACGCAGCCGGCAGTCGCTCGCCCGAGGTTGATGCGGATGTCACGCTCCGTCTCCGGCGAGCCAGTCGACGATGAGGCTGCCGATGCGCTCACCGGAGTCCTCCTGCAGGAAGTGGCCCGCGTTCTCGATCACCGTCAGCGGGGCCGCTGTGGGCAGCAGCGTCTGCACCTGACGGCCGGCGGGATCGAGGGGAAGCGCCGGGTCGGAGTCGGCCCAGAGCAAGAGGGACGGCCGCGTGTCGCCGCGCAGCGCGCGCACCGCCTCGCGGCCCTCGGCGGCGCCAGGGTCGTTGGGCGACAGCGGGATGAGCATCGGCAGGCGGCGCGCCCCCGTCTTGGACTCGGGCGTGGGGAAGGGCGCCTCGTAGGCAGCGATCACCTCGCGCTCCGGCGGCGTCTTGCAGCCGCGCTCGACGAGCATGCCGATGGGGAGGTCGTGCGTGCGCGCGACGAAGTCGCGGAACACCATCCAACCATCGCTCATCCGCTGCTCGCCCGTGAACAGCCCAGTGTCCATCGCAACGATGCGCGAGATGTGCTCCGGCCGCAGCGTTGCGGCGACACGCAGCCCGATGGGCCCGCCCCAGTCGTGCACGACCAGGGTGACGTCACGCAGGTCCAGGTCGTCGAACAGCGAGGCGAACGCCCGGCAGAGGCGGTCGTACGTGTACCAGGCGGCTTCGTTGGGCTTGTCCGAGCGTCCGAAGCCCGGCAGATCGGGCGCGACGCAGCGGTGGCCGGCGTCGAGCAGCGGGCGCATCACCTTGCGCCACAGGAACGACCAGGTCGGCTCGCCGTGCAGCAGCACCACTGTGGAACCGGAGCCCGCGTCGACGTGGGCGAGGCGCAGGCCCTCCCACTCGCGGTAGCGCGGGACGAACGGGAAGTCAGGAAGCGCCGCGAACCGCTCATGGGGGGTGCGAGTGACGTCCATCGTCGCGATCCTACGTGTCCGGCGTGTTCCCGCTCCGACCATCCCCAGTGCTTAGCCCTTTCATAAGCGGTCCGATGGTGTCCTTACCGCAACGCGCTCCTGGTGGGCGCGACTTGTGCGGGAGGGCATGCCCATGCGCTGCAGCCAGCAGCCAGGTGCCGCGGCAGCAGCCACGGCGATTTTCGTCTCCGGCCTCCTGGCCGGGTGCTCGAGCAACTCCACCTCGTCGTCTTCCGCCGCGACGACCGCAACAGGCGCCGTCCTCGCGGCCGCGGCCCCCGGCAAGTGGGCGGTCTCCAAGCCGGCAGGCGAGAGCCTGGGACGCGTGATCGCACCGCCGGGATGGGCGATCACTCTGTGGGCGGTCGGCACGAACAACTACTCGGCCCCCGACTCCATCGAACGCGACGGCGATCACATCTGGGTCGGCTACCAGAACGTGACCGCCAAGGACGGGACCGACAACAAGACGAGCACCATCGTCGAGTACACGCTGGACGGCAAGGTCGTGAAGACCTGGCCCGTACCGGGCCACACCGACGGTCTGCGCGTCGATCCCGCAACCCACAAGGCTTGGGTGACGTCGAACGAGGACGGCAACCCCGCTCTCAACATCATCGATCCGAGCACCGGACAGGTCACGCCCTACACGCTGGCGAAGACGGTTCACGGCGGGGGCTACGACGACCTCGCCTTCCTCAACGGTGTCACCTACATCGCCTGCTCGAATCCGACACTCGACAGCAACGGGAACAACGTGTTTCCCGCCATCGACACGCTCACTCTAAGCGGCACCAGCGCGACTGTCGCCCCGGTCCTCATGGGCAACGCGACGGCGACGGATGTCGTGGCGAAGAGCAGCACGACGCTCAACCTCACCGATCCCGACTCGATGACCATCGACCCGCAGGGCAACCTGGTGCTGGTCTCCCAGGGTGACTCCGCGATCATCACGATTCACAATCCCGGAACGCCCACGCAGACGGTGTCGAAGACGCCGATCGGCACCCAGGTGGACGACACCGTATGGACCACCTCGAGCTCGGGACGGATCTTCGTCGTCGACGGGACCGCGAACGCGATCTACACGCTGAAGTGGAGCGGCGTGTCCGGCACCATCTTCACCGAGGCTCCCAATGACTCCGGTGTCATCGGTTTCGTGGGCGACATCGATCCAGTGACGGGCGCGATCACCCCGGTCGTCACCGGGCTTGGAAAGCCGACCGGCTTGATGTTCGTCTCCGAGGTGCGAGCGCCGTAGTACTGTCCAGTTCCGTCCGAACTTGAGGCAGGGCGCAGACGCGGAGACCATCGAGCCTGCGCGCTTTGCCTTGCCAACCGTCCCCCCCCCGCAACCTCAGAGGCAGCCTGACCATGCCCCGCGCCACCCATCGCTCGGCCGCGGCCGAGCTCGCCCGCAGAGACCCGGTGCTGGCCGAGCTGATAGCCGCCACCGGGCCGATCACCATGAGGCCTCCCCAGGATTCGCACTTCGCCGCGCTGGTCCGGTCAATCAGCTTCCAGCAGCTGGCCGGGGCTGCGGCCGCGGCCATCCACGGCCGCCTGGTGGCGCTTCTGGACGGTGACGTCAGCCCGGAGCGAGTGCTGGCGCTGCCTGACGGCGCCATGCGGTCGGCCGGGCTGTCCGGGTCCAAGTCGGCGTCGATCACAGATCTGGCCGCCAAGACCGTCGACGGCACTGTCGTCCTCGATTCCCGAGGCCTGGCACGCGAGTCCGACGACGAGATCATCCAGCGGCTGTCCACGGTGCGGGGCATCGGTCGCTGGACGGCGGAGATGTTCCTGCTCTTCCAGCTGCGCCGCCTCGACGTGTGGCCGACCGGTGACCTCGGCGTGCGCAAGGGCTACGGGCTGACGTACGGCATCGCCACGCCGACGCCCAAGGAGCTGGCGGACCTCGGGGAGCCGTTCCGACCCTACCGCAGCGTGGTCGCGTGGTACTGCTGGCGCGCCGTCGAGCGGCCCCGGGGCGCCGCGCCTACGGCGGGAGTTCTCGCTGGTCGCGACCCGATGATCTGAGCGCGGTTGCCGTGCGCCGACCCATCCCTAGGGCCGGCTGCCGTTGACCTCGTCGGTGATGCGCTGCTGGGTCGCGGCTTTCATCTGATCGCCCTGCGCCTTGCTGAGCTGGCCGCTCGTAACGCGGTCGTCGATCTCCTTGTTCTCGGAGGCCACCCAGGCGCTGATCAGCGTGTTGACGTCGGCGCCGTGTGCCTGCGCAACCTGGGCGATGGTCTTGCCCCCGGAGAGCTCGGTGGTCAGCTGCGCGGTGGTGATCCCGATCGCGGTCGCGACGACCTGTTGATCCTCAGCGCTGAGGCCGTGCTGCCCGCCCGGTCCTCCGCCGGGTCCATGGAATTGACCGGAGTTCTCCGCTGTCTCGCGCTGTGCGGTCTCGCCCTGTTCGTGGGTCGCGTTCTCGTTCGAGCCGCCGGCCTTCGGCGTCGAGGTGCTCGGCGTGGTGGTCGCGGCCGCACTGGTGGAGCCGCCCGCGCTGGTCGACTCACTGCTGCTGCTGGCGGAGCTGCCGGCATTGGCTGACGGAGTCGCGCCAGGGGTGGCGGCCGCGTGCGAGACCACCAAACCTCCCAGCGCGCCGCCCACCGCCAGTCCACCAACGGTGGCGACGGCGGCCGTCCGTCGCCGGAGGCGACCGGGCCGGGATGGGGGGGCGGACGCCGAGGACGGCGCGCCCTCGGGCCGCGCGGCGCTCGCCTTCTCGCTGCTGTCGTCGGTCATCTTGGGGCTCCTGTCGTCGCAGGGCGTAAGTGGTGCGCTGGCTCTCCACCGGCTCCCAGGATGCGACCGGACCCTCAGAGAGACCCTCGGTTCTCCTCAGATTTCCCTGTGAGTTCTGGGCGCTGGGACCCAACGCGTCGGCGCCCGGCCGTCCGGCTCAGGCAGCAACCTTGCGGATCGTGTCTCCGACGCGGACGGTGCCGGGCACCACGACCCTGGCGTTCACCCCGCGCAGGCGCAGCTCCCTGCCGGTCGGGGAATTGACGAACCGCAGCGCGTCCTTCCCGAATCGCTTGAGAAACTTGTCGCAGCCGAGGTGAGGCTGGGCGGTGATCTCGATGACCGCCGAGCCGAGGGCCAGGCGGGTCCCGGCGGGGAGGTTGCCCACGCTCAGGTCGAGGTCGACGTAGAGCTGATCGCCGGCCAGCTGCCACCGCTCCGGCTGCACGGCGACCAGCGCGGCGGCTCGAGCGTTCATCACGTTGAGTTGCATGTCGGGATGGGCGGAACCATCCGGCGTCCGCCTGCTGCCTCGCACCGGCCACGTGTCGCCCACAAGCCCGTCGACAGTGTCGAGCGCCGCCTGCGGGAGGACTTCCCGCTCGTCCACGGCGGGGCGGCGGACGATGAGCTCCACGCGACCCTGATCGGCCGGCGAGCGGCGGATGCGGTCGACCCCGGCCTCGAGCTGAGCGGTCGTCAGGTGCTCCACGGGGGCGGCATGCACCTCGGTCAGGGCGACACCACAAAAACGGGATGGTCCGGCGCGATGCGGCGCAGCTCCTCATCGGACGAGTCCGGGCCGACGCCGCCGAAGAACCTGCCGGTCTCCGCCTTCCACTTGCGCAGATAGGCGCGCAGGAGAGGGGGCTTCTCGTCGTTGTCGATCTCGGTGGCCGTGAAGGGCTCGCTGCGGCGGCCGAGTCGCAGCTCGCCCGCACCGGCGGCGCGCAGGTTGCGCGCCCACTGTGTATCGCCGCGTGGGGCGACCAGGTAGCGCTTGCCGCCGATGACCAGAGGATTGACTGGCGTTGTCCGCCAGACGCCACTGCTGCGGCCCCGGACCGCCAGCACCCGAGAGCCGCGGAGGCTGATTCCGGCACGCGCGATGCCGGCCACGATCGGGTTGAACACGTGCGCGACGAACCAGCTCGGCTTGTGGTGGAACCGGCGCACCGGCGACGGGGTGTCACCCATGGTCACTCCCTGTCCTTCGCGGCTGCCGGCGGCTCGTCGATGATACGGTTGGCGATGCGCCCGACGCCCTCGATCTCGACCTCGCACAGCTGGCCCGGCTGCAGCCAGGGTGAGGGGTTGCGGGCCAGGGCGACGCCCGGGGGCGTCCCGGTGAGGATCAGGTCGCCCGGCTCGAGCGTCATCGACTGCGAGCAGAAGCTCACGAGCTCGGCGACGCTGAACACCATCTCGGCGGTGGTTGAGTTCTGTCGAAGGTCGCCATCCACGCAGCACCGGATGGGCAGAGCCTGCGGGTCGGGCACCTCATCGGTGGCCACCAGTGCGGGCCCGATGGGGCAGAACGAATCGAACGACTTGCCCTTCACCCACTGCCCGCCCTCACGCAGCTGCGCTGTCCGCGCGGAAACATCGTTGGCGACCATGTAGCCGGCCACGGCCCCCAGTGCGCTCTCCACCGGGATGTGGCGGGTGGCCCGTCCGATGACAACGGCGAGCTCGGCCTCATAGTCGAGATCGGTGACGCCGAGGGGGCGGATCACATCGTCCGCCGGCCCCCGCACACAGGTGGCGAACTTCGCGAACAGGACGGGCTGTTTGGGGATCTGCGCCCCGGTCTCGCGGGCGTGGTCCGCGTAGTTGAGGCCCACGCAGATGATCTTGCGGGGCCGCGGTAGCGGCGGCCCGAGGACCGCGAGGTCGAGGGGGGCTCCGTCACTCCTGCCCCGGCCCGCCGCGGCGTGCGCCGCCGCGCGCTGCAGCACCGGCAGGGCCTCGTCCCATGCGTCCAGGAGGGCGAGGATCCCGCCCGGATCGTTGACGTCGGCCGCGCCCTCGACGTCGACCGCCAGCTCCTCGCCCGCCGCCTCCAAGGCCGTGCGCAGCGGGAGCGCGCGCACGCCTACAACCAAGCCGGCGCGCAGCCCGCCCCGGCCATCAGAAAGCGTGCACAGTCGCACTCGATGAGTCCTCCGCAGGAGCCGACCGACAGTTCCCGACCCCGGCAAAGAACAGTAAGCGTAGCCTGACCTGATGCAGGTCGACGCGACCACCGAAGCCCTCTCCCCGGCGGGCGACGCCCTCATCACCGCGCGGGGACTGACCAAGCGGTTCGGCGACCGCGTTGCGGTCGATGCCATCGACTTCGAGGTGGGGCGCGGAGAGGCCTTCGGCTTCCTCGGTCCCAACGGCGCCGGCAAGACCTCGACGATGCGCATGGTCGGGTGCGTGTCGCCGGTGACCGAGGGCACGTTGCGCGTGCTCGGCATGGACCCGGCGCGCGACGGGCCGCGGATCCGCGCTCGGCTCGGCGTCGTCCCCCAGGCGGACACCCTGGACCAGGAGCTCAGCGTGCGCGAGAACCTGCAGATCTACGCTCGCTACTTCGACATCCCGCGTCGTGACGCCCGACGCCGCGTCGACGAGCTGCTCGAGTTCGTCCAGTTGAGTGAACGCGGTGGCGACCAGGTCGAGTCGCTCTCGGGCGGCATGAAGCGCCGGCTCACCATCGCTCGTGGGCTCATCAACCAGCCCGACCTGCTGCTCCTCGACGAGCCCACCACCGGTCTCGACCCGCAGGCGCGCCATCTGCTGTGGGACCGCCTCTACCGGCTCAAGCAGCAGGGCGTCACGCTGGTGCTCACCACCCACTACATGGACGAGGCCGAGCAGCTCTGCGACCGGCTCGTGGTGATGGACAGCGCGCGCATCGTCGCCGCGGGATCACCGCTGGAGCTGATCCGCCACTACTCCACGCGCGAGGTTCTCGAGCTCCGCTTCCCCGGGGCTGAGCTGGAGCCGGCCGGTCTCGACGGGCGCCTCGAGGGGCTGGCCGATCGCGTCGAGGTGCTCCCCGACCGCGTGCTGCTGTACACCGCCGACGGCGAGGCGGCGGCGGCCGCGGTCCATCGGCGCGGGCTTGCGCCGTCGAGCCTGCTGGTGCGTCGCAGCACGCTCGAGGACGTGTTCCTGCGCCTCACCGGCCGCAGCCTCATCGAGTGACCCGCCGATGACCGGCTCCGCCCACGTCGTCGAATACGACCTTCTCGTCTACCGCCACAGCTGGCGCGGGTCGATGCTGGTGTCCTTCATCTCGCCGGTCCTCTTCCTCGCCGCCATGGGGGTGGGTCTGGGGAGCCTGGTGAAGAGCGGCGTCGGGACGGTCGACGGGGTCTCGTACCTTAACTTCCTGGCCCCCGGACTGATGGCCGCAACCGCGATGCAGACGGCGTCCGTCGAGACCACCTTCCCGATCATGGCCAAGGTCTTCTGGATGCGGACGTATGAGGCCATGCTGGCGACGCCGCTGACGGTGCGCGACCTGCTCGTCGGCGATGTCGCCTGGCTGCTCATGAGGCTCGTCATGGTGGCCGCTGTCTACTTCGTGGTGATGCTGCTCTTCGGGGTGGTCACCGCTCCGGGGGCCCTTCTGGCCATTCCCGCCGCCGTGCTGACCGGGCTGGCGTTCGGCGCCCCGATCCTCGCCTATAGCGCCACGCAGAAGAACACTGTGGGGTTCGCGGCCATCGAGCGCTTCATCATCCTGCCGCTGTTCATGCTCAGCGGCACCTTTTTCCCCATCGACCAGCTGCCCCGCGTCCTGCAGGGGGTGGCCTGGCTGGCGCCGCTGGCCAACGGAGTTGCCCTGACCCGCGGCGCGGTGCTCGGGACCTTGAGCAGCGAGGCCACCGCCGCTCACGTCGCGGTGCTGACGGTCTACGCGATCGCCGGCATCGTGGCCGCGCGGGTGACGCTGCGGCGCAGGCTCGTCACATGACGGCGCAGGCCGTCCAGCCGCGCCTGCGCCTCCCGCTGACGGGCGGCCGTTCGCTGCGTCTGGTGGAACGCAACCTGGCCGTCTACCGACGTACGTGGCTGATCCTCTTCTCGGGCTTCTTCGAGCCGCTGCTCTACCTGGTCGGGATCGGCTTCGGGGTGGGGTCGCTGGTCGGGTCAGTGCACGGACAGTCGGGCGTGTCAGAGAGCTACAAGGTCTTCGTTGCGCCGGCGCTCATGGCGTCGTCGGCGACCAACGGCGCCATCTACGAGACCACCTTCAACCTGTTCTTCAAACTCAAGTTCGCCAAGCTCTACGACGCGGTGCTCGCGACTCCCATGAGCGTCGGTGACATCGCGCGTGGCGAGATCACCTGGGCGCTGCTGCGCGGCACCGTGTACGCGATCGGCTTCATCGTGGTGATGAGCGTCCTCGGCCTGGTGGTCTCACCATGGGGCGTGCTGGCGGTCCCGGCGGCGGTGCTCATCGGCTTCGCGTTCGCGGCGGCGGGATCACTGGCCACGACCTACGTGCGCCGCTGGCAGGATTTCAACATCGTGCAACTGGTGATTCTGCCGATGTTCCTCTTCAGCGGCACCTTCTACCCGTTGAGCGCGTACCCCTGGCCGCTGCAGGTCGTCATCGAGCTGACGCCGCTCTATCATGGCGTGCACCTGCTGCGCGGGTTGACCACCGGCGACGTGAGCTTCGCGCTCGCCGTCGACGTCGCCTACCTTGCGCTCATGGGCGTGGTGTGCCTGAGGCTCGCTGCGCGGCGGCTTGACATCCTGCTCCTGCGCTGACCGCGCAGGGCGCCGCCGCGGGCCGTAGCGGCGCCGCCGCGGGCCCTAGACGACCAGCGGGATGATGCGCGGCGTGTGCGCCGCGTAGGCGGCGTACTCGGGGAAGTTGGCGCTCAGCAACCGCTCCTCAAAGCGTGCGCGGCTCAGCTGCAGGGCCACGAAGGCACCGAGGGCGAGCAGCGGCAGCACCCGCAGGTTGGTCAGCTGCAGGGCGAAGGCCGCGGTGATCTCGGCGAAGTACAGGGGATGGCGGACCAGCCGGTAGGGACCGCCGGTGGTGAGGCGGCGCGCTTCCGGGATGACGCTCAACGAGCGGCGCAGGTAGGCGAGGCCCCACAGCGCAAACATCCAGGCGGCCGCGAGCAGCAGGCCGGAGGCTGTGCCGACCCAACCCGGGACGGTTAGGAGCGCAGGGCTGTCCGGAGTGAACACCGGCAGGAGCAACAGGATGAGCGTGCCCCCGAACGCGGCGACCCGGGCCATCACGCGGCCGTCGCTGGCTCTCGGGCGGGGCCGGGTCAGGTAGATCGCCGCCGGCAGGCAGCAGAACATCAGGTAGAGCGCCCGGGGCAGCACCGTCTCGGCGGCGTGGCCGGCGCCGGTGATCGGCAGGGCGGCCAGCAGGTGCTGCAGCTGCAGCCATCCCAGGAAGCCGAAGAGCGCGGTGGGCACGGCCCGACCGAAGGCCAGGTAGCGCAGCTCGGCAAGGTATTCGGGGTCGGCCAGCGAGCGCCGCGGACGCCGCCGGGGCGCCGCGCCTTCGGCGGGCAGGTCCCCGGTGATGGCCGGGGTGGTGACGGTCATTCGCCGCCGAGGGTACGAATCCCGAGATCGGCGGCGGAGGCTCGTCGTCGCCTTGTGATGGCCATGCGGCGCTCGGTCACCTGGCCGATATGCCCTGCGGGCAAGGCTCGCTCAGGGGCTCGCCCCGGCCACGACGGAGGTGGTGAAGGCGTGCTCCTCGTCAGCGCCGAGCATGAGCGTGATCCCGGCCGGGGCCGGTCCCGCCGTCGCCGTGGCCGGGGGGGTGACCAGCCGGGCGCCAAAGTATCCGGACAGCCAGTCCGCGGTGGCGGCGCCGGACCCCGAAGCCGCCGTCCGGAGCACCTCTGTGGCCGCCACGTTCGGCGCCGCCCCCGCGTCGCGGACGCTGAAGCCGAGCTGGCTGAGCAGCCCGGCCCAGCGCGCCGAGGCCCCGCCCCCGGCGCCGCTGGCGTCGACCACGGTAATGGTCTGGCGCTCGGCGAGCAGGGCCGGATCGATCGGGAGCTTGCTCATGAAGTGCTGGATCGACAGGTAGCTCGGGTCGCGTGTGTAGAGCCAGTAGGCGCTGCAGTTGACCGGGTACCCACATGCGTAGAGGAAGTTCTGGTCGTCGATGCTGACGTGCGTGACTGCGCTGGTGGGAACGTCCTTGATCAGCCCGTACAGGGACTCGGCGTCGCCCAGGGTGAGGTCGGTGACCACGTGCCCACCCAGGGCGTCGAGCACCGCGGGCAGCGCTGCGATCCCGCCCACCGAGACGACCTTCAGCTTGACCGCGTTGAGCACGAGCTGCTGGCGCCGGCTGCGCGCGAAATCGGTGCCCTCGCCGTTGTCGCCCTCTCGCGAACGCGAGAAGATCAGCGCCCGGGCCCCGCTCATGTGCTGGGGGCCCGCGGTGAAGTGCACGGTCTCGACCGCGCAGTCGCCGCTCCCCCCGTTGCACTCCCCACGCGGGTAGTGGCTGTCCGTGAAGCTCCTCGCGACGGTGATGTCGACCCCGCCGACGGCGTCGACGGCGTACTGGAAGGCATGGAAGTCCATCGCCACGAAGTGGTCGATGTGGATGCCGAGCAGGCGATCGAGCGTGTCGCCGGCGAGGTGGGCGGGCCCGAACTCGCCCTTGTACTGCGCGCCGCGGTTGGGGTAGACCTCCTCGGCGGCATCGGCGTAGGCGGTGTTGATGCGGTCGTGCACGACGGTGCCGTTGCCCAGGTCGATGGGGACGTACCAGTCGCGGGGCACGCTCACCTCGGTGACCAGGGGCGCGTCATTGACGCGCGGATGGATCATCACCAGCAGGATGGAGTCGGTGAGGTAGGCGCCGTCGTGGCCGGCGCCGCCGTACCCGTACAGGGCGAGCGTGACCGGCTTGCCGGCGCTCACCCTGTCGTCGATGCTCGATCCGGCGCCACCGCGGATGATGTCGTGGATGACGCTCAGCGGGCTCTGATGTGTGATCCGGCCAACTCTGGCAGCTACCAGCACCACATAGCCTGCGGCGGCGGCGAGCACCACACCCAGGACCACCGCCAGAGCGATGAGGCGCCGGGGGGTGACGAGCCGGCGACGAGCGCGACGGCTCGGTGGCCGGCTCCCCGGATCGAGGCCCGCGGGCTCGGGCGTCGCGGGGACGGGGGTGCTGTCCGACGGGGGAGGCAGGCTGACTTCTCGGCTCCTCGGTGGGCGGCTGATCCCCTCGTTCCTCGCGCCGTCCCGCCCCGGGCCCGGCGCGGGGGCTGACCTTACCAGACCTCGTCGAGCCCTCTCTGGGTCAGCGCGGTCGGGCCGCGGCCGCCCCCTGCCGGTAGGCCATCACGACCACCAACGCGATAAGGGCCACGGTCAGGTAGAGGCCGTAGTGCCCGATGGTCTCGGCCACGTCGACGCCACGCTGCCCGGCGAACCATCCCAGGCTGACCACCGCGCCGATGTAGATGAGATTGGCGACCACGTCGGCCGCCATGAACCGCCAGAAGGGCATGCGCGTCTCGCCGGCCGCGAGGAAGAGGAAGGGCGCGAAGGGCAGGAACGGGTTGATCAGGATGGTCCAGATGCCGTAGCGGGCGAAGGTGTTCTCCGCGCGGACGATGCGCCGCTCCATCCTGGGGCTCTGGCGCTTGTAGTAGTCGAGGAGCATGCGCCCATAGCGGCGGCCGGCCCAGTAGTAGAAGGGGTCCACCCACACCAGCGCCAGGAGCGGCGCCAGGACCGCCTCCCACAGGGGCACCGTTCCCACGCGCGCGAAGGCGCCCGCGGCGATCATGGACGAGACGCTGCCGCGCAGGGCTTCGAGCAGCACCGGATGGGTGCTGATCAGCCCCGGGGAGATGGGGGAGCCGAAGAGCGCCCACATCGAGGCCAGCAGGATCGGCCCGATGCAGAGCACGTCGACGATGCCGACCTCGAGGTTGCCGAAGATGCTGTCCGGCCGCCGTCCGGGCCCCCGGTCCGCCACGGGGGCAGGAGCCGGTGGGCCGGGTTCGGGCGCCGCCGCTGTGACGGGCGTCTGCGGTCCGGGTGCCTCGGCGGCGCCGTCGATGGTGGTCATCGGGGCCCGATGGTCCCATAGATCGGCGCGGCCGGCCGGGTCACGGTCCCTGGGGCTCCGCCACCGCGTCTGCCGAGTCAGCGCCGGCCTCGCCGTCCGGCCTGGGTGGCGTCGTGGAGGGCGCCGCGATGAGCCGCACGGGGCGGTCGTAGAAGAAGTAGTCGCGGCCCCAGTTGAGCAGTGTCACCGCCCGGCTTCGGAAGCTGACGATCTGCGCGATGTGCACCCCCAGCCAGAGCGCCCATCCCGGGAAGCCGCTCAGCCGCAGGCCCCAGATCTGGGCCACGGCGGCGTTGCGACCGATGGTCGCCATGGTGCCCTTGTCGTGATAGCGGAAGGGCGCTGGCGCGTCGCCACTCAGTTCGGCGGCGATACGCCGCGCCACCCAGCGCCCCTGCTGAATGGCGACTGGGGCGAGCATCGGCAGGGGGGCGCCGTCCTCGATGCACTCGGCGAGGTCGCCGATGACGAAGACCTCCGGATGATCGGCCAGGCGCATCTCGGCGGTCACGGGGATGCGTCCGTGGCGGACGCGCCGGTCGGCGAGCAGCCCGCCGGCGGGTGCGCCGCGGACCCCTACCGTCCAGATCACCGTGGCCGCCTCCAGCAGCTCACCGCCGTGCAGCCGCAACCCATCGGCGAGGACGTCGTCGACCGCGGCCCCGAAGCGCAGTTCGACCCGCTTGCGGCGCAGGGTGTCGATGGCGGCCCGCTGCAGCGGCGCATCGAAGCTGAGCAGCACGCTCTGCGCCGCCTCGAGGAGCACGATGCGCAGCTCGTCGAGGTCGAGGCGAGTGAAGTCGCGGCGCAGCACCAGCCGGACCAGCTCGCTGATGGCCCCGGCGGTCTCCACGCCGGTGGGGCCCGCCCCCACCACCGCGATGGTCAGCAGCCGGCGCCGCTCCGCCGCGTCGGTGGCCCACGTGGCGCGTTCGACCGTCGCCAGCAGGTGATTGCGCAGCGTCAGCGCGTCGCCGAGCGACTTGAGCATGAAGGCGTGGCGCTCCACGCCTGGTTTGCCGAGGCTCTCGTTGACGCTCCCGGCCGCAACGATCAGCCGGTCATAGGCGATGTCGCCTTGGTCGGTGCGCACCCGCCGGACGTCGAGGTCGATGTCGTCGACGCGGCCCAGCCGCACCTGGCAGTTGGCCTGGCGGCGCAGCAGGGCCCGCACCGGATGGGCGATCTCGCTGGGGTCGAGCAGCGCGGTGGCCACCTGGTAGAGCAGGGGCTGGAAGAGGTGGTAGTTGTGCTCGTCGACCAGGATGACCTCGACGGGCGCCGCGCGCAGGGCGCGCACCGCGCTCAGGCCGCCGAAGCCGGCCCCGACGACGAGGACGCGCAATGGGGTCACACCCGGCCCTCCACGCCGAGCATGGTGTCAGGGCGTCCCGGGCCCGCGCTGTAAAACCCTGCTACCCGCCTCGATAGAGCCGCGCCGCGACCACCGGACTGCCCCAGTAGGCGGTGGGCACGCGCACCTCCTCGATCAGCGTGGCGTGGGGCGGTGCAGGGTCGTTCGACCCCAGGACCAGGATGTCGCCCGTAACGGCGCCCGCGTGGGCGGGATCGACGGTGCGGACGTCACTGTGCGCCAGCGTGGCGCCGAGGTTGGCGCCCGGGGGCGGCTGGAGGTCGACGAGGGCATGCGCGTAGAGCACCCCCATGGTGCTGGAGAGGAGGATGGCGTGGCCGCCCGCGAGGCGCGCCGCGTCCGTTACAGCGGTGTCGTAGCCCGCGTCGAAGGAGCCCTCGGCACGCCCCGGCCAGGTCAGCTCCAGGTCGGCGACCACCAGGGCCACCTGGAGCGCGGCGAGGCCCGCCAGGGCGACGGCGGCGCGGCGATGCGCAGCCAGCCAGGGCAGGACCACCTCCCATCCCGTGGCGGCGAGCAGCAGCAGCGGCGGGACCATGGCCACAGCGCGGAGTGCATGGGGAATGCCCTCGTCTGTGACCGCGCTCGGGACCGGCGCAAGGACGAGGGTGGCGAGCAGCGTCAGGTCGAGCGGGCGGCGCCGCCGCACCGCGACCACCAGCCCCGCCACCACGGCGGGCGCCATCGCCAGAAGCACCAGTCCACCGAACTCTGTTGCCTGGCGCGGATTGGCGTCGCCCCGCACCAGCAGGAACACTGGCCCGAGGTGCTCCAGGTAGTTGACCGCGAACCGGCCCGCCACCACCAGCACCCCCGGATGGTCGCGGGCGATCGAGATGGCTCCTGGCCGGTTGGCCAGCGCCCCCGGGTGCCGCACCATCCAGGCCCCGACCAGCACGTAGACCGCGGCCGGGACGGCGAGCACGGCGAGCACCGCCCGACCGTCCCGGCGGGCATGGGTGGCAAGCACCACCAGGGTCAGCGGCCCCGCCAGGACCAGGCCGCTCGGGTAGGTGAGGGCGGTCAGCCCGAGGGCCGCGCCGGCCCCCGCGTACCAGCGGCCCCCGCCCCCGGCCTCGACGCGGGCGAGGCAGGCGAGCGCGACCGCCAGGCAGGCCGGGAGCGTCACGGATTCGAGCGCGGTGCGACCTGCGACCAGCAGCCACGGCATCGTCCCGGCGCCGGCGAGGGTGAGGATGGTGATCACCGCCGAGCGAGTTCTCCAGTGGGCCGCGGCGGTCACTGCGGAGCACGCGACCAGGGCGCAGAGCGCCGCGGGGAGGCGGATGGTCGCCGCGGTCAGCGGGAGCACGTACGTGAAGGGCGCCAGGAGGTACACGTACAGGGGGCTCTTCCAGTCGCCGAACGTCTCCAGGTAGAGGGGGAGAAGGTGTCCGTGCTCATCGCGCCCGTAGTGGGCCAGGGCCCAGGCCTGGTAGCCGTTGGTGGCCTCATCCTGGTACAGCCCGGGAGGCGAGCCGCCGAGGTGGGCGACGTGGAGCAGTGCCACGGCCAGCGCGACCACGCCGATGGCCAGCCCCCAGCGGTCCGCGCCCAGCCGGCCCCACCGGGTGCTCACGCGGCCACGGCCACTCGCTCCGGGCGCGCTGCCGCCGTGAGGGGCTCGTGGCATGCTCCCGGTCGCAGCGCCAGGTATATCGCCGCCGCTCCGGTTGCCATCGTCACCAGGAGGAAGAGCGGCCGCGGGGTAGAGGCACCGTCCTGCGAAGTCCAGAGATCCACGGCGGCGATGGCGGGGACCGCTGCGACGCCGAGCAGCGCCGCCACCCGCAGCCGCCCGGCCAGGAGCAGGAAGGGCAGCGGCCAGACCAGGTACTGATCAGAGACGGTCGGCGAGAGGGTGAGCAGCACCAGCATGCTGAGCGCCAGCGCCTCGCTCCGCACCCGGCCCTGGCGCGCGGCGAGCACCCCGGCACCGATCGCAAGCCCACCCGCGGCGAGGTTGAGCAGGTTGATGGGCAGCGCATCGACGCCGTCGGCGAAAAGGAGCGACGTACCGAACCCCTGGCGGTGCGCCTGGTAGGTGACGATGCGGTGCAGACCGGTCGTCAGGTTGCCCGGATGGAGAGGGGTATATACGGCGAAGGCCGCGAGCGGCACCACCGCCACGCCGAGGAGGAGCGGCCGCCAGCTGCGCCGCGGCAGGGTGGCCAGCAGTGGGACGAGGAAGAAGACGGGCCATGGCTTGATCGCGATCGCCAGGCCGGCGAGCAGCCCCGCGGCTCCGGGGCGCTCGGGGAGGACCACCACGGCGGCGACGAGCGGGAGCAGCACCCACGGCTCGAACTGGCCGTGCAGGGTGGGCACCGCCGCGGCGACCGGGCTGAGCGCGTACAGCCACGCCGCGCGGCGGGCGATCCGGCGGGGCGCGGCCCGCAGGATCAGCAGCGCGATCCCGGCGTCGGCGATCCAGAAGGGGGCGCGGATGAGTGCTGCGTAGAGGTGCGGGTGATCGGCGGGCACAGCGCTCGCCGCCGCCCACCACCAATAGACCAGTGGGGGATAGTTGGCCAGGCCGAGCGCGGGCTCGACGAAGACGTCGCGCCCCGCGCGCAGCGTCGACCCCACGATGCGGTACGCGTCGAAGACGTCGTACAGCCCGCCGTCGACCGCCAGCGACAGCAGCGCGCGCACCAGCAGCGCGGCGGCCAGCAGCACGGCGGTCGACCCCCCCGCCCGCCGCGCCCAGCCGGGGACGCGATCCCACGCCAGGACCACCCCACACGCTGCCAGCAGCCCCAGGAGGGCGATGGCGCCCGGGCGCAGGGAGCCGGCCGCCAGCCCGAGGGGTCCGTCGCCGGGGATCACACGGCGAGCGTAGAGACTGGCGCTCCTAGCCGGCGGTGGCGTAGATGTGGTCGGCGATGCGCCGGCGGTGGTGGTCGGCGTCTCCGTACGCCGGCTCGAGCGCCTTGCCCCGCTTCAACCAGAGGTGGAGGTCGTGTTCCCAGGTGAAGCCGATCCCGCCATGGAGCTGCAGTGCCTCCTGATTGGCGCGATGCTGGGCGTCGCCGGCCGCCGCCTTCGCGACGGACACCGCAACGCCGGCGTCGGGAAGGGCGTTGGCGAGTGCGTAGGCCGCGTAGTAGACGGCCCCCCTGGCCATCTCCAGCAGGACCCAGGTCTCGGCCAGCTTGTGCTGCACTGCCTGGAAGGCGCCGATCCGCTTGCCGAACTGCTCGCGCACCTTGACGTAGTCGAGGGTGCGGTCGAGGAGTGCGGCGGCGATCCCGACGAGCACCGCCGCAGTACCGGCCGCGGCGTGATCGGTGAGCCACGGCAGGGCCTCGCGGCCGCCCGGCAGGAGCGTCTCGGGCCCGGTCTCGGCGGTGACGCGGAAGAGGCGGCGCGCCCCGTCCACGCTGCGCACCGGTTCCAGGGTGAGCCGGTCCGGGGTGAGCAGATGGAGGTCGCCGCCGGCCTCCAGAACCACCACGTCGGCGGTGCCGGCGTCGGGGACGTAGCGCTGGGCGCTCAGCCCGACGGTGGCGATCGCGTCGCCGGCGGCCAGGCGGGGCAGCCACTGCGACTGCTGGGCGCTGCTGCCTGCGCGAGCCAGCACGGGGGCAGCCAGTGCGGCGTGCTCGAGCAGCGGCTCGGGGAGGACATGCCGCCCCGCCTCCTCGAGGAGCAGGACCATGTCCACCTCGTCGCCCCCGAAAGCGCCCGCGGACTCGGGGAGGCAGAGGCCGAGCACGCCCATCTCCGCCAGGCGGCGCCAGCGTTGCGGGGAGCGGCCGGTAGGGTCGTCCCACATCGCGCGTACGTGCTGCGGTGTGCATTCGCGCGCGAGCAGGTTGCGGAGCGCATCGCGCAGCAGGTACTGCTCGTCGCTGAAGTCGAAATCCATGCGATCTACTCGCGGGGGAGGCCGAGAACGCGTTGGGCCAGGATGTTCTTCTGGATCTCGCTGGTACCGGCGTAGATCATCGCGGCCCGGGCGTACAGGTACTCGTTGAACCATTCCCCCTCGGCGTCGCGGCTGCCGGGGAGCAGCTCGCCGCGCGGCCCCAGGACGTCGATGGCGAGCTCGGCGATCCGCGCCTCCATCTCCGACCACCAGAGCTTGGTCAGCGAGGCCTCGGGGCCGAGGGTCTGGCCCTTGCCGAGCCGCGTGAGGGTGCGCTGCGTGCTCAGCTCGAAGAGGCGGGTGTCGATGTAGGCCTGGGCGACGCGGCGGCGCACGTCGGGGTCGTCGGCGGCGACGCCCCCGTTGCGCGGCTCGCGCCGGGTGATGTCGACGGTCGCCTCGAGCATGCGATTGAAGGCGGCGGGGCTGCCCAGGCCGGTGCCGCGCTCGAACCCGAGCGCGGTCATCGCCACCTTCCAACCACCGTTGACCTCACCGACGACGTTGCCGGCGGGAACGCGCACGTCGGTGAAGAAGACCTCGGCGAAGCGCGCGTCCCCGTTGATCTGCACCAGCGGGCGCACCTCCACACCGGGGCTGTGCATGTCGATCAGGACAAAGGAGATGCCGCCGTGCCTGGGGGCGTCGGGATCGGTCCTCACCAGGGTGAAGATCCAGTCGCCGAACCGGCCCAGAGAGGTCCAGATCTTCTGCCCGTTGATGACAAATTCGTCTCCATCTCGGAGCGCGCGAGTGCGCAGCGCGGCCAGGTCGCTGCCCGCATTGGGCTCACTGAATCCCTGGCACCAGATCTCGTCGCAGTTGAGGATGCGCGCCAGGTGCCGCTCCCGCTGCGCCTGGGTGCCGTGAACCATGAGCGTGGGCCCGAGTAGCCCCAGCCCCAGCCGGTTGATGCGCGCCGGCGCATCGGCGCGGACGTACTCGTCGGTGAGGATGGCCTGCTGTACCAGCGAGGCGCCGCGGCCCCCGTACTCGACGGGCCAGGCCGCGCCGGCCAGCCCGGCCTTGTGCAGCTCGCGCTCCCAGTCGCGATACCGCTCGAAGGCCTCTCCGCCCGCCTCCCAGTCGAGCGCGCGGGTGGCCTCGATCTGGTCGCGGTGGTCGCCAAGCCAGCTCCGCACCTCGTCACGGAAAGCGGCATCCTCGGGTGACAGCTGGAAGTCCATGTGCTTGCTCCTGGGCCCGGCGCGATCATGGCAGAGGCGGACGAGGGCTCGATCGGCCCGTCAGGACGGCCGCAGGGATGCCGGGTAGGCTAGGCGCGGATGACGCTGCGCAGCATGCCGTCGGTTGAGCCCGCTGCAGCGACGCGGCGGCGCGTCGCCCAGCTGGCGACGGCCCTGCTCGTGGTGCTGGCCGCCTGTGGCCCGGACCCGGGGCCGTCCCCGATCTTCACCGCCAGCGCCACCGCCACCGGGCAGCCCACTCCCGGCCCGGGGGTCGCCGGGGCGAGCGTCATTCCCTTCGTGGGCAACGCGAGCTGTCCGACCGACGGGGCGCAGCCGTACTCGCCCTCGCCGCCGTATGCGAATGCGTCCCCGGCAATCGGGCAGGTGATCCCGGAGATGCCCCACTTCCACGTTTCCGCCGGCACCCACGTCGACTACGAGCACAATCCGCCCACCTCGGGCTGCCACTGGTCCAGCGACGGCGCCCCCGCCAGCCCCGGCGTGTACGACCGACCGGTGCCGCCCGAGGCGTGGGTCCACAACCTCGAGCACGGCTACATCGTGGTCCTCTACGACTGTCCTTCCGGCTGCCCGGCCGTGGTGACCGCCCTGGAGATGTGGCTCACCACGCTGCCTCCCGACCCCGCCGGCCAGGGCCTCATTCCCTACGCCAAGGTGCTCGTCACTCCGTATCACGGCATGCCCACGCCATTCGCGGTGCTGAGCTGGGACTACTACCTGCCCCTGGCTGCGTTCGACATCGCGCAGGTGGAGGCTTTCTACGCCAACCACGTGGGCCGCTCGCCGGAGGGGCCGCTCTCAGCCTGACGCCGCTCGCCGGCCATGGCGACCATCGGCTGCCCTACAGTCGCGAACTGGCCGGGGCGCCGTCCCAGCCGGCAGGGAGACACGCGGTGAAGTTGGGACTGTCGACCGGGTACTGGGGGGCCGGTCCGCCTCCCGGTGCGCTCGAGCAGGTGCTCGAAGCCGACCGCCTCGGATTCGACTCTGTGTGGACCAGCGAGGCGTACGGATCGGATGTGCTCACCCCGCTGGCGTGGTGGGGATCGCACACCACGCGGGTGCGCCTGGGCACAGCGATCATGCAGATGTCGGCTCGGACTCCCGCGGCGGCGGCGATGGCCGCGATCAGCCTCGATCACCTCAGCGGCGGCCGCTTCATCCTGGGGCTGGGCGCCAGCGGTCCGCAGGTGGTGGAGGGCTGGTACGGACAGCCCTACGGCAAGCCGCTCGCCCGCACCCGTGAGTACGTCGCCATCGTGCGCAGCATCCTCGCGCGCGCCGAGCCGGTGACCTTCACCGGCGAGTACTACACCATGCCGAACCCCGGCACCACTGGGCTGGGGAAGCCGCTGAAGTCGACGGTTCACCCGCTGCGCAGCGACCTGCCCGTCTGGCTCGCCGCCGAGGGACCGAAGAACGTCGCCCTGGCTGCGGAGGTCTGCGACGGCTGGTTGCCCATGTTCTATTCGCCGCGCCACGATAGGCATTTTCGCGACGCCCTCACTGAGGGTTTTGCACGCCCCCGAGCCCGCCGCGCGCTGGAGACTTTCGAGATCGCCTGCACCGTGCCTCTCATCCCCGGCGATGACGTCGACAGCTGCGCGGCGCTGGTGAAGCCGTTCCTGGCGCTTTACGTCGGCGGCATGGGGGCGCGCGGCCGCAACTTCCACTTCGATGCGGTGGCCCGCCTCGGGTATGAAGACATCGCCGTGCGCGTGCAGGAACTCTACCTGGAGGGGCGCAAGCAGGAAGCCGCGGCGCTCATCCCCACCGCGCTGGTCGAGGAGATCGCCCTGGTGGGGCCGGTGGCGAAGCTCAAGGAGGAGCTCACCGAATGGCGCCGCTCACTGGTCACCACCATGCTGGTCAGCGGCGACGTCGCGCTGCTCCGCCAGGCGGCCGAGCTGGTGCTGGGGTAACCGCAACCGCTCAGGATCGCGGTCGGATCAGCTGCAGAAACTCGGCGCGCGTCTTGTCGTCATCCCGGAAGGCGCCCAGCATGCAGCTCGTCACCGTCTTGCTGTTCTGCTTCTGCACCCCGCGCATCATCATGCACAGGTGGGAGGCCTCGATGACCACCGCGATGCCGGCGGGGGTGATGGCCTCGTCGAGGGCCTCGGCGATCTGCGTGGTGAGCCGCTCCTGCACCTGCAGCCGGTGCGCGAAAACGTCGACGACGCGGGGTAGCTTGCTGATGCCCACGATGCGTCCCTGGGGGATGTAGGCGATGTGGGCGCGGCCGAAGAAAGGCAGCATGTGGTGCTCGCAGAGCGAGTAGAGCTCGATGTCGGTCACCGCCACCATCTCGCTGTACGACTCCGCGAAGACCGCCCCGTTGATGACCTCGGGCACCGACCTGTCGTACCCGTCGGTGAGGAACCGCAGGCTGCGCGCGACGCGCTCAGGGGTGTGCACCAGGCCGTCGCGGGTGGGATCCTCACCGATTGCGGCGAGTGTCCCCGCGATGTGGGGGGCGATGGGATCGTCGTCGCGGCGCAGGTGGCGGAACGGCCGGGCCATACCGGCCAGACTAGCAGGGGCGGCTCCCGAGGTCAGGCGGGCAGCTCGACGACGGTGACCGCCAGGTCGACGGCGCCGCCGTCGCGCAGCACACGCAGCGACAGGGTGCGGCCGATGACCGGGCCCAGCATCAGCCGCTGCAGGTCCCCGGCGGCTTCCACGGGACTGCCGTCGACGGCGACGATGACGTCGCCGCTGCGCAACCCCGCGCGCGCGGCGGGGCTGCCCTCGACCACCTCGAGAACCTCGAGGCCGCCGCCGCGGCCTGCCCAGCGGGACAGGCGGGGCGGCAGCGGGCGGCGGGCTCCGGCGATCCCCAGGTAACCGCGCCGGACGCGGCCGCCGGCGATGAGCTGGGCGATGATGCCCTGGGTGGTGGCGTTGACCGGGACCGCCAGGCCGAGGCCCAGCCCGGCCACCGCGGTATTGATGCCGACGACGCGCGCCCGGGCGTCGGCCAGCGCGCCGCCGGAGTTGCCCGGGTTCAGCGCTGCGTCGGTCTGGATGACGTCCTCCACCACCCGCACGTGGGCGCCGCTCTGGGTGGCCAGGCTCCTCCCGACCCCGCTCACCACCCCGGCGGTGACGGATCCGGCGTAGCCGAGGGGATTGCCGACCGCGACGACCAGCTGGCCCACCTTCAGGCCGTCGGCGTCCCCGAGCGTGGCCGGGACGAGGGTGTCGAGAGCCCCGACCCGGACGACGCCGAGGTCGCTGAGCGCATCGGTTCCGGTCACCTGGAAGTCGCCGTCACGGCCGTCGGCGAACACGGCCACCCCGCCCGTGGCCCCGCGGATGACGTGCGCCGAGGTCAGCAGATAGCCGTCGGCGCTGAGCACCACCGCGGAGCCGCTGCCCTCTGCCCGACGCCCGGCGCGGGTGGCGGCGACCCGCAACGAGGCGACCGAAGGCCGCAGGCGCTCGGCGACGGCGACGACCGCCGCCGAGTACGCGTCGAGCGCCTCTGCGCCGTCCTGAGCGTGAGCGGCGGGATCGACGGCCATGGCCTTGCTCGCGTCCGGGGTCAGATCTCCGGGCCGGCCTCGCGCGCCTTCTCGACGGCCCCCAGCGCGTCGCGCAGGCTGGCCAGCCACTCCTCCTGGTGGCGGCCCACCAGGCGCACGCACCGGGCGAGCGCCTCGCTGCGGCTGCGGGCGACGCCGGCGTCGATCAGGGTGTCGAGCACCTGGCGCTCAGGCTGGCGCAGGCGGGTCATCACCGGCGCGGCCACGTTGGTGAAGAGCTGAGTGTCGCCCCCCACGTCGACGCCCCAGGACACGCGGCGGCCGAAGCGGTGCTGGGCCTCGTCGGCGATGGCCATGCGGGCGTCGCGAGTGTCCTCGCGGAAGCGGCTGACGCGCGCGGCCCGGGCGGTGGCCCGCTCGGCGTCGGTCGCGCCCGCGGCGAGGTCGACGTCCGCGATGGCGCCGACAACCAGGATCTCGTCGGTGTCGACGCTGACCGTCGGAGCCGCCGAGAACCAGCCGTCGGGAACGCGACCGGCGAACCAGGCGGGGGACTCGGCCGCGGCCGTCGAGGAGTCGTGGTGGTGGTGGTGGTGGGAGGTGCGCTGAGATTTCATAATTACATCATTACACAGGAGCTAACGCAAAGTAAACCTCTCCGTCCAAGCGAGGTCCCGGGAGAGCGGGGCGGGGTGATGACGTCTGCCGGGCCTTCTACGACGGCGGCGGCCCCCGCCGGCGTAGAGAAGCAGGTCACGGCAACGCCGTGTCGCTGTGCCCGACAGGCGTCGGCATGCCGCCCCGTGGCGCAAGCGGATTCCGAGCCGCCCCTAGCTGACCCCGGTAGGCCCGTCGACCAGCTCCGTGCGCGGCAGCCACGTCAGCTTGCCCGCGCCGGCGAGCTCGTTCACCGCGGGCACCGGGTCGGGATCCTTGAAGGCGGCCCGGTCGCCCTCCTCGCGCGCGGTCGCGTCGGCCAGCCAGTAGGAGGCCTCCAGGGCGATGCCGTTGGGGTCGGTGAAGTAGATCGAGTGGATGAACCCGTGGTCGATCTCCTCGGTCACCGCCACGCCGGCGTCCCGCAGGCGGTCCTGGAGCGCCATGAGCGCGGTGTGGTCGGGGAGGTTGAAGGACAGGTGGTCGAACTGCATGGTCTGCTTGACCGGCCAGCCCGCCGGTTTGGCGTAGGTGCCGGCCCCCTTCCACTCGAAGAAGGCGACGGTGTTGCCGGGGGCGATCTCGAAGAAGTAATGGCGCAGGGGCCCGGCCATCAGCGTGGCGACGAGGCGCATCCCCAGCACGCCGTGGTAGAAGCGCACGGTCGCGTCCATGTCGGGCGTGACCAGCGCCAGGTGATTGACGCCGCGCCAGGCAGGCCTGGGCTGCGACTGCACATCCGCGGCGGTGCGCGGGCTTTCGCCGACGGTCATGGCGGCCCCTCCATGGACTGGCTTGGACAGCGCCGAGTGTACGCCCGGCGCGTCGAGTTCGAGCGAGCCTCGCTCTCCAGAGCGGTCGCGCCGGCGCCGGCTCAGCGGGCCGCCGCGACCAGCTCCTGCAACCCCGTGCGCAGGTCGCGGGGGGCGTAGCCGAGCTCCTCGCGCGCGCGCCGATCCGACGCCCAGTAGGTCACGCCGTCGGCCGCCTTGACCAGCTCGCGCAGGTTGGGCTCGGTGTCCATGACCCGCGCCAGCACCGGCCCGAACGGGATCCCCGCCTTCACGGCCCACCCCGGCATCGTGAGCCGTGGCGGCTTCTTCCCGGCCAGCTCGGCCGCAGTCCCGACCACCCGCTTGAGCGTGGTGACCTCGCCGCCGAGGATGTAGGTGCGCCCCAACGCGCCCTTGTCGAGGGCCAGCACGATGCCGGCCGCGACGTCCTCGACGTGGACCATCACCATCCCGGTGGAGCCGAAGGCGAGGAAGGGCAGCTTGCCCTGGCGCGCCTTGTCGATCTGACTGCCGATGTCGGAGTGATCCCCCGGTCCATAGACCCCGCCGGGCTGGACGATGATGATCGGCGCGCCCCTGGCGATGCGTTCCTCGGCGGCCACGTGCGCCAGGTACTTGGTCTGGTCGTAGCAGGAGAGGAAGCCCGCGGCGAGGTCGCGGTGGTAGGCCTCGTCGACCACCCGCCCGTGGGTGTTGCCGAAGACGTTGACGGTGGAGACGTACACGATGCGCGGCACCCCCGCCTCGATGGCGGCGTCCAGCACCCGCTCGGTGCCGGCGACGTTGATGGTGTGGACCCGCTCGCGCTCCGCCTTGGGGATGCCCACCCGGAAGACGGCGGCGCCGTGAATGACCGCATCCGCGCCCTCGACCCCGCGGCGCAGCGCGCCGGCGTCGTCGAGGTCACCCTCGAGCAGCGTCGCCCCCAGCCCCTCGAGCCCCGCGGCCGCCGCCGGCCGGCGCACCAGGGCCACCACGTCCTCGAGACGCTCGCGGAGCCGGCGCACGACCACGCCGCCGATGAACCCGGTGCCGCCGGTGACGAAGATGCGCATCAGCCGCCTCCTGCCTGGCGCTCCGAGCGCCTTGGTCGCGGCCAGGATGGTAGTCGGCGATGATCCACTGGTGACCGCCCAGGCCCCCGGCGCCGAGGTCGCCCAGGCCACCGAGCCTGCGGGTCCGCATCTCGCCGCCGTCCCTGCCGCGGTGCCGCTGGCGCTGCTCAGCGTGGTGGTGCTCTGCGCGGGCGCGGGCGCGCTGGCGACGGAGATCTCCGCCTCGCGGCTGCTCGCCCCGTACTTCGGCAACTCCACAGTGGTCTGGGCGAACGTCATCGGCCTGATCCTCATCTACCTGAGCGTCGGTTACTGGATCGGCGGCCGCGTCGCCGACCGCCACGCATCCGCCGCGGCCCTGGGTCGCATCCTGCTGGTCGCGGCGGGAGCGATCGCGGTGTTGCCGCTGGTCGCCCACCCCATCCTTCGTGTCGCGCTCGACGGCTTCGATCGCATCCAGGTGGGCGCCATCGTGGGCTCGTTCTTCGCCACGCTGGCGCTCTTCAGCCTCCCGGTCACCCTGCTCGGCATGGTCTCGCCCTTCGCCCTGCGACTGGGCCTGACCCGCGTCGACAACGCGGGCGCCGTCAGCGGCCGGCTCTCCTCGTTGACCACCGTCGGGGCGATCGCCGGCACCTTCCTGCCGGCCCTGGTCCTCATCCCCGCCATCGGCACGCAGCGCACCATGATCGTGGCGGCTCTGGTGGTGGCCCTGGCGGCCACGTTGCTGCTGGGCCGGCGCTGGCTCCTGGCCCCGCTACTCATCGCCGCCATGCTGCTGCTGCCCCCGGGCGCGATCAAGCCGCAGACGGGCGTCATCGTCGAGCAGGAAACCCAGTACCAGTACGCGCAGATCGCGCGCACCCCCGACGGCAAGATCGTCATGCGCCTCGATGACGGGGTCGCCGATCAGTCGGTCTACCGCCCCGGTGCCACGCTGACCGGCGGGGAGTGGGACATGCCGCTGGTGGTCCCGCCGCTGCTCGACCGGCCACTGCGCACTGCGCTGATCATCGGCAACGCGGGCGGCACCACCGCGCGCGGCCTGGCTGCCTCGTACCCGGGCGTGCGCATCGACGGCGTGGAGCTTGATCCGCAGCTCACCCAGTTGGCACGGCAGTACATGGGCATGAACGACATCCCCGGCCTGCGGGTCATCACCGCCGACGGGCGCACCTATCTGCAGACCACCAACGAGCGCTACGACCTCATCGTGGTCGACGCCTACCGCCAGGCTTACATCCCCTTTCAGCTGGTCACGCAGGAGTTCTTCAAGCTGATGCGCGACCATCTCGAGCCCGGCGGCGCCGTCGTGCTCAACGTCGCCCGCGTGCCCGGCGACGACCGCCTCCCGCGGGCGGTCAGCGGGACGCTCGCCACGGTGTTCCCCGCCGTGTACACATGGCACGCGCTGCATTTCAACGACTGTGTCATCGGCTTCGACCACCCGCTCTCCAGCGCCGCGCTGGCGGTTCGCGTGGGCGCCGTGCCGCCCGCTTTGCAGTCACTGGTCGCGCTGGTGCGCGCCGAGACGGAAGCCATCACCCCGTCCGCCAGCCCGATGACCGACGACCGCGCCCCGGTGGAATGGCTCACCGACAGGGCCGTCATCGAGCACGTGGTCCAGGGTGGCCGCTTCGACGAGCAGCTCCTGCCCACCCGGCCAACGCCCACGCCGCCGCGCTGAGCGGCCGCCCATACTTGGCGCGATCATGGAGGAGCGCGGACGCGGTGGCGGCGAGGGCGTGCGTACACGCGATCACCTGGCCAACGTGCGCACGCTGCTCGCCTGGAACCGTACCGGCCTGGCCCTGCTCGTGCTGGCGGTGGTTGTCGACAAGCTGCAGGCCCTGGTGCGAGGCGGCCATGTCGTGAGCGTCGGCTCGACAGGCGCGGACCGACCCGCGGCGACGCTCCTCGCAGTTCTCGGCGTGGCTGTCTGCGGCGGCAGCTTCCTGCGCTTCGAGCTGGCCCGCCACGCCATCGAGCGAGGCGTCTTCCGGCCCCGCGTCGCGCCGGACCTGGTGTTGCTCGGGCTGGTGGCCGTCGCCACTGTGGTCCTGACCGTGGCCGTGGTGCACGTGTGAGCCAGGACCGTGGCTGATCGCGATGGCCTCGCCGACCGCCGCGCGCGCGAGCACCTCGCCAACGAGCGCACCCTGCTGGCCTGGACCCGCACCACGCTGGCGCTGATCGGCCTGGGTTTCGTCGTCTCGCGCTTCGGGATCTTCCTGCGGGAGGTGCAGGGAACCGGCTCGAAGACCGCCTCGACGGTGCTGGGCATCCTGCTCATCGTCGCCGGCCTGATCGCCGGGGTGGCCAGCGTGCTGCGGTTCTTCCGCGCCCGCGCGCAGATCGAGGCCGGCGAGTACGACGCCGAGGTCTGGCCCGAGCTGCTGCTGGTGGGCATGACTGTGGTACTGGGGATCGCGCTGGCCATCTACCTCGGCGTGACCGGCTGAAGCGACGGGCTACCATCGGGCGCTGTGGCGACGCGCGTCTCGGCCTCCGCCCGGAGACGTCCCGCGAGGACGGACGAAATGAGGTTCATCGAGCCGGGCTCGTTCCTCATGGGCTCGGCACGCCACTACCCCGAGGAGGCGCCGGTCCACCGCGTCGAGGTGGACGGCTTCTGGATCGACGTCCATCCGGTCACGAACGCCGAGTTCGCAGCCTTCGTGGCGGCCACCGGCTACGTCACGCTGGCCGAACGGCCCCCCGACGCGGCCGACTACCCTGACGCCCTACAGGAGCTGCTGGTGCCGGGATCGGCCGTGTTCATCCCGCCGCCGGGGCCGGTCGACCTGCGCGTGGTCACCTGGTGGGCGTACGTCCCGGGGGCGTCGTGGCGCCATCCCCCGGGGCCGCACAGCGACCTCGATGGCCGCGACAATCACCCGGTCGTCCAGGTCGCGTATGAGGACGCGCAGGCGTACGCGGTATGGGCCGGCAAACAGCTGCCCACCGAGGCCCAATGGGAGTTCGCCGCGCGCGGCGGCCTGGAGGGCGCCGCCTATGCGTGGGGGAACGAGCCGGCCCCCGGCGGCCGGCCCATGGCCAACACCTGGCAGGGGGAGTTCCCGTGGCAGAACCTGGGGCTCGACGGCTATGAGGGCACCTCCCCGGTGGGTGAGTTTCCTGCCAACGGGTACGGGCTCCACGACATGACGGGCAACGTGTGGGAGTGGACCAGCGACGACTTCCGCGCGCAAGGCGCCCTTGCCCCGCAGGCGCCGTGCTGCGCCCCGGTCGCGAGCGCCCCTCCCCGATCCCAGCGGGTGAAGGTGCTCAAGGGCGGCTCCCATCTGTGCGCCCCCAACTACTGCCTGCGGTATCGACCGGCGGCGCGCTATCCGGAGCCGGCCGACACCTCCACGTCGCACATCGGCTTCCGTTGCGTGGTCGATCAGCGCGGCTGATGGACGCGGGCGGAGATTGCCTCCTCGTGACGAAGTTGGCATGAACCGGCGGGGCCGGCCTCCTCAGGGTCGGCCCCTACGCGAACTCCGCCAATCGCTCGGAGACGATTATCCGCGCCGCCGCCTCGATCATCGCGAGGTGCGAGAATGCCTGCGGGAAGTTGCCGAGGTGGCGGCCGGTGGCGACATCGAACTCCTCTGCGTAGAGTCCCAACGGCGAGGCAATGCGCAGGAGTCGCTCCATCATGTCGCGTGCCTGCTGCATCTCGCCGACGCTGGCAAGAGCGGATACCAGCCAGAACGAGCAGATGAGGAAGGTCCCTTCCTTGCCTGACATCCCGTCGTCGGTCTCGTCCGTTCGGTAGCGCAGGACGAAGCCGTCCTCGGTGAGGTCTTTCGCGATCGCATCCACTGTGCTGCGCAGGCGTTCGTCATCTTTGTGGAGGAACCCGAAGATCGCTGCCAGCAAGGTGGAGGCGTCGAGCGCGTCGGTGTCGTAATGCTGACGCAGGACCCCGCGGTCGCTGACCCCGTGAGCGAGTATGTCGTCGCGGATCTCGGCTGCGGTCGCACTCCAGGTCGCCTGCAGCTGGGGATCACCGCGGATCTCGGCCAGCTTCGCCGCGCGGTCGAGCGCGACCCAGCACATCAGCTTGGACGAGACATAGTGCTGGGGCTTGCCGCGTGCTTCCCAGATGCCCTGGTCGGGCTCCCGCCAGACGCGGGTGGCGCACTCGGCCTGGGAGTGGACGACCGGCCACAGCTGGCGGGGCAGCCGCTTGCTCCGGCGGGTGTGCAGGAGGATCGAGTCCAGGACCGAGCCATAGACGTCGTTCTGCCGCTGGTTGTAGGCACCGTTGCCGATCCGCACGGGTCGGGCCCCCGCATAGCCGGTGAGCTCGTCCAGGGTCGTCTCGGTCAGGTCGCGCCGGCCGTCGATCCCGTACATGATCTGCAGGCTGCCGTCGTCGTTCGGCTCGATGTCCGCGACGAACTGCATGAACTCGGCGGCCTCCAAGTCCAGGTTCAGATAGTGCAGCGCCTGGAGGGTGAAGGTGCAGTCGCGCATCCACGTGTACCGATAGTCCCAGTTGCGCTCACCACCCGGGGTTTCCGGAAGGGACGTTGTCAGCGCCGCGACCGTCGCACCCGTCGGCATGTAGGTGAGGCCCTTGATGGCCAGGGCGGAGCGCAGGATCGCGGGCCGCCACGGGTGGTCCACGAGCCGGGCCCGTCTCAGCCAGTCGCGCCAGAAGCGCGCGGTCACGTGCAGGCGCTCGCTCGCCTCGTCGACGTCGCTCGGCACGACCAACCCCTCGGCCCAGGACAGCGCGCAGTAGATGCGCTCGCCCGCCGAGAGCGTGTGCCGGGCACGGACTCGACCCCCCTCCACTCCCAAAGCCATGTCGGTCTGCAGCCTGATCGCCACGCCCCCGCCGCTCGCGTCGGCTGTGTGGCGGTTCCCGCCCGCCAGCGTCCACTCGGCCGCGGCGCGTCCGTAGTCGAAGACCGGCTCGCAGACGAGCTCGATATCCACCTCACCCTCGACGCCCTCGACGGTCCGCACCAGCATGTGGTCGGCGTCGGCATCGGCCGGGGGGCGCGTGTGCGGCGTGATCGTGTCCTCTGCGCCCGCCGGGCCCATCGTCAGCGCATCGCGGACCAGGACGTATCCGGTCTGCGTGTGCCAGGTGGTCACCAGCGTGTTGGTCCCGGGCTCGTAGGCCCGCGCCATCGGGGTGTCGACCCCGAACGGCCCCAGTCGGAACAGACCGGCTTCGCGGTCGAGGATGCTGCCGAAAACGCTCGGCGCGTCGAAGGCGGGGACGCACAGCCAGCCGATCCCGCCGTCGGGTGCGACGAGCGCTCCGGTGTGGCAGTTGGAGAGAAACGCGTAGTCCGCGATCGGCGGAAAGGGCGAAAGGGCGGCTGCGCTCTGCTCCCGAGGCTGCTGAGAAACGGTGGTGGCGCTCATGACTCGACCCATGGCCGGTGCCAGCCCCCGTAGTGAGCAACGAGTTTGTCGGAGGCCTGCGGCCCCCACGATCCCGGGGCATAGGGGTGGACGGGTGGCGGCCCGTCGAGCAGCGGTTGCATGATCCGCCACGTCTCCTCGACGCCGTCCTGACGCGTGAAGCGCCGGCTGTCGCCGAGCATCGCCGCTCGCAGCAGCACCTCGTATGGGGTCGCTCCCTCCCCCCCCTCCTTCGCGAACTCCGCGTCGAGCGTGATGGGCTCCGGCCCGACCGCATCGGCGCGGCGCGCATCGACGCGCAGCCTGACCCCCGTGGACGGGTCGAGTTTCACCACGAACTGGTCCGGCTCCGGGCGGCGGTCACCCGGGAACGAGAAGCCAAGTTTCGGCGGATGCTTGAACACGAGCCGCACCTCGGTCTGGGTCGCCGGGAGTCGCTTCCCCGTGCGGATGAAGAACGGCACCCCCGACCAGCGCCAGTTGTCGATGTCGAGGCGCAGTGCGGCGTACGTCTCCGTCGTCGATCCCGGGGCGACGCCGTCGATGGCCAGGTAGCCCTCGTACTGCCCGCGGATGTACTGCGTGGGGTCGGCGTCGGCGATGGCCCGGTACGCGCTCACCTGTGCGTCCTTGAGCGTCTGGGGATCACCGCTGGAGGGCGCCTCCATCGCGGTCGCCGAGACGACCTGCATGATGTGATTGACGACGACGTCGCGCAGCGCTCCGACCGGGTCGTAGAAATGGCCCCGGTCCTCGACGCCGAAGTCCTCAGCCATCGTGATCTGGACGCAGTCCAGGTAGTTCCGGTTCCAGACCGGCTCGAGCATCGTGTTCGCGAACCGCAGGTAGAGCAGCTCCTCGATCCCCATCTTTCCGAGGAAGTGGTCGATGCGATACAGCTGCGACTCGTCGATGTACTGATGCAGCTCTGCGGCCAGCGCTCGGGCCGACTGTAGGTCGTGCCCGAACGGCTTCTCGACCACGACCCGTGCCGTCCGGGTCAGACCCGCCTCGGACAGCCGCTTGACGACCGTGCCGAACAGGAACGGCGGGATCTCGAGGTAGAACACTGGACTGTTGGCTCCCTGGATCGCCTTGCCGACGCGCTCGTATGTCGCCGAGTCCGAGAAGTCGCCGTTGACATAGGACAGGCGGCCGGCGAAGCGGTTGAACACCGTGGGATCGATGGTCTCGCCGGTTCCCTCGATCGCCGTTCGAGCATGCTCGCGAAGGTGATCGACCGTCCAGTCGTTGACGGCCACGCCCACGATCGGGCACTCCAGAAGCCCACGCTGCTCGAGCCGGTAGAGGGAGCGGAAGGTCATCACCTTGGCCAGGTCCCCCGTGATTCCGAAGACAACGAACACGTCGGCGGGCCGTGGCCCGTGCGCGTCCGCGGGCGCGGTCGCCGGGCGCGTCCCCAGAGCCGCTCCTGTCATGGTTGTCATACCTGTCTCCTTGTTGGTATGCGTTCAGGCACTCGCCACTCCGGCCGGCGCTGCGGCGCTCACGGGACGAGCCTGGAGCAGACTCACCAGGTGCTCGCCCACCCGGATCGCGTTGGCCATCGCTGTCAGCGCCGGGTTCACGGCTCCGATGCTGGGGAAAAAGCTGGTGTCGACCACGTAGAGGTTGTCGAGCTCATGAGCCTTGCAGTCGACATCCAGCACGGACGTGGCGGGGTCATCGCCGAACCTGCACGTGCCCGCCTGGTGGGCACAACCTGCGATGGGGATGCTCATGTTCATGTAGAAGTTCTTGCCGAGCACATGGTGCTCGGCCATACCCGCGTGGTTGAGGATCTTCTTGAGCTCGTCGTAGAGGCCCGCAGCCTCTCTATCGTTGTTGGATTTGTAGTCGAGGCGGATGTTGCCCTCGGACGTGATCGTCACCCGGTTCTCTGACTTGGGCAGGTCCTCAGTGCTCAGCCAGAAGTCCACGGCATGGTGGGCTGTCTCGTCCAGGGTCCAGTGGGGTGCCAGGCGGGTGAGCTTGGGCTCCTCGCCCTTCATCGCCGACGCGTTCGACTTGCCCACCATCTGGATGTTGCCCAGCGGCCACTCGCGCCCCTCGCCCGCGAGATAGAAGTCGTTGAGGCTCAGGGTCTTCTGGAACACGGTGTCGTTGCGCTGCTTGGAGAGCGCGACCACAGCCTTGCAGTTGTGGAACATGTAGTTCCTTCCGACCTGGTCGGAACCGTTGGCAAGCCCGTTGGGGTGCTTTTCGTTGGCGGACGCCAGCAGGATACTGGCGCTGTTCACGGCACCCGCGGACAGGACCACGAGGTCGGCGCTGAAGACCTCACGCTTCCCGTCGCGCATCACGACCACACCGCTGACGGCGCGCCCACTCGGCTCGGTCTCGAGCTTCACGACCTCGGCACCAACGAGCAGCGTCACGTTGGGCATGCCGAGAATGGGTCGCACCGCGATGGCCTCAGCGTCGGCCTTGGCGTGGACCAGGCAGGGGTACCCGTCGCACCAGGCGCAGCGGATGCAGTGGCTCTGAGCCCGATGGGCCTCATCGAGCATGATCCCGCAGGGCGCGGAGAACGGGTGGTAGCCGCTCTTCAGCAGGTCATCGGACAACTGCTGCAGGCGCGGCTCGTGGGAGACGGCAGGCCACGGGTACTGCCGGGACCAGCGGCCTTCGGTGGCATCGGCGCCGTGAGTCCCGTGGACCTGGTACAGCCACTCCGCCTTGGTGTAGTAGGGCTCGAGATCATCGTAGGTGAGGGGCCAGGCCGGCGACAGGCCATCGACGTGGCGGAGCTCGCCGAAGTCCTCCGGGCGCAAGCGATACAGGGCGGCTCCGTACAGCTTGGTGGCACCCCCCACGAAGTAGTGGACCTGAGGCTGGAAGGGTTGGTGATCGGCGCCGTACCAGGTGTCTTTCGAGATGTACTTCCCCTGGACGAAGACCGCATCGGGGTTCCAGTTGTCCATCTCCCGGGGCAGGAAGCCGCCGCGCTCGAGGATCAGGATCCGCTGACCCGCGCTGGCCAGCGTATGCGCGATGGTGCCGCCGCCTGCGCCGGAGCCGATGATGATGACGTCGTATCGGTCGGTCATGCGTTGGTCCTCGACAGCGGGGGAAGGGGCGGTCAGTTCACGGATGCCGGGGCGACCGCGACAGGCTGCGTCGAGACCACCTCATCGTCGTCATCGCCCCAGTCGATCTGGGCCGCGTCTGGCCGGTCGAGGACGGCGGGTGCGCGGTTACCGGAGAAGTAATCCCAGCCCCATGAGATGAACGCATCGGTGCGCTGGCGCATGCCGCTCAGGAGCAGAGCGTGCACCCCCAACCAAGCCGCGAAAGCGATCGAGCCGTGCAGCTCGTGCCGATGAGCGCCCATCTCGGCCACTGCCGCGTTCCGGCCAATCATGGCCATGATGCCCTTGTCGTGATAGCGGAACTCCGTGCGTTGCTGGCCGTCGATGTCTGCAAGGATGTTCTTCGCCGCCCAGACGCCGGCCTGCATCGCGACGGATCCCAATTGCGGG
>DATDHG010000253.1:0-13010 GCA_036521675.1 Candidatus Dormiibacterota bacterium
AGGTAGGTTGCTCACGTGTTACTCACCCGTTCGCCGCTAGACACCGAAGTGCCGCGCTCGACTTGCATGTTTCATGCACGCCGCCAGCGTTAATCCTGAGCCAGGATCAAACTCTCCAAACACACAACGTTGGCTACAGCGGCAAGCCGCTGTCAGAAGCGTCGTGTCCGACGGGGCCACTCACCGGATCTGCGCCGAGGCGCAGGTCCCAAGGCCCTTGCGGAAAGTCGTCTCCACTCTTCAAATGTCAAAGTGCCGGGCCTCCGGTCTACGGGCAAGAGGCGCGCGCCGTCGTCAGACGGGCAACTGCGTAATTCTACTCAGGTCGGGAAGGGCCGTCAAGGAAGCCGCCTTGGGAGGGGCGCCTCCGGCCGGCCGGACCCGCGAGCCACGCAAGCATACCCGGGGACTGCCCCACCAAACCCGGGGTCCGCTCAGAGGGCGCGCCGCCCCGCGAAGGCCCGGGCCACGGTGACCTCGTCGGCGTACTGCACATTCGAGCCGGCGGGGAGCCCGTGCGCGAGCCGGGTCACCGGCACCCCCGCGGCGGCCAGCACCTCGGCGAGGTAGTGGGCGGTGGCCTCGCCCTCGATGTCGAGATCCGTGGCCAGGATCACCTCGGTGACCGCGCCGCCGGACAGGCGGGCCTCGAGCTCGGCGATGCGCAGCTGGTCGGGCCCGACGCCGTCGATCGGTGAGATCGAGCCACCCAGCACGTGGTAGAGCCCGTTGAACTCCCCGCTGCGCTCGACGGCGAGCACGTCGGGGGCCTCCTCCACGACGCACAGCAGGCGCTCGTCGCGCCGCGGGTTGCTGCAGATCCCGCAGAGATCCCCCTCGGCGAGGAAGAAGCAGCGGCTGCACGATCCCACCCGCGCGCGCACCTCGAGCAGCGCCTCGGCGAGCCGTTCGACGGGCTCGCGAGGTCCGCGCAGGCAGTGAAAGGCGAGCCGCTGCGCGGTTTTGGGGCCGATCCCGGGCAGACGCGCGAAATCGGCGGTGAGCCGCTCGACCGACGGCGGGATCAGGGCCACGGGCTAGCAGGGTGTTGAAGAGCGGCGGCGAGGGATCCGCCGCATCGGCCGGGTCAGGCTAGGAGCCACGGAGCACCGCAGCCCGCGTATCCGTGGATACGCGGGCGAGGACCGCCCACGGCGACGACGCATCACCCGAGTCGAGGTGGATGGAGCACCGTCGCCGTCCTTCAACACCCTGCTTGCGGTCAGATGAGGCCTGGCGGCAGCCCGAGGCCGGCAGCCAGCTGGCTGGTCTGCTGGGCCTGGAGCTCGCGGGCGGCCGTGAGTGCCTGGTTGACGGCGGCCAGGACCATGTCGGCGAGGAGCTCGGCGCCCTCCTCCAGGGCATCGGGCTCGATGACCACGCGGGTCACCTCCTGGGCGCCGTTGGCGGTGACGGTCACCGCGCCGCCCCCGGCGCTGCCGGTCACCTCGGCAGCGTTGAGCTCGGCCTGCATCTCCGCCAGGCGCGATTGCATCTGCTGCATCTGCTTCATCATCTGCTTCTGGTTCTGCACCACTGTCCTCCGGGGTGACGGCGCCACGCGGCGGCGCCCAGTCTACGTGGCCTCCCGCTGCGGGCTACTCGGGCCTCGGGTCGCGCAGCCGGCTGCCCACCAGGCGGCTCCCGGGAAAGGCGGCCAGCACGGCTGAGGTGGCGTCGGGCTGGTCGGGGTCGCGGCTGCCGCGCCCGGCCCCTGCCTCGACCTCGCCGCTGAAGACGCATTCGACCGTCGCGGCACCGCCCGCGACCGCGGTGACCGCCTCGGCGAGCAGGGGGGCCTTCTGCGTGTCGCGCAGCCGCTCCAGGTGAAACCCATATGGGGCCCCGATCACCAGGCGTCCCGGTCCGCCCTCGACGGGCCGGCAGGAGCGCAGCACGCCGGCGAGCATGGGGTCGCGCCGGCTCAGGGTCTCGATGACGCGCGGGAAGGCGGCCACCCAGCCCTCCAGGTCGGTGGGGGCCCCGCCCGGCGGCGGCGATGTCTCGGCGGCGCCGTCGGCCGCACCCCCGGGGAGGCCGGGCGGGGCGGCCTGCAGCCCCGGCGGGATCGCTCCAGCGGGTGGCGACGCCTCTGGCCGGCCCGCTTCCGCGGCGACCGCGGCCTCGACATTCGGGCCGGCGAGGATCGGCGCCGCCTCCGGCCATTCCCCGCCGGCCACCACCGTCGCGGAAGGCGGCGCGGGCGCGGGCGCGAGCGCGCTCGCCCGCGCCGGAGGCGCCGGCGCCACGGCGGCCGGCCCGACCCCGGACCCCCGCCGAGACAGACGCAGGAGCGCCAACTCCACCTGCAGCCGGGCGTCCACCGGCTGGCGCAGGTTCACCTCCGCCTCGGCGAAGCGGTCGATGGCCTCCACCCAGATCCCGGCGCGTCCCGCCGCGGCGAGCTCCGTGCAGAGCTGGAGGTCGTCGCCGGCCAGCTCGGCTCCTTCCGGATAACCGATCGCCACCATCTCCGCCCCGCGCGCCAGACGCGCCATCTCGCGGAGCAGCTGCCTGGCATCGCCGCCGTGGGCAAACGCCTCGGCGATGGCGCGCAGGGCGCCCCCCGCATCGCCGCCGGCGACGGCGAGCAGCACGGCGCGCAGCACCCCGGGGTCGGCCAGGCCCAGCGCCCGCCGGACGGCCGCGATCGACAGCGGACGCTCCGCTGTGGCCAGCGCCTGGTCGAGCACCGAGAGGGCGTCGCGGACACTGCCCTGGCCGGCCGCCGCCACCAGGGCCAGCGCCTCGGGCACCGCCTCCACACCTTCCTGCTCGCACACGCGCTCGAGGTGGCGCTGGAGTTCGGTCAGCCCGACGCGTCGGAAGTCGAAGCGCTGGACGCGCGACCGCACCGTCTCGGGGATCTTGTGCGGCTCAGTGGTGGCGAGCACGAAGACGACGTGGTCCGGCGGTTCCTCCAGCGTCTTCAGGAAGGCGTTCCACGCTTCGGGGGTGAGCATATGGGCCTCGTCGACGATGTAGACCTTGCGACGCAGCGCCGCCGGCAGGAACTTCACCCGCTCGCGAAGGTCGCGCATCTCATCGATGCCCCGGTTGCTGGCGGCGTCGATCTCGAGCACGTCGAGCGCGCGCCCACCGAGGACCTCTTCGCAGGCGGTGCAGCTGTTGCAGGGCTCGCCGTCCCGGGGCTGGAGGCAGGTGATCGCCCGCGCCAGGATGCGCGCGGTCGAGGTCTTCCCCGTGCCCCTGATGCCCGCGAACAGGTAGGCGTGGGCGACCGTGCCCGCCCGCACCTGGTTGCGCAGGGTCTGAGCGATGTGATCCTGACCGATGAGCTCGGCGAAGGTCGCCGACCGGTACTTGCGGTAGAGGGCCAGGCTCATCGGGCAGGGGTGGTCGACCGGGGAGGCATGCTGCTCACGATGCTACCCGCCCCCCGGCGCGGACCGCCGCGCCTCACGGAACCCGCGATTCCGTGAGGCGGAGTAGTCGCGCACCCCACGTCGAAGGCCACCCGCGGCGCTCACCCGTCGGACCGGCTCGGGCCAGGCGATCTACGGCACCCCCGGGGGACCGCTGATGGCTGCTTCCTTCCGGACCTGACCAGGTTCACGGGCCCGGGTTGCGCAGGACCCGGCCGTCATCACCAGTACGCCGGAGCGGACCCGTGGGCGCACCCCCTCGGTGGGGAATTCGACCCCGCTATAGCGGATTGCGGGTACAGGGCACCGCTACCGCCCCATCTAGCGCGACCGCCCCCGATCATACCCGCTCAGCGTCCTGGCTTCAGCGATGCGATGGAGATCCGCGGCTCGGCGCCGTGGGCGAGACGGCGCAGGTTGTCGCTGTGCCGGGCGGCGATGACCGCGGTGGCCGCCGCGGCGTACGCGAAGGGCCACGGGCCCCGCCTCGAACCGTGGAGCATCGCCGCGCCCGCCCCGGCGGTGGCCGAGGCCGCGGCGGCGAGGGAACCCACCGAGACCACCCGCGTCGCCGCCAGCGCGGTCAGGCCGCCGATCACCGCCGCCAGCGCGCCCTCCGGCGAGAGCACGAGCACCGCACCGAAGCCGGTCGCCACGCTCTTGCCGCCGTGGAAACGCGCCCAGAGGGGCCACGAGTGCCCCACCACCGCGGCCAATCCCGCGCCCGCCTGGCCGGCGTTGGTCGCCCCCAGGCCGCGGGCCACGAGCACGGCCGCGGCCCCCTTGGCCACGTCGAGGGCGAAGACGGAGCCGGCCGCCAGCGGGCCGACCGTGCGCAGCACGTTGGTGGTGCCCATCCCCCCGCTGCCGTAGTCGCGCACATCGATGCCGCGAGAGAGGCGGGAGACGATCACGCCGGTCGGCACTGAGCCGATCCCGTAGGCGATGGCCCCGGCCGCCAGATCTGCACCGCGTCCGGACATCGGGCGGTCTCAGAGCTCCAGCGCGCGCAGCCGGACCGCCCCGGCGATGAGCGCGACCGCGGCCACCAGCAGGGCGAGGCTGGCCACGGAGAGGTCGGCGGCCATGATCGGAACGAGGCCGGGGTGGGGGCGCTCGTAGGGCAGGGCCAGCAGCACGAACGCCGCCCCGAGGTAGATCGAGCCCACGCCGAGGAAGGCCAGGCTGGTGCCGATCCCCACCGAACGCCGGGGGTCGGACCAGTCCAGGTGGGGGCGGATCGCCCCCATGCCCACCGCCAGCCCCACCAGCCCGGCCACGATGACGCCCAGGACCAGGGCCGCCATCGCCCCTTCGAGCAACCCGAGTTGGAGGCGGATCGCGCCCACGGCCACCAGCACCACGCCGAGCGTGACCGCGATGACCGCCCCGGACGCGCACTTGGCCGCGAGCAGGTCACGTGCGTGGATGGGGGCCACGCGCAGAATCCACAGCCGCCGCCCCTCCCCGCCGACGCCGCGCAGCGCGACGCCGGAGGCAGCAAACAGGCTGGCGAAGCCGGCCGTGAGCACCGTGCCGAACCACGCGGGCACATCGGTGGTCCGGTTGAGGCCGACGTTGGTCGGGGACGCGATGTAGATGGCGAAAAGCGCCAGCGGGAGCATCAGCTGGCCCAGCTGGGAGGCGTCGCGCAGCGTCTCGCGCAGGTCCTTGCGGGCGATCATCACCCACGCCGGGCGCCGGCCGCTGCCGGCGGCTGCCCGGGCGGGGCGGCGGCGGCGGCGCCCCCGGCCCGCCTCGAGGCTGCGCTGGAAGCCGGTCAGGAAGGGGGCCTCGAGCAGCCGCGCGACCAGCGTCAGGAGCACGACTGCGCCGATGATCATGGGCAGTCCCCACAGCAGGGCGGTGACCAGATCGCGGTTGATGACCGCCACCACGCTCCGCGCCGCCCACCCGGTCGGCAGCCACGAGATGTCGGCGGCGCCGCTCTGCCGGCTGGGATCGAGCAGCCCAGGGGTGCGCGTGAAGGCGCCAGGCCCGTGCACTGCGAGGTTGAACCCGGTGATGGCGAAGACCGCCACGGTGATCAGCAACCCCCCCGCGTCGCGGACCCGGCGCGCCGGCAGCAGGCGCACGATCATCACGGTCAGGGCGGTCCCGGCGGCCAGCGGGTAGACGGCCAGGGCGACGATGCAGAGCCCGATCCAGGGCAGCGCGATCAGGACCCCGTGGCGCTCCAGGTAGGCGGCGATCGGAGCGCCGGCGAGGAGGGCGCCGATGGCCAGGCCGGTGGCCAGTTGGACGTAGAGCTTGGTGAGCAGGACTGTGCGGGGCGGTACGGGGGTCACGAGCAGCGGCTCGAGGTCGCGAGCGAAATAGAAGGCGCTCAAAGCGAACGTGATGGCGGTGACCGCGATGAAGCCGGCGATCATGCCGCAGAGCCCGGCGACGATGGGCTCGAGCCCGGCGGGGTCCGGATCGGACACGCCGAACGCCGCGGTTGCCGTCCGGTAGCCGGCGCTCATCGCCCCCGCCGCCGCCACCGCGAGGACCAGCGTCAAGGCGCGCCGCTCGCGGCCGCCGCGCAGCTCGCCGTTGACCAGCATGCGCAGCCGCGCGCGCAGCAGTATGGGCACCAGGCGGTAGCCTCCCCACGCCCCGGGGTGGGGCCCGCGCCGGACGGGGACGACCGCAGAGATCATGCGTCCAGGGCACGCAGCAGCGGACGCAGGTCGCTGTCGGGGCCGCTCCCGGTGATGCGCAGAAAGGCCTCTTCCAGGCTCTGATCGCCGCCCACCGCGCGCAGCTCTGCGGGGGTGCCGACAGTCAACAGGCGGCCCTGCTGGACCACCCCCACGCGGTCGCACAGCAGCTCGGCGACCTCGAGGACATGAGTGCTGAGGAACACCGTGCGCCCCTCCGCGCACAGCCCGCGAAGGATGTCCTTGAGCTGACGGGCGCCGGCCGGGTCGAGGCCCACTGTGGGCTCATCGAGAAAGAGGACCTGGGGGTCGTGGATCAGCGCGCACCCGACCGAGAGCTTCTGGCGCATCCCCCGCGAGTAGGACTGCACGAGCTCGTCGGCATGGTCGAGCAGCGCGAACGACTCCAGCATCGGCTCGATGCGCAGCGCCTGGACCTCGCGAGGCACCCCGTAGAGATCGGCTGAGAGGCCCAGCATCTCCCGTCCGCTCAGCTTCTCGTAAAGCGACGGGGTGTCCGGGCAGTAGCCGACCAGCGCGCGCGCCCGCATTCCCTCGCGCACGGTGTCGTGCCCGCAGATGGCAGCGGTGCCGTAGCTGGGCCGCAGCAGGCCGGTGAGCAGCTTGATGGTGGTCGTCTTGCCGGCCCCGTTGGGCCCCAGGAAGCCGAAGAGCTCTCCGGGGTTGACATCGAGGGTCATGCTGTCGACCGCGACGCGATCGCCGTAGAGCTTGGTGAGCGCCCGCATGCTCACCGCGGGCGGCGCCAGCGGCAGCGGCGCCACGTTCACGTCATCTCACCGCTGAGGCGGGGGCGGCGCCAAGCGCGCGCGGTGGGCCGGGTCACGGGCACGCGCGGATCATAGGCAGCGAGCGCGCCGCCACCCGGGTTACGGGTGCAGCGCCGCCGCCTTGTCACACCGCGAGGGGCACGCGAGCCTCAGCCTCACTGCGCCGCAATGGGCCGGCGCCGCTCCCCGCCCCCCAGCGCGCGCCGCGAGGCGGCCAGTGCGGCCAGCCCCACGAGCGTCATCAGTCCCTTGTCGCACGCTCGGGTCAGCAGCGCCGCAGCCGCCGCGCTCCCTGGGTCGACCCCGGCGGCGATGAGCAGCCCGGCGACCGTGCCCTCGTACACCCCCAGGCCGCCGGGGATGGCGCTCAGGGACCCGGCGACGTGGGACACCGCCAGGATGGAGGCGGCCGTCTCCCAGTTGACAGCACCCGGCGCCAGCAGGTGCACCACCAGCCAGAAGAGCGTGACCGCGACCATGGCGCCCAGCAGGCTCAGCGCCGACCACCAGAAGGTGTCGGAGCGGCGCAGCAGCGCCTCGGTATCGCGCCGCAGCATGTCGATCTCAGCGGTCAGGCGGCGCAGGAGCGGGATCCGCGCCACCCCGAAACCCACCGGGCGCCACATTGCCGGGGTGCAGAGCAGCAGCAGCACGGCCAGGGTTCCCACCAGAGCCACCAGGAGCGCGATGACCATGGGTGGATGGTCGATCGCTGACGGCACCGCCAGGGCCAGCAGGAGCAGGGTGTAGATCAGCTCCTGCACGGTCACTGTGGCCAGCACCCGCGGGAAGGGCTCGGCGGTGGCATCGACCACCAGGGCCACGCGCGCGAGTTCGCCCGCAGGCAGCAGCCCGGTGGCCTGGCCCGCGTAGTTGAGGAGCACGGTGTTGCCGCGGCTCAGCCGGATCCCCGCAGCCCGCAGCAGCTGGTGCCAGCGCAGGCCCTGGAGCAGGTAGTAGAGGAGCGAGAGCCCGATCAGGGTGGGCATCGCGCCGAAACCGATCCGGGCGATGGCGTCGGCGACGGCGCGGGGCTGGGCGACGGCCAGGAGCGCCACCAGCCCGGCGCCGCCCAGAGCGAGGAGCAGAGCGCCGCGCAGGCGTTGCGGCGCGGCGCGACGGCGCTCAGACATCAGGGCTCCGCCCCACCAAAGGGCGCCCGGGGCGCTGATCGCGGAGCAGCCGCCCGGCGAGGACGGCGGCCCGGTCGCGGCCACTGGCGAGGTCGGCATGCGCGCCGGCGAGGCGGCGGAGCAGCACCACCGCCAGCATGGCCAGCGCGGCGACGGCGGCGGCGCTGCCCGCGGCGAACAGCTCCACGGCGGGGAGCACCAGGAAGCCGGCGAGCACGCCGATGGCGATCTCCGTCAGCGCGAGCCCGGCCGCGTAGAACGCCAGCAGCACCGCCAGCCCCCAGTATCCGAGGCCGGCCACCGCACCGGTGGCGACAGCGATCCCGCGGCCGCCGTCGAACCCGGCCCAGACCGGCCAGACGTTCCCGACCACGGTGGCCACCGCCACGGCGGCCAGGCCCGCGTCGTCAAGACCCGCCCAGCGCCCCAGCAACACGGGGAACAGCCCCTGGGCGAACTGCACCGGCCCCACGACCACCGCCGGTCCCCGACCGACGTTGCGGAAGATGTTGCTGGTTCCGAGGTTGCCCGTGCCCACCCGGCGCAGATCGACGCCCGGCCGCAAACGGCGCACGAGCATCATCCCCGTGGGCACGCTGCCGACCAGGTATCCGATCAGGATGCAGAGACCTGCACGCATGGTCTTTTCCCCTAGTCTGGCGGTTGCAGCTCCCCGTTGCGCAAGGGGACCAGCGCCACGCCCACCATGTCCCGGCCCGTGTAGGCGCTGGCGACCGCAGGAAGGACCACTGTCTCGCTGCGCACCACCGGCAGGCGGGGCGCGAGAGCATTGCGCAGCGCCGCCGCGTCGTCCGCGGCCCCGCTGTGGAAGACGAGCAGCCAGACCCCCTCCCACCCGCCGGCCCGGGCCACGGCCTCGCGTTCCAGGGTGCGCAGCACCGCCGCCTCGCTGCGGCAGAGCGCCAGCCGCCGCCCCCGACCCTCTCGCAGCTCGAAGACGGGACGGATGTGGAGGCGGTCGCCCAGCCCGGCGAGCAGGGCGGGGAGCCGTCCGCTGCGGGCCAGCGGCGCCAGGGTCCGCAGCGTACCGAGCATGGTGTGCTCGGCGCCGGCGCGACGGACCCGCTCGCTGACGCCGGCGAAGTCGCCCCCGTCGCGGCAGAGCTGGGCGCCGACCCGCGCCACGACGCCCAGGCCCATCGCAGCGGCGCCGGTGTCGATCACAACGACGCGGCGCGGGTCCCCCTCGTCAGCGAGCAGGCGTGCCGCCAGGGTCGCCGCGCTGTGCATCCCCGAGAGCGAGGCCGCCATGGTGAGGACGACCAGCGACCGGGCCGAGCTGGCCCGCATCGCCTCCAGGTAGTCGCCCGGGCTGGGCGTGGACGAATGCGCCACCTCGCCGCCGTCAAGACGGCGCTGCAGCTCCTCGGTCCCGATGTCGATACCCTCGCGGAGCAGCTCGCCACCCACCTCGACGCGCAGGGGAACGACGGTGGCCGCCGCCAGCAGGTCGAGCGGCAGGGCGGCGCCGCTGTCGACGACCAGCCCGCACCGCGCTGCCCCCATGGGGGCGGCTAGACCCCCACCGCAGCGCCGGTCAGCGTCGCGTAGGTGGCCAGCAGGCGATCGACGCTCGCGGCCAGCGCGTAGCGCTCGATGCAGCGCCGGCGCGCCCGCCGCCCCAGCTCGGCGCGCAGCGCAGGATCGCCCCGCAGCTGCGTGAGCGCCTGCCCCAGAGTGGGCTGGAGCGGGTTGACCGGCAGCAGGATGCCGACGTCCTCGAGGGCGCCGCCGTCCTCGCCGACGTCGGTGGCGATCACCGCGCAGCCCACCGACATGGCCTCGAGCAGGGACAGGGCCAGACCCTCGGCGGTGGAGGGCAGGACGTACACGTCGGCGGCCCGGAGCAGGTCGAGGCGCTGGTCCCAGTCGGTCACGACCCCGAGCATGCGGACGTTCGCAGCCTCCTCGGCGAGCCGGCGCACGCGCCGCTCCTGGGAGCCGCCTCCGGCGATCAGGAGCAGGTGGTCCTCCGGCCAGCCCAGGTCGAGGTAGGCCCGGACCAGGTCGGCGACCCGCTTCTCCGGATCGAGACGCCCCATGTACGCCACCACGAAGGCAGCGCCCAGCCGCCGGCGCAGCTGCGATGCGCCCGGGCAGATGCTCTCGGTATCCACGCCGTTGTGGATCACCACGACCCGCTCGTCCTCGTAGCCGGCGGCGACCAGAAGCGCCCGTTGATCATCGCTCAATGCCACGCACCGGTCGTACTCGGTGAGGTTGCGCACGTGATAGCGGTAGAGGCCGCGGAGCACCCGGCCGCGCGCGCTTGTGGGGCTGGAGTAGGGCAGATGGAAGGTGGCCACCGCAGCGGCGCCCCGCTCCTTGGCCAGCCTCGCGATCTCACCGTCGAGCGTCCCGAAGCTCCACGAGCAGTGCACCACGTCGGGCGCGAACTCGTCCAGGGAGGCGGCGATGCGCTCGGTGCTGCCGAAGAGAGAGACCGTCAGCGTCTTGACGCGCAGCGCTCGGAGCGCGATGGCCTCCTGGTCACCGGGCGCTTCACCGTCCTGCTCATGGATGAAGAGGCGCACCTCGTGACCACGGGCCCGGAGCGCGGCGACGGTCTCCCTGGTATACGTGGAGAGACCGTCGGCGCGGCGCCCCTCGCCGTGGCCGAACCAGGCGATGCGCAGCGGGCGGGTGGGGGCGGGCGTGCCGGCCTCGAGCCTGTCCTCGGCCACGAACCCGAGGATAGCGCCGGGCGGCTGCGATCAGAGCCCGTCCGCGTAGACGGTGCCGAACGGGTACCAGTACTGCGGCCAGGCGCGGACCGCCGGCTCGAGCGCGTCCGCCACGGCCTGCATGATCTGCTGCTCGGTGCGCCCCGCGACCGCCACCGGCGGGTGCACCCTGGCCACGAACAGCGGCTCTCCAGGCCCGCCACGCCGGCACTCGGCGGGGAGCAGAGGCACCCCCGTCTGCAGCGCCAGCCGCGCGGACACGGTGCTGAAGATCACCGGACCGCCGCAATAGTCGACCACCGTCTCAGGGCCGGCCTCGGGGAGGTCGCACAGCAGGGCCACGAAGCGGCGCCGGCGCAACGCTCTCATCAGCCCGAGCGCGGCCCGCTGCGGGGCGAAGACATCGAGTTGATTGCGCTGCCGCGCCCACACGACCAGGTCGGTCACAAAGCGCGGACCGATGGGGGCCATGACCGTGCTCAACGCCACCCCCTGGGCAACGGCGACGCGGCCCGCCATGTCCCAGTTGCCATGGTGGGCGATCACGAGCACTCCGCCGCTGTCGCGCGCGGCGTCGATGTGCTCCAGCCCGATGACGACACTGTTGGCCAGAACCGTCGGCTCGTCGAGGCCGCATCCCCAGAGGAAGTCGGCGATGACGCGGCCGTACTCGGAGTAGGAGGCGCGCGCGCGGCGGCGCGCCTCGGCCGCATCGATCGCCGGATCCAGGCGGCGATGATTGCGCGCCGTGCGGCGCCGGCGCTCGGGCTGGGCGGCGTAGGCGATCAGTCCGACCGCATCGGCTAGGCGGTGGCGCCACGGCCCCAGCGCACCGCTGAGGGCGATCACGGCCACCATGGCGCCGCGCAGCGGCGGCGAGGAGCTCAGTGGAGCTGGCCCGCGCTGCCCAGGGCCAGCGCCAGAAGCGGCTGGATCGCCACGCCGGCGAAGACCGTCGCCAACCCGGCGGTGGCCAGCGAGGCCTGCAGAGGGCCCCCCGCCGGGATGGCCGCCGCGCCCTCCTCGGGGGGCTCGACGACCAGCGCCACGACCACTCGAAGCGCGGCCACCAGGCCGGCCACGGTCAGCGGCACGACGATGGCCAGGATCCAGGCGTACCCGGCTGACACCACCGCCTCGAGGATGAGCACCCGCCCGAAGAAGCCCAGCAGGGGAGGGAATCCGGCGAGTGAGAGCAGGCACACGGCCAGCGCGAAGGCGGCCAGCGGCGAGCGGCGGCTCAGCCCCCGGTAGGCGGCGACGTCGGGCCCGAGCCCGGCGGCCTCGGCGGCGACCACCGCCGCGGCGGTGCCGGCCAGGGCCACGCCCGCGCCCACCAGGCCCAGCAGCAGGGCGGCGATCCCCTGGTCGCTGCTGCGCCACCCCAGCAGCCCGAGCAGGATGAGGCCGAGCTGGGCCACCGCCAGATCAGCCACCACGCGACGGAGGCGGGTGCGGCGCAGCGCCGCCAGGCTCCCGTAGCCGAGGCTCGCGATCCCGACGACGGCGATCACCGCCGTCCAGGTCGACGCTGCCTCGGGCAGCGCCACGGTGAGCAGCCGCGCCAGCGCGGCGACCCCGGCCACGGGGCCCAGAGCAACGACCAAACCGGCCACCGGCGCGCTGGCGCCACGGGCCACGTCGCCGGTCCACTGCTGCAACGGCGCGGCCCCGAGCTTGAGGGCGACGCCGCCGACCAGGAGCGCGCTGGTCAGCGCCAGGGCGGCGGTGGGGTGGCGGAGCGCCGCGCCGGCCTGGGTCAATACGGTGGTCCCGGTCAGACCGTAGAGCAGCGTCATCCCGTAGAGGACCACCGCACTGCCCGCCCCGCTCAGAGCCACCAACCGCAGCGCGGCCGCGCCGCCGTGCCAGTCCACCTTGACCAGGGCCACCACCGCGATCAGGGCGAGCGAGAGCAGCTCGAGGGCCACCCACATCTCCACCAGCTCACGAGCGGCCACCAGCAGGACACCGCCGAGCACGGCGGCGAGCACGAGCGCGGAGTACTCGCCGGCATGGGGTCGCAGCCGCGCCTCGAGGGGCTCAGCGCACAGCGTGGCGAGCAGGGCGATGCCACAGAGGAGCACGCTGAGGAAGACGGTGAAGCGGTCAACGACCAACCCATCGGAGAAGGCGGCGTAGCCGCCTGCCGGCATGCCCCGCAGGTAGACGAGGCTGCTCAAGCCGGCGCCCAGCAGGGTCAGGCCGGTGAGGCCCATGAACACGCGCATGGTGGTCCGCGGCCGCATCGCCCCCAGCCCAGCGCAGGTCAGCGCTCCGGCGAGGAGGATGGCCTCGGGGACGAGGTCCTGGAGGGTGCGTAGCCCGGCGG
>DATDHG010000254.1:0-1974 GCA_036521675.1 Candidatus Dormiibacterota bacterium
CGCGCAGCTCGACGGCGGGATCGTCGAAGGCCTCGGGCGTGGCGGGGGCGTCCTCACCCAGCGCACCCGGGAGCGGCTCACCGAGCCAGCACCTGACCAGGTTGGGCCGGCGGGGGTCGTCGCGGGCGCCGGCGCCGTGGCCGACGCTGCGCAGCCGCAGCCCGGGCGGCCCCGGACGCGCCATGGCGGCGAGGATGGCCGCCCCGGTCGGCGTGACCTGCTCGACCCCGTCGACGCCCCCCATCAGGGAGAAGCCCGCGGCGGCCAGGATGTCGAGCGCGGCCGGCGCCGGGAGGGGCAGCTCACCGTGCTCGGTGGTCACCGTGCCGCTCCCCGCCGGGAGGGGTCCGCAGCTGATCACGTCGACGTCGAGCTGCTCGAGGGCGGCCGCCACCCCCACGATGTCGACCATGGTGTCGAAGGCGCCGAGCTCATGCAGGTGAACGCTGTCCACGGCGACGCCATGGAGCCGCGCCTCGGCGACGCCCAGCGCGCGTAGTGCGCCGGCCGCGCGAGCCCGGGCACGAAGCGGCAGGTCGCTGCCGTCCACCGCGGCGAGGCACGTCTGCAGGTCGCGTTGCCTCGCCACCTCGCCGCTGCCGGGGTCGAAACTCACGCGCAGCCCGCGCAGCCCGGCGCGGAACACCACCTCGGTCCGCAGCCGGACGGCGACGCCGCAGCCGGCGAGGGCCTCCTCCACGGGGGCGGTCGCCGCGCCGGCGTCGAGGATCGCGGCGAGGAGCATGTCGCCGGCGGCGCCGTTGATACAGTCGAGATGGGCGCTGGCCATGGCGGGGCCCTAGCGTCGTGAGGCGTCGCGATGGCGGGGCGACATGCGGCTCATTCCCGGCGCCGTTCGATGGCCACCGCGAAGCTGGCGAAGCCGCCCCGCAGGGGAGGCTGCTTGGCCACCTGGATGCGCACCGCATCGACGTTCGGCTGGCTCAGCAGCTCCTGCGCGAGCGCCTCGGCGAGGGCCTCGAGCAGCCGGTACTGACGGGTTTCGACCACCTCCCGGACAAGCTGGAAGCAGCGCACGTAGTCGACCGTGTCGGTGAGCGCGTCGCTGCGACCGGCGGCACGCAGGTCGGCGTCCAGCTCGACGTCGACGCGGTAGCGGCCGCCCAGCGCGCGCTCCGCCTCGATGTCGCCGTGGTAGCCGAAGAACTCCATGCCCTGGAGAAGCAATCGGTCGCTCACGGTGGCGATTCTCGCAAGCCCGGCACCGTGCCCGGCGCCGCCGCGCCGATCAGCTCGCTCGGGCGCGCTTCTCCGGCTTGCGCCTGGGGTCGGGCCGGAGGACCTGCTCGGTGTCGTCCACGGGGTTGATCATCACCACGGTGAAGAGATCCTCGAAGTCGCAACCGAAGAGTTGCATCAGCGCCTGGCGCAGCTTCGGCCCCGGGTTGCGGGTGCCCGCCTCCAGCGCCGGGATGTAGTTCTGGGTGACATCGAGCCGGCGGGCCAGCTCGCGCTGGGTGAGGCCGTGCCGGTCTCGCATGGCGCGCAGCCCGGTGGCGCGTACCTCGATATTCATGCCGGCATCCTAGAACCGCTCTGTGTATCTGTCAAGACACCCATTCGGAGTGGTGGAGGTGAGCGGCTCCGTCCCGATGAAGGCGTGGGACACGGTCACCAAGCGGCGTCGGTGCGCTCGGCGGCAGCCCGCAGGGCGGCCATCGCCTCGTCCTCGTGACCGCCCAGCGCGGGCGCGATGCGCACGGCCTCGAGGCGGTCCCTGGCCAGGACCAGCTCCATGTCGTGCAGCTGCAGGAACGGCTTGACGGCAGGCCGGCCGCCGAAGCCGCCGAGCTGAGCGTGGAGCTTGGTGCGCAGGGCTCGCGGCGAGAGCTCGCCGGCCTTCACGACATATCCGCCGGCCCGGGCCGCCGCGAGCCGCAGCCGGACCGCCACCCGGCCCGCCCGCGCGCACGCCTCGCACCGCCCGTGGCGCTCGTCCGGGATCTCCGGCCG
>DATDHG010000255.1:0-6981 GCA_036521675.1 Candidatus Dormiibacterota bacterium
CAGCACCTCGTCCCCCGGCGCCAGCGCCGTCGACGCGAGCACCGCTGCCATCGCCGTGGTGACGTTGGGGAGCAGCACCAGCGCGGCCGCGTCGGCGCCGACGAAGCCTGCCACGCGTTCGCGCACAGGCTCGAGCAGCCGGGGCAGATCGCGCTCGAAGAACCCGGTGGGATTGGCCTCAACGCGCTGCCGCCAGCGCTCCTGCTCCTCGAGGACCGGGATGGGGACGGCGCCGAACGAACCGTGATTGAGGTGCACCACCTCTGGATCGAGGCGCCACAACGCCCGCGCGGCGGGCCAGTCCGGTCCCCACAGCGCGTTGCCGGTGTTGCTTCCCGGCACAGGATGGTGCTGCATCGGAGCGATCAGGAGTTCCCCTCACCGTCAGGGATGCTGCTCATGGCGTCCTACATTGGTCGTCGTGGGGTTTCGCGCCGGCCACCTTGACGTGATCCAAGGGGACGGGTCATGTATACAACGAGTTGACTGCCACGCTGCGACTCGCGGATCGGCTGGTGATTCACCAGCCCAGTGGCGCCTGCTGGGCGCACGACGATCGACAATCCGGCTCTCGCACCATATGCGAGTGCCCGACAGTCAGGAGGACGGTCAATGACTACCGTTTCGACCGAGCCGACGACGATCACAGAACACGAGGCCGCGCAGATCGAACGGGCGAATGCCTCCGGGCTCACGCCTGCGGTGTTCATCCACGGGCTCTGGCTGCTGCCGAGCAGCTGGGACCGGTGGGTGGCGGTCTTTGAGGAAGCCGGATATACGGGCGTGACGCCTGGCTGGCCGGACGACCCTCAGACGGTGACCGCTGCGAAGGAGCACCCGGAGGTCTTCGCGGGCAAGAGCGTCGGGCAGGTGGCCGACCATCTCGAGGGGATCATCCGCCGGCTGTACAAGAAGCCGGCTCTCATGGGCCACTCCTTCGGCGGCCTGCTGACGCAGATCCTCGCCGGACGCGGCGCAGCAGCGGTGTCGGTCGCGATCGATCCAGCTCCCTTCCGCGGCGTGCTGCCACTTCCGATCTCGGCGCTGCGGTCGGGTCGACCCGTGCTCGGAAACCCCGCCAACCGCAACCGTGCGGTCCCGCTCACCTACGAACAGTTCCGCTACGGCTTCGCCAATGCAGTCAGCGAGGAGGAGGCCAAGGAGCTCTACGAGACGTATGCCGTGCCGGGCTCGGGCCGGCCGATCTTCCAGGCGGCGGCAGCGAACCTGAACCCGTGGACCGAAGCGAAGGTGGACACCAGGAACCCGCAGCGGGGACCGCTTCTCATCATCTCCGGCGAGAAGGATCACACGGTGCCGTGGGCGATCGCGAACGCGTCGTACAAGCGCCAGAAGCACAACACCGGAGTGACCGAGATCGTGGAGATTCCGAACCGCGGGCACGCGCTCACGATCGACAGCGGCTGGCGGGAGGTCGCCGACACCGCACTGGCCTTCGTTCGCCGCTTCGCCTGAGCCCACTGGCTCGATGAGCAGCGAGGCGGCGACACCGGTCGGGGTGCGGCCCGTCGCCGGCCCGTCCCACTGGTGGGACGCAGTGGGGGGCCCGCCGCCCCTGCGCGCCGCGCTCGACGGCGACCTCGAGGCCGACGTCGCCGTCGTCGGAGCCGGCTACACCGGGCTGTGGGCCGCCTATGAGCTGCGCCGCGCCGCCCCTGAGCTGCGGGTCGTCGTCCTGGAGCGGGAGTTCGCCGGCTTCGGCGCGTCGGGACGAAACGGCGGCTGGCTCTCAGGCCTGCTCGCGGGCTCGCGGGAGCGCTACGCCAGGCACGGTGGGCGCAGCGGGGTGATCGCCGCCCAGCGGGCCATGTTCGCCACCGTCGACGAGGTGGCGCGGGTGTGCGCGGAGGAGGCTATCGATTGCGACCTGGTCAAGGGCGGGACCCTGACTGTGGCCACCAGCCAGCTACAGCTGGCGCGGCTGCGCGCCGAGCTGGCCGCCGAGCGCGGATGGGGGTTCGGCGAGGAGGACTGGCGCCTGCTGGACGCCGGGGAGCTGGCCGGCCGCGTCCGGGTCGGCGCCGCCCAGGGAGCACTGTTCTCACCCCACTGCGCGCGCGTGCAGCCCGCCCGCCTCGTGCTCGGGCTGGGCGCGGCCGTTGAGCGTCGGGGGGCGACCATCTTCGAGCAGACCCCCGTGCTCGCCATCGCACCTCACCGCGTCACCACTGCGCACGGGACGGTCAGGGCCCGATGGGTGATTCGCGCGACCGAGGGCTACACCGCGGGCCTGCCGGGGCTGCGCAGGGTGCTGGTGCCGCTCAACAGCGCCATGGTGGTCACCGCTCCCCTCGACAACCGCACTTGGGCGGCGATCGGCTGGGACGGCTGCGAGACGATGGGCGACTCCGCGCATCTCTACTGCTACCTGCAGCGCACCGCCGACGGGCGCATCGCCATCGGTGGCCGTGGCCGCCCCTATCGCTACGGCTCCCGCGCCGACCACGCCGGCGAGATCCCCTCCGCCACCATCGCGCAATTGCGGGGGCGCCTTGCCGCGCTCTTCCCGGCCGCGGCTGGGGTGGAGATCGAGCGTGGCTGGGCCGGGGTCCTGGGGGTCCCGCGCGACTGGTGCTCGGCGGTGAGCGTCGATCCCGCCTCGGGGCTCTGCTGGGCGGGCGGCTACGTCGGCGACGGCGTCTCCACCAGCAATCTCGCCGGGCGCACCCTGCGCGACCTGATCCTGGGCCGCGACACGGGGCTGACCCGCCTGCCCTGGGTGGGGAGGCGCCCCCGTCGCTGGGAGCCGGAACCGCTGCGGTGGTTGGGGATCGAGGCCGTCTTCTCGGCGCTGCGCGTCGCCGACCGTGCCGAGGCACGCCGGGGCCGGGCGTCGCGCCTCGCCAGCCTCGCCGACCGCCTCTCGGGGCGCTGATGCCGGCGCTCCACCCGCCAGAGCGTTCCCAGCCGGCGGCCGTCGCAGTGGCGGCGGCGCCCTGGCGGACGCTGCTGAGTGGCGATCGGGGCCGGCTCATCGCGGGAATGCTGGTCACCGAGTTCACGTTCGCCGCCCAGGTGCTGCTGATGGCGGCGGTGATGCCGGCGGTGCTGCGCGACCTGGGTGGGGTGGCGCTCTACGGTTGGGCCTTCGCCGCGTCGGCGGTCGGCGCCCTGGTGGCGATGCCCGTCGCCAACCGCCTGGCCGACCGCCACGGTCCCCGCCCGCTCGTCGTTGGCGGCGCGGCGATCTCGATTCTCGGCCTGGTCGTGTGCGCTCTGGCCCCGGCGATGGCGGTGCTGGTGGGCGGCCGCCTGTTGGTGGGCGCCGGCAGCGGCGCCGAGCTGACCGTTGCTCTTGGCGCGGTGGCGCGTGGCATCCCCACCGCCACCCGAGCCCGGGTCTTCACCCTCCTGACCGCGATGTGGATCCTGCCGGGGCTGGTCGGCCCTCCGGTGGGCGGCATCCTGGCGGGCACCGTCGGCTGGCGCTGGGCCTTTGTCGCCCCGATCCCCCTGATGCTGCTGGCGCCGCTGCTGATGCTCCCCGGCCTGCGCGCCACCGCCTCACCCGGGGCGTCGAGTGCTGCGATCCCCCTGGTTCCCGCGCTGCTGGTGGCGGCCGCCGCGAGCGCGCTGCTCACCGCACTCACCGTGTCCTCCTGGCTATCGGTGCCGCTCGCTGTGGCCGGCGTGCCGGTGCTCGTCCTGGCGCTGCGGCGGATTCTGCCTCCGGGAACGCTCACGGCGAGCACGGCGGTGGGGGCCACCATCGCCATGCTCTTCCTGATCAACCTGGGCTACTTCGGTGGCGACGTCTTCGTGCCGCTCGTGCTGACCGCAATCGGGGGCCGCAGCGTGACCGAGGCCAGCCTCGTGGTCACCCTGGCCAGCCTGGGTTGGGTGGCCGCCGCGGCCTGGCAATCGCGCGTGGTGATGCGGCGCTCAGCTCGCAGCCTGGTGCGCGGCGGTGCGCTGCTCATCGCCCTGGGTTGTGGCGGGGTCATCCCCGCGGTCGTGGGGGCGACCTGGTCTCTGCCCTACCTGGCCTGGACGGTCGCCTCGGTTGGCATGGGCCTCGCCTATCAGACGCTCTGGCTGAACTCCAGCGACGCGGCGGCGCCCGGGCAGGAGGGGGACGCCATCGCCGCGGCGCTGCTCGCCGAGACCATCGCGTTGTCGCTGGGGCCGGGGCTCGCCGGCGGCGTTCTGGCCGTGGCGCACTCGGCCACAGGAACCCTGACCACGGGATTGGTCGGTGTCTTCAGCCTGGCGATGGCGCTCGCGCTGGGCGGCGCCCTGCTGGCGACGCGGCTGCCCAAGGCCCCGGGGGCGCCTACGCGGGAGGTGGTGGGGCTTGCCCCGGCCTCGCCGCCAGGCGCTTGACGGCCAGCGCGGAGATCGCCTCCATCAGGCAGCGGTGCGCGTTCTGGGAAGTCAGCTCCGCCCAGTCGTAGGGCGGCGAGACCTCGACCACGTCCATGGCGACCACGTCGGTCCGCAGCACGATGTTCCGGATGGCGCGGAGCAGATCCGCGGGCTGCATGCCGCCGGGTTCAGGGGTGCCCGTGCCCGGGGCGAAGCCCGGATCGAGCACGTCGATGTCGACGGAGAGGTAGATGTGCTCTGGGCCGTCGAGGGCCTCCTGGATGGCCTGCTCGATCACCGTCTCCACCCCCCGATCGAGGAGCTCGCCCATGAGGTGCCAGCGCAGCCCCTGCTCCTGCATCCAGACGAACGTCTCCCGGGGTGGCCAGTAGCCGCGCAGGCCGACCTGCACGAAGTTGCGGCCCGGAACCGCCCCCGACTCGATGAGCCGCCGCATGGGCGCCCCGTGGGAGTGCAGGTTGCCCCACTCGCCGATGCCGGTGTCGGCGTGGGCGTCGAAGTGGACGATGCCGACGCTGCCCCGCCCGTAGGCGTCGGCGACCGCGGTCGCCGCGGGCCAGGTGATGGAGTGGTCGCCGCCGATGACCAGCGGCACGATGCGGCGTGAGGCGATCTCAGCCACGCGCGCCTTGATGGTTGCGTGCGAGGCCTCGGCCATCCCGGGGGCGCAGGCGGCGTCACCGTAGTCGACGGCGGTCAGCACCTCGAACGGGGCGATCTGGAGATCGAGGTGCCAGTCGCCCGCGTGGTAGGTGGCGGTGCGCACCGCGCGGGGTCCGAACCGAGCCCCGGGGCGATGGGAGACGCCGTCGTCCCAGGGGGCGCCGAGGATGGCCACGTCGGGCCGCTGGTCATCGAGCTCCGCCGGCTCGCTGAGCAGCGGCAGCTTCATGAAGGTCGCCGGTCCCAGGTAGCTGGGGCCGTCGAGCTGGGCGCTCAGGTTGGCGCCCGGGTCTTCGGCGGTCATCGGCTTGCGCTCCGTAGCCGGTCATCCGGCGCGTTGCCGTTGGTGCACGGCCCACAACGGCGTGCGCAGGCTACGCCGAGGGAAGGCGGGCCGGCCGCACCAGGCGGCCGGCCCGCGTCGTTGTGCGACGTCTAGCTGGTCGAGACGAGGCTGATCCGGGTGTCCCAGTTGGCCAGGGACGTGCGGGCGCCGTTGCCCTGCGCGAGGCAGGACCCGAAAGGCGTGCTGATGTACTGGGCAAACGTGCAGGTCTGCCCGATGTACTCGGAGGCGATCCAGATGTTGTTGCCGTCAGGGACGGCAGCACCGTAGTCGCCCCAGCGGGGACGGGCCGGGTTGGGGGCGTTGAACACGGCGTAGCCCGCAAAGCCGTCCTCCGGGCCCTTGCCCTGGGCGGCGATGTGGATCTTGCCCACACCCTCCTCGTCGATGGTCGCGTAGCCGGCGCTCGGGAAGTAGTTCTTGCCGACCACGGTGAAGGCCATCACGCCCTTGCCGTCCTCGGTGACCCCGATGGCCGGGTAGATGAGGTTGTTACCGGCGAGGCCCAGGTAGCCGTGGTTGACGGTTTCGGCGCTGAGTTGGCCGTCCTCACGCGAGGGATCGATCACGAACCACTCGATGGCCGCCTTGTTGACCCCCTTCAGGGTGAGCGTGGTGTCGAGCGCTCCCCACAGGTGGCCGTCCGCGAACGTCACCTGCTGCATGCGGGTGTCGTTGCTGTCCAGGGCGTACTCCGTGTTGGGGGCGAAGGGATCGGGGCCGCCGAGCAGAACGGTGGAGCAGCCGACGATGCCACCAAGACTCGTGATCACCGTTGTGGTGTCGTTGAGGCACTGGGCGAGCGGGGTCGATCCCTTCTTCTGGTTGGACGGGGGTGGGGCCGCATAGAGGCCCACCTCGACGGTGGTGTGGTGGAGCTTGACCGCCGGGGTGCTGCTGTTCAGCGACCGCGTGTTGCTCAGCGACCACACGATGATGTGGTCGGACGGCGCTGGGATCTCGATGCCGTTGCCGGTGTCGTGGGCTTCGCCGGCGGAGTTCGAGCTGAGGAAGTACTCGACGCCGCGGCCCGAGTCGTCCGCCCAGCCGTCAGAGCCGCTCGGCGAGGTCGCCGGCCAGACGGTGAATCCGCTGAGTCCGCCGCCGAAGATCCCGTGCGTGTCGATCTGCGTGACGTCGATGCTCGAGGGCAGAGCGACCAGCTGCTTCTTCGAGAACGCATAGAGCTGGGCGCCGTGGAACTCGGGCCCGAAGAACGAGTACTCGTTGGTCGTCAGGTAGATCCCGTTGGCGTCGGCACCGAGGTGCGGGTAGTCACCGAGGCAGGGGCCGTTGCCCGTCGGGGCGCCGGGCGCACCACCGCTGCTGCAGTGGTGGTTCGGGGTGCCCTGGGTGCCGTCGTCCTGCACCGGGGTGCGGTAGATGGTCCATGCTCCTGTCGGGTTGGAGGTGTTGCTCACCGCCAGGTCGAGGTGGTTGGGCCCAAGGAAGGCGCCTGTCTTGGAGTTGACCTCGAGCGTTAGCACATCCGCGAACCAGCGCTGCGAGGCGTGGTCGAAGAGGCAGCTCGGGTCGGTGACGAACTGGCCGAATGGCGACCCAGCCGGCCGAATAAGGGCCGGCGGATAGCCGAAGAATTTGTTGAGGTCCTCAGCGCCGGGCTT
>DATDHG010000256.1:0-9866 GCA_036521675.1 Candidatus Dormiibacterota bacterium
CACGGCCACGCCCGTGCGCGCCAACCCCGGGTCGACCCCCAGGACCCTCACTACCCGACCGCGCTGAGCACGGAGTCCGGGATCTCGGCGTTGGCGTAGACCTGCTGCACATCGTCGTGGTCCTCGAGCGCGTCGAGCAGACGTATGACCGCGGGCGCCTGCTTGGCATCCAGCTTGACGGCCTGGCTGGGGTTCATCGTGATCTCGGCGCCGTCGACGCGCAGCCCCCTGGCCTCGACCACGGCGCGGGCCGCCTCGAAGCGGCCTGGCGCCACGGTGATCACCACCTCGCCCGGCTCGGCGCCGATGTCGCCGTCGTCGCCCAGGTCGACGGCGTCGAGCAGCTCCAGCGCCAGCTCCTCGGGCTCCCGCGCGGCCGCGTCGACCCGGATCACCCCCTGCTGGGTGAACATCCAGCCCACGCTGTTGGTCTCCCCCAGCGAGCCGCCCGCTCGGGTGAAGAGGTTGCGCAGCGCCGCCACGGTGCGATTGCGGTTGTCGGTGAGGACATCGACCATGATGGCCACCCCGTGGGGTCCGTAGCCCTCGTAGCGGATGTCCTCGAGCTGGGCGGCGTCCTTGCCACCGACGCCGCGCTGGATGGCGCGATCGATGTTGTCGGCCGGCATGTTGACCTCGCGCGCTTTCTGGATGGCCAGGCGCAGCCGGAAGTTGCCAATGGGGTCACCGCCGCCGTCGCGCGCGGCCACGGTGATCTCGCGCGCCACCTTGGTGAAGATCTGGCCGCGCTTGGCGTCGACGATGGCCTTCTTGTGCTTGATCCCCGCCCACTTGCTGTGACCCGACATGACCTCTCCCGACGTCGAGCCCGGCGGCGGCCGGCGTTCGAACAGGCGTTCTCAGTCTAGTCCTGCGACGACAGGGAGTCTACGACCGCGCCGGGAGCGCGCCCAGTAGCATCGGACCCCGCAAGGAGGCGGTGGCATGCGCATCGGGATCCTCACGGGCGGCGGCGATGCCCCCGGGTTGAACGCCGCGATCCGAGCCGTCGCCCGCCGCGCCCTGGCTGCCGGCGACGCCGTTCTGGGGGTGCGCAACGGCTGGGCCGGAATGGTCGGTGACGGCGACCTCGAGGAGCTGGGCCGGCGCCACGTGTCGGGGATCCTCCAGCTCGGCGGGACCATGCTGGGCAGCTCGCGCACCAATCCGCTCAAGCTCGAGGGCGGCCTCGACCAGGTGCGGGCCACCATGCGGCGCGCCGGCCTCGACGCCCTGGTGGCGATCGGCGGCGACGACACGCTCGGCGTGGCTGCACGGCTGGCCGCCGAGGGCGCTGCATTGGTCGGGGTGCCGAAGACCATGGACAACGACCTCAGCGTCACGGAGTACTGCATCGGCTACGACACCGCGGTGAGCCGCGTGACCGAGGCCGTCGACCGCCTTCACACCACCGCCGCCGCTCACCACCGGGTCATGGTCGTCGAGGTGATGGGCCGCGACACGGGCTGGGTGGCCCTGATGGGCGGGCTGGCGGGCGGCGCCGACATGATCGTGATCCCGGAATTCGAGGTCAGCCTCGAGGAGGTCATCGACCACCTGCATGCACGCCGCGCCGCCGGCAGCGACTTCAGCATCATCGTGGTCGCCGAAGGCGCCCGGCTCCCTGGCCTGGAGGCGCCCGAGGACGCGTCCGGGCCCCGCGACGCCTTCGGCCACGTGCGTCTGGCGCGGCGCGGGGTCGGCGACCGCCTGGCGGCGATGATCGAGGCGCGGACCGGGCTGGAAACCCGCACCACTGTGCTGGGCCACACGCAGCGGGGCGGATCGCCCACCGCGTACGACCGCATCTGGGCGACCCGCGTGGGCGCGGCCGCGTATTCGCTGGTGGCCGGCGGCGCGTTCGGCTTGATGCCGGTGGTGCGCTGCGGCGCCGTCGAGCAGGCGGCGATCGCCGCCGTGGTCGCCGAGCAGCGGCGCGTCCCGCGCGACCTGTACGAGCTCGCCCAGCTCTTCTACTGAGCCACCAGGCGCACGAACCGACGCTTGCCGATCCGCAGCACGACGCCGGGGCGCACCGCCCAGGGCCCGCCGGCGGCGGCGGCGGGCACCACCCTCGGACCGTCGGAAGGGGTGCCGTCGAGGATCAGGCGGACTGCGTCCGCTTCGAGCAGGTGCGCCCGGTTGCCGTCGCCAGTGTCGATCAGGGTCACGCCGCGCTGCTCGATCAATCGCCGAATCTCGTTACGAGACAAGGGGATTCCCGCCTCACCGAGGGCGTCGACCACGAGGCCAACCCCGGTGGCCTCGCCGCTCCACGGCCAGGCCACCTCGGGCATGTCCGGCGGCAGTCCGCCCTCACCGTGCACGCGCTGGAAACGCTCGGCGGCGACCTGGGCCGCCGCTCCTCCGTGGAACTGGCGCACAATCGCCTCGGCCAGCGCCGCCTTGGCGTCCCGCGGGTTGACGTCATCATTGGCCAGAGCTCGGCGGTACCGCTCCACCTCGCTGGCGGGCAGGTCGGTGACCAGCTCCATGTACTTGACGATGAGCCGGTCGGGGAGGCTCATGGCCTTGCCGTACTGCTCCTCCGGAGGCTCGGCGATGCCGATGTAGTTGTCGTAGGACTTGCTCATCTTGCGCTCGCCGTCGAGCCCTTCGAGAAGCGGAAAGGTGACGACGTCCTGGGGCTCGGCGCGGCCGTAGAAGCGCTGCACGTCGCGCGCCGCCAGCAGGTTGAAGAGCTGATCGGTGCCGCCGATCTCCACGTCGGCGTCGACGGCGACCGAGTCATAGCCCTGGAGCAGTGGATAGAAGAGCTCGTGAACGCCGATGGACCGTCCCGCGCGCAGCCGCTCGCTGAAATCGTTGCGCTGCAGCATCTGCTGCACCGTGCGCGAGGCGGCCAGGCGCAGCACATGAGCCAGGTCCATTGTCGCGAACCACTCACTCTGCCACCGCACCTCGGTTGAGGCGCGGTCCAGGATGAGGAATAGCTGCGCCAGGTAGGTTTGCGCATTCGCGGCGACCGCCTCGGCGCTCAGCGGCGGCCGGGTCTCGGAGCGGCCGCTCGGATCGCCGATGCGCGCCGTCCAGTCCCCGATGATGATCACCGCGGTATGGCCGGTTTCCTGCCACGCCCGCAGACGGCGCAACGGGACGGTGTGTCCGAGGTGGAGATCGGGCGCGGTGGGGTCGACGCCGAGCTTGATGCGCAGCCGCTCGCCGCGGGCCAGCCGGGCCGCCAGGTGGGCACGGTCCTCGAGGTGCTCGGTGCCGCGGGCGAACTCGTCGATGGGCTGCATGGGCGACGGGACCATATCAACGAGGGCCGGCTCTGACCGGCTCGGGGGGCCCACCGGGCCGGCGCCGATCCGACACTTGACACCCCGCCCGGTGGGTGTACGCTGCCGGCAAGGAACGGTTCGCAGACGGAGGAACCGCCTTCACCATGCGTACGGTCTGGCAGCGACTGAGGCGCGGACGAGCGGAGGGTTGAGGCCCGGGCTTGCGCCCAGGTCCGCAGCGTCGCCCCGGCTCAGGACGCTGGAGAGCCGGCAGGGATGTGCCGCCTCGCCGGCCAGCGCGGCGCGACGGCGGATCGGACCGCAACGTCCCGGGCAACCGGTCCAAAGCGATCGCGTTCAGCGCGATCGCGGTCTCCCGGCGCTCCTGTCGCCGGGCGCCGACATCGATCGGCAGAGCTTCGGGGCCGGCCTCAGCGCCGGCCCCTTCGCAACTGAGCCGCTCAGAGTGAGGCCCGGCGGCGCCCTCTGCCGCCGACCGGCGCGGCCTGGCGCGAGACGGCGGGATGCCCGGCCCAGGAAAAGCGCAGCGGCGCCTCTGTCGCGACGCTGACGCCCACCCGGCGGCTGCGCGCCACCGGAGGATCCACCAGGCGCGCGACCACGCGCAGGCGCGGCCCTCGCGCGCACAGATCGAGCCCGTTGTCGGCGAGCTGGATGCCCAGGCCGCAGCAGAGGTTGCCCGGCCCGCGCAGGAGCGCCGCCTCGGCGAGCCGTCGCTCGGAGACGAACGGCGTGGCGGCCCCGCGCGGCGCCGCCCCCGCTCTCTCCCCCCCACCATGCGCCTCACCCCGGCGCGGGACGCGCAGCCGGCGCTCCCGCACCGTTGCGGTCCCGCTCTCCACCGCGGCAGCGCGGAGCAGCACCGCTCCAGCCACCCCGGTCGCCTCGGTGACCACGTTGGCGCAGTGGTGCAGGCCGTAGCTGAGGTAGACGTAGAGCCGCCCGGCCTCGCCGAACATGATCCGGGCCCGCGGCGTGGGCCCGCGATGAGCGTGCGAGGCGGGATCGGCGACCCCCAGATACGCCTCCACCTCGACGATGACCGCCACCACCTCGGAGCGGCTCCCGGCGTCGGCCACCAGGCCGCAGCCGATGAGCTCGGGCGCGACCACCTCCGTGGCCCGCGCGAAGAACGCCCTGGGCAGGAGGTCCGTGGCTACTTGTGCGTGGTGTCCGCGTTCTCGGCGAGGTGCGCCGGGAGGTCGCTGGGCAGGACCGGCCTGAAGACGTTGAGCAGGGCGTCCGCGCGCGCGTTGACACGGCCGCCGAGGAAGGACGCGTCCACGCCCTGGGTGTAGGAGGTGCGATTGGCGGGGAGCGGCGAGCGCTCGTTGGGGGCCTGCGCGTTGCCCACCGCCAGGACCACCAGGCACACCATGGCGATCTGCAGGAAGCCGACCAGGGCCCCCATGAGCGCACCCGCCGTGCGGTCGAACATGAGCGAGGCGACCCGGGTGATCCTGTCGTCGTAGAGGAAGCCGAGGATCTCGACGGTCACGATGACCAGGAACATGATCCCCACGAACCACCAGGCCGCCCGGTAGAGGGCGTCGGGCTCGTGATTGTTGTTGAAGAAGTTGGCGACCCCGATGCCGACCAGGCTGGCGGCCCCGATCCCGGCGTAGACGCCGGCCAGGGCGATGCCGCGGCGTAGCAACCCGAAACGGATGCCGAGGAAGACGTTGGCGACGATGAGGCCGAAGCCGGTCAGCTCGATGACAAGCCTCATCGCCGGACCACCGCGGCCAGGCTCCGCCCCAGCTCCGCTGCCACCGCGGCCCGCACCGCCTCCGCCTCGGCGCCGGTCAGGGTGCGGTCGGAAGCCCGCATCACCAGGCGGAAGGTCCAGGACTTGCTCTCCGGGGCGACGCCGGCGCCGCGGTAGTCGTCGATCAGCTCGACCGACTCGAGGAGGGCTGCCCCGGCGCCCCGCGCGGCGCTGATCGCGTCCCCGGCGCGGGCCCCGACAGGCACGATCACAGTCAGATCGCGCTCCACCGCCGGAAGGCGCGGAGGCGCGGCGAAGCGGGGGACGCGGGGCTCGGCGGGAAGCAGGGCATCGAGGCGCACCTCGGCGGCCACCACTGGCGCGCGGAGGTCGAAACCGCCGACCACGGCGGCATCGAGCTCGCCGAGCACCCCCACCGCGACGCCTGCGGCGAGCACGCGGCCGGAGCGGCCTGGGCTCATGCCCACCAGGTCTGCCAGTTCCACGGTCACCTCGATCCCCCCAAGTTCATCGGCCAGCCACGCTAGCACCGACTGGAGCCGGCCGAGCGCCGCGTATGCGAGGTCGCCACCGGCGTCACCCGCCTGTGACACCAGGCCCAGCAGCTGCGGTTCCAGGGGCAGTGGGGGGAGGTGGCGGTCAGCGCCGTCAGGGGTCGAGCCCTCGGGCGGGGCGACGCGCTCGCCCTCCCAGAAGCCACGCCCGATCTCGAAGAGAGCGGGGCCGTCAACCCCACGATTCTGGTTGGTGGCGAGCGCCTGGCAGAGGCCCGGCAGCACCGAGGTCCGCATGACGCTCCACTCCTCGCTGAGCGGGTTGCGGATCGGGATGGGCACGCGGCCCTCGCCCACGCCGCCCAGGCGAGCCGCGGCCTGCGGGGAGGTGAAGGCGTAGCAGATCGCCTCGTCGAAGCCGGCGCCGCAGCAGACGTCGCGGACGAGGTCTTCGATCGGAGTGGAGGCCGCGACCCGGGTGACCTCCGAGCGCCGGCCCGGAAGGGTCTGCGGCACCCGCGCATAGCCCAGGGCCCGGCCGACCTCCTCGACGACGTCCACGGCCAGGGTCACGTCGCGGCGGACGTGGGGGGGCACCGCGGTCAGCGAGCCCTGGTCCTGCTCGACCTGGAAGCCCAGACGGGCCAGCGCGGTGGCGGCGTCGCTGGGATCCACCGCGTAGCCGAGGATGGCGTCGAAGAAGCCGTTGGGGACCAGGATGGGCTCGATGGCCGGCAGCGGGCGGGGGTGCTCGTCGATCCGGCCGCGTAGCACATGACCACCGGCCAGCTCGGCGATGAGCGCGGCGGCGCGTTCCACGGCGACGGGCGGCAGGGTGTCGGACAGCCCCTTCTCGAAGTGCGCCGACGCATCCGTGCGCAGGTTGAGCCGGCGCGACGTGGCACGGATGGTGGGGCCGTCCCAGGTGGCCGCCTCGAGCAGGACATGGCGGGTGGAGGCGTCCACCGCCGTCGCCTCCCCGCCGATGACGCCCGCGATGCTGACAGCCCGGTCCCCGGCACACACGGCCAGGTCCTCGGGGGCCAGCCGGCGCTCCACCCCGTCGAGGCACGGCAGGCGCTCACCGGCGCGCGCGCGGCGCACCACGACCTCGGCGGCAGCGCCGGCGGCGGGCACGGGCGTCGAGCGGCGACGGTACTTGTCGAGGTCGAAGGCGTGGAGCGGCTGGCCCAGCTCGTAGAGCACATAGTTGGTGACGTCGACGACGTTGTTGATGGGGCGCAGCCCCACGATGCGCAGGCGCTCCTGGAGCCAGGGCGGTGAAGGGCCGACGGCGACGTTCTCGATGACGCGCGCGGTGAAGCGCGGGCACCCCTGGGGGTCCTCGATGCGCACCAGCACCCGACCCTCCACCGCAGACGCGCTCATGAGCTCCTCGGGGACGGCGTCGGGCGGGTCCTGGAGAGGCTCGCGCAGAGCGGCGCTCAGCTCACGGGCGATCCCGACGTGGCAGAGGCAATCGGGGCGGTTGCTGGTCACCTCCACCTCAATGGTCGCGTCAAGGCTGAGGATCTGGTGGACCGGCTGCCCCGGGACGCCGCGGTCGAGCACCAGGATGCCGGCGGCGTCTGCACCCAATCCCAGTTCCACCTCGGAGAGGATCATCCCCGGGGAGTCGTACTTGCCCAGCATGCGCCGCACGCCGAGCGGCCCTTCGAAGCCGGGCAGGAGCGTTCCCGGCGGCGCGTACGCCACCAGGTGGCCGGTGCGCAGGTTGGTGGCCCCGGTCACCACGCGCACGCCGGCGCCCGCCCCGACGTCCAGGTCGGCGAGGTAGAGCGGCTTCTTGGTGGACTCGGCGACAGGCGTGAGCGCGGTCACGCGGGCCACCACTGTGCCGTGCGCCTGGTAGCGCGCCTCGGCCACCTCCGTGCCCGTGTCGACGAGGGCCTCCACCAGGGTGTCGAGGGGGGCATCGAGCGGCGCGTAGTCGCGCAGCCACTGCAGGCTCAGCTTCATCGCGGCCGCAGGAAGCGCACGTCGTTCTCGTAGAAGAGGCGGCCGTCGGGAACGTCGTAGGCGAGCTGGGCGACGCGCTCGATGCCCAACCCGAAAGCGAAGCCCGTGTAACGCTCCGGGTCGATCCCGCCGTTGGCGAGCACCTGCGGGTGCACCATGCCGCTGCCCAGGATCTCCAGCCAGCCCGTGTGCTTACAGGTGCGACAGCCGGAACCGCCGCAGTTCATGCAGGAGATGTCCACTTCAATCGAGGGCTCGGTGAAGGGGAAGTGGTGCGGCCGGACGCGGATGGCGCGGTCGCGACCGAACATCGAGCGCGCGAAGTAGAGCAGGGTGCCCTTGAGGTCGCCGAGGTTGATGTCCTCGTCGATGCACAGGCCCTCCACCTGATGGAACATCGGGAAGTGGGTGGGGTCGTAGTCGCGGCGGTAGGTGCGGCCCGGGACGATCACGCGCAGCGGGGCGCCGTAGCGCACCATCGCCCGGATCTGCACCGGCGAGGTGTGGGTGCGCAGCAGGCGATCGTCATCGATGAAGAAGGTGTCCTGGGTGTCGCGAGCGGGATGGCCCGGCGGCATGTTGACGAGCTCGAAGTTGTAGCGGTCGTACTCGAGCTCCGGGCCCTCGACGGCCATGTAGCCGAGCTGGGCGAAGATGCGCCGGATCTCGCGGGTGGCCAGCGTGACTGGATGAAGCCGGCCCCGGCGCAGCACCGGCGCGGGACGGGTGAGATCCAGGCTCTCCGCCTCCCGCCGGCGCTCCTGCTCGGCGGCCTCGAGGCGCTCGCGGCATCGCCGGTGGACCGCAGTCGCGCCGGCCACCGCCGCGGTGATCGCCTGCCCGACCACGCGGCGGCGGTCCGCGTCCGCGATGGCGCCGATGCCGCGCAGACGGCCGGTCAGCAGGCCGTCGCCGCGGCCCAGGTGCAGCGCGCGCGCCGCCTCCAGGGCAGCCAGGTCGGGGGCGGCCTCGAAGGCGGCTCGGGCGTCCTCGACCAGCCCTTCGAGGCCGGCGCCGGGATCCCCGCGCTCCTGGGTGGGGGAGCTCACGCGGGCGTCAGGGCGCCCCGTGCGGTCTCGACGAGCTGGGCGAAGGCGGCGGCGTCGTGAACGGCGAGGTCGGCGAGCAGCTTGCGATTGACCTCGACGCCCGCGGCCTTCAGTCCGTGGAGGAACTGGTTGTAGGGCATCCCGTTCTGCCTGGCCCCGGCGTTGATGCGCACGATCCAGAGCGCGCGCATGTCGCCCTTGCGCTGCTTGCGGTCGCGGTACGCATAGGCCAGCGAATGCATGACCGCTTCGTTGGCGGGCTTGAACAGCCGGCGATGGGTGCCGCTGAAGCCTTCGGCGAGCTCGAGCACCTTCTTGTGGCGGGCGCGCGCGGTGACGCCGCGCTTGACACGGGCCATGTCGGTTCCTCCGAGGACTTTGGGCTACAGGTAGGGGGCGGACCGCCGCACCGTGCGCACGTCGGAGCCGTGCACCGTCTCGACGCCGCTGAAGCGGCGCTTGCGCTTGGCGCTCTTGTGCTCGAGGAAGTGCGACTGAAAGGCGTGGCGGCGCATCAGCTTGCCCGTGCTGGTAAGCCGGAACCGCTTCTTGGTTCCCTTATGCGTCTTGAGCTTGGGCATCGGTGATGCTCCTGATGGTCCGGTCTGGGCCGGTGCCGGTGCGGGTGGATACGTCCTGGTTCGTGCCGACGCCGGACCGCGCGCCGGGCGCCGCCGGCGACGGGCTCGACGGGGCTTCGGGCAGCTCCCCGTTGGTCGGTGCGGCGTCGGGGTGAGGGTGCGGTGATCCCTTGGCCTGCTTCTTGGCGAGGGGGCTGAGGATCATGATCATGTTGCGCCCCTCGACCAGCGGGTTGCGCTCGACGATGGCCACATCCTTGAGCTCGGTCGCCATCCGATCGAGCAGACGCCGCCCGTACTCCTGGTGCACCATCTCGCGGCCCCGGAACATGATGGTCAGCTTGACCTTGTCGCCGTCCTCGAGAAAGTGCCGCACGTAGCCGTACTTGGTCCTGAAGTCGTTGTCCGAGATCTTCGGACGCAGCTTCATCTCCTTGAGACGAACGGCGTTGTGCTCACGCTTGCTGTCCTTCTCCCGCTTCAGCGCCTCGAACTTGAAGCGCCCGTAATCCATGAGGCGGCAGACGGGGGGTTGTGCCTGGGGCGCGACTTCGACGAGATCCAGCTCACGGTCCACGGCGAGCTGTCGCGCGTGCTCGATGGGGACGATGCCGAAGGTCTCCTGGGTCGTGTCGTCGAAGAGCCGGACCGAAGGGATCCGGATCTGGTCGTTGATGCGGAGCTCACGGAAGGCGATGGGGCTATTTCCTCCTTGGGCTGATCCCGGAAACAAAAAACTGGACAGCAACCGCTATCCAGTGGCCGGT
>DATDHG010000257.1:0-13196 GCA_036521675.1 Candidatus Dormiibacterota bacterium
TGTGCACCGGGCTGATGTCCACGCCGGCGACGTGGCCGGCCCCCTCGTTGAGCAGCGAGATGGTGTCCTTGCCGCTGGCGCACTGGAGATGCACCGCCTGGTGACACCAGTCGCGTATCGGGCCCAGGCGCTCCAGGTTGCCGCGCTCGATGGGATGGAGATTGCTCTTGCCCGCGCGCAGGAAGGCCAGGGTGTCGTCGAGCTGGGCACGGTACTCACCGGCCGCCTCGTTCCAGGCGGTGACGTTCTCTGCGTGCAGGCGTGTCGCTGCGTTGTGGTCGTGAACGGCCGCAACCTGCCACCACTCCCCGTTGAGCGGCAGCTCGTCCGGCTCGCCGCTCAAGGCTCGCGCCGCAGGATCAGGATGTTCTGGTGGACGATGTTGGGCACGTACGCGGCGGGGTAGCCGTAGGGCCGCACCCGCGCGCCGGTGCCGTACCATACCTTGATCCCCTTGAGCGTGAAGCCGGCGGTTTCGAAGCGCCGCGCGACCTCGGCGGTGGCGAAGACGTAGCGGCCGGCCTGGTAGCTGTCGCGCATGATCACCGCGCAGTAGCCGCCCGGGCGGAGCACGGGGATGAGCAGGCCGGCGACCACCCCCATGGCGTCGTAGTAGTCCGCAAAGGAGCCCAGGTTGCGCAGATCGTCGGCGTCCTCGCTGAAGCGGTCGAAGTCCGTGCGCCGCGCCTGCAGGTCATAGCGCCCGTCGCACATGGTCTTGTCGAGGGCGATCGAGTAGGGCGGGTCGGTGGCGATGCAGTCGAACACACGCCCCCCGGCCGCGAACTCGCGGAGCACCTCCCGGCAGTCGCCCAGGACCAGCTCCTGCTCCGCCACCGCCTCGCGCTCGCAGACGGCCCGATACGTCGCCAGCCAGTCCTCGCTGATCTCGATCCCCGTGGCGCGACGTCCGCACATGGCGGCGCCGAGCAGGGTGCCGCCCACCCCCGCAAAGGGATCGAGCACGGTCTGCGCGGGCTTGGTGAGGAACTCGATCAGATGGCGCATGAGCAGCGGCGGCTTGTTGGCGCCATGGCGGCGGCGCAGGTCCTGGCCGAGGTGGGGCGGGTAGGAGGTGCGCAGCACCGTCTTGGTGAAGTACAGCCACTCGTTGCCGCTCAGCTCGTTGAGGAGGTTACGCGGATGCGCGGCGGCGCGGCTCCAGCGCACGCTGCCGTCGTCTCCGTCGGGTTGATCGTCATCGAGGAGCCCTTCGGCATCACGGAGCGGCAGCGCCTCGCTCACGCAGGCGAGCATACGGCCGGACCCGGCCGAAACGCGCACTGGCAGGGTGTTGGGAAGCGGCGGCGAGGGATCCGCCGCATCGGCCGGCTCAGCCGAGGAGCGACGGAGGACCGCAGTCCGCGTATCTGGCGATACTCGGGCGCTGGATCAGCCGAGTCGAAGTGGACGGAGCGCCGCCGGCGCTTCTCAACACCCTGCTAGCGGGCTATGCTCCCGCCGCGATGGCCATGTTCGACGCGCTGCAGAAGCTCTTCACCGAGACGCGGGTGCGGCGCCGCGAGGAGCCCTACGTACTGGCTCGGTTGCAACCGGGAACGCCGCTCGACCGCGTAATGCAGCTCCAGCCGCCGCCGCTGTGCGTGACCGTCGAGCCCCAGGGCGCCACCGTCTTCCTCCCCGAGGCCGAGCTGCCCGCCCTCCAGGACACGGTGAACGTGGCCGAGCACGACGGGCCCTGGACCGTGTTCGGCCTCTACGCCCCCTTCGACTTCGGCACGACCGGCTACCTCGCCCGGGTCTGCGACGTCCTGGCGGCGCTGCAGATCCCCGTGCTCTCCCTCGCCACCTACCGCAGTGACTTCATCCTCGTGCCCGGCAGCCGGGCCGACGAGGCGGAGCACGCCCTCAGCAGCCTGGTGCTGGGGGGCACGGGCTCGGTCTGAGCGCCAGGCCAGCGCCCCGCGCCCACCCGCCATCGCTATCCGACCAGCCCCAGCGTCTCCAGCAGCAGAGCCACCCCGGCGCCGGCGGGGCCGGGGATGACCGCGTCGGCGGCGGCGAGCGCCAGCGGGTCGGCGTCCTCCACGGCGACACCGAAGCCGGCAGCGGCGAGCATATCGGCGTCATTGGGGGCGTCGCCGGCTGCGACGACGGCCTCCATGGCGACGCCGAGCAGCGCACAGACCGTGCGCAGCGCCCGCCCCTTGCCGGCCACCGGGTTGGTGATCTCGACGAACTCGCGCATCGAGCGCACCACGCGGGCGGTGGCCCCCAGATGCGCGCGCATCGCCGTCTCGCAGGCGGCCGCCTGCGCCTCCTCGAGAGCCACGCACACCACCTTGGTGCTGCCCTGCGCGACAGCGAGGGCGAGGTCGTCGACGAGCTCGTAGTCGACCTGGGCGATGCGGCTGTAGAAGTCCGCCTCGGGCCCCGTGCGCTCGCAGAGCAGGCGGTCGTCGCGGTAGCCCTGCACGTGCCACCCCCCACCGCGAGCGACCTCGATGGCGCGCGCGCAGACGTCCGCGCCCAGCCCGTCCTCGGCGAGGAGCCGCCCTTGCGGCACGCCGTCGCGCAACGGGGCGCCGGGCTCCGGGAGGGCCCACACCGTCGCGCCCTGGTAGCAGATCAGCGGCGCCCGCAGCCCGAGCTCGCCGGCCCAGGGGAGCGCCGAGCGATACATCCGGCCGGTGGCGGCGAGCACGTGCACCCCACGCGCCACCGTCGCCCTCACCGCCGCCCGGGTGCGCGGGTGAAGACGTTGCTCGAAGTCGATCGTCGTGCCGTCGAGGTCGAGGGCGACCAGCTGCACCGGCTCGGACGGACGGGGCGCGCCGGGGGTCTCGAGGCGGGGCGGAGGGGCGTCGCGCAGCTCGGCCGCGACGTTTACACCGGCACCAGGGGCGGCGGAGCTCCCCTGGCCCACGCACCGGGGTTGACCCAGTGCGGCAGCGGCTCCCCGCGCAGCGCCGCCACGGCATTCCGGGCCGTCAGCTCCGCCATGGCGGCGCGCGTCCGCACTGTCGCGCTGCCCAGGTGGGGCGCGAGTACGGCGTTGGGACGCTCGGCCAGTCCCGGGGCGAGTCGCGGCTCGTCCTCGTAGACATCCAGCCCGGCGGCGCCGATCCACCCCTCCTCCAGCGCCCGCACCAGCGCCGGCTCGTCGATCACTGGGCCGCGCGACGTGTTGATCAGCACGGCGTGCGGCCGCATGCCGCGCAGCGCGCGCTCGTCGATGAGATGGTGCGTCTGCGCACTGAGCGGCACATGCACCGAGATCACGTCAGCTTCGGCCAGAACCTGGGCGAGCGGCAGAGCGACAACCCGGCCGGCGAGATCGGCGGACACCGGGACGGGCTCGCTGTCGAAGTAGGCGACGCGCATGCCGAAGGCGAGCCCGCGCCGCGCCACCGCCTGGCCGATGCGCCCGAATCCCACCAGTCCGAGCAGGGCGTCGTTGAGCTCCAGCCCCAGCATGAAGGTCGGCTCCCAGCCGTCCCACCCGCCCGCGCGCACCACCCGGTCCCCCTCGCACAAGCGCCGTGCGGCCGCGATTAGCAGCCCGAACGCGCAGTCGGCCGTGGCCTCGGTGAGCACGCCGGGCGTGTTTCCCACCGCGACCCCGCGCGCGGTGGCGGCCGCGATGTCGACGTTGTTCACCCCCACCGCATAGTTGCACACCGCCCGCAGACGGGGCAGGCCCGCCTCAAGTACCTCGGCTGTGATCGGATCACGCAGCTGGGGGCACAGCACATCCACTCCGCCACGCAGCTGGTCGACCAGCTCGACAGTGGACGGAATGCGCCCGAGCACGTGCACCTCCGCCGCTTCGGCCAGCAACACGGGCGCCGGCTCGGGAAGACCAAGGGTGCACAGCACGCGCGCAGTCACGCGGCGGAGCGTATCCCACCCGGTCCGGGTTCCTCCACCTCGCCGGCTGTTCGACGCGGACATCCGCCCAGGGAGGTTGCCGTCGAGGCCGGGACCTGGCGCTCGTCCGGCGGGCCTCGGCGGCGGTGGTCGTCGTGCCATCCTTCGAACCGCGCGAGGACTGGTACTGGTGCTACGCCGACGAGGTCATGTTCGAGATCGATGGTGACGAGGCCAGCCCGTCGCACACCTGACCTGACAGCGGGCGCAAGCAGCGGGGTGCCACACGTTGGATAGACCAGCACCGGTGACCGACATCGAGCGTTCTGCCAAGGCGGCCGTGGCGGCCGATACGGGGAGGACCGAGGCGTTCAGCGACGGCGTGCTGGCGATTGCCATCACTCTGCTGGTGTTGAACCTGGCGGTCCCGGCGATTCGACCCGGGGACCTTGGTTCCGCCTTGCTCAAGTTATGGCCGGCCTATGTGAGCTTCCTCGCATCGTTCCTCTATATCGCGGTGATCTGGCTGAATCACCACGCGGCGTTCCGCCGGATCCGGTCGGTGGATCGGTTGCTGATCTGGGCCAACATGGGGGTTTTGCTGGGGGCTGTGGTGCTGCCCTTCCCCACGGCCGTTCTGGCCAATGCGTTCGGCGCCGGCAATCGCACCGACGAACAGGCGGCGGTCGCGCTCTATGCGTCCGTGGCGATGTTCATGGCCGCAACCTGGCTGGTGTTCTTCCACTCCCTGCACCGCCGCAGCCACCTCGCCCACGAATCGGTCGATCCGCAGGTGTTCAAGACCGAGCGGTACCGCGCCATCCCCGGCGTCTGCGGCTATGCGCTCGCTGGACTCCTCGGTGTGCTGATTCTCCCCGCCATCGGACTCGCTCTCTTCGTGCTCCTCCCGGTGTTCTACGCGCTGACCAGCGAGGGTCTGCGCCGACCCCGCGTCGTCATTTCAACCAGTGAACGCCTGCCGTAGCCCTGTGCAGGCCACGACGGCGACTTGATCGGCCCCACCCCACAGGTGGCCAGGCTCCCCGCGCCACGGAAGCGTCGTCTGACGCGACGCGTGGTACCCTCAGTCTCAGTTTGCGTCCCCGTTCACGTTTGCGTCCACTTCGACCGGCATTCTCGCGGCCCCTTCCAGTGGCCCCGGCCACCGTCGAGGGGGGCTCAGGTCCCGACCCGGAGCCCGAGGTCCGATTCCACGAGCTTGGATTGACCGCGCCCGTGCTCGAGGCGGTGGCGACCATGGGCTTCGTGAATGCCACGCCCATTCAGGCGGGCGCCATCCCGCTGGCGCTGGGCGGGCGTGACGTCATCGGCCAGGCCTATACCGGCAGCGGCAAGACGGCGGCGTTCGGGATCCCCATCGTGGAGCGCGCCCTCGTCGACGGGCCTGCGGTCCAGGCCCTGGTTCTGTGCCCCACCCGCGAGCTGTGCGTGCAGGTGCACGAGGAGCTGAGCCGCCTCGGGGCGCCGCGCGGGGTGCGCTCGGTGGCCGTCTACGGAGGCGAGTCGATCCGCCGCCAGCTCGACCTCCTCCAGCAGCGCCCGCACGTCGTGGTGGCCACCCCGGGACGGCTGCTCGACCACTGCTCGCGGCGCAGCATCGATCTCTCGGGAGTGCGCATCGCGGTCCTGGACGAGGCCGATCGCATGCTCGACATGGGCTTCAAGCCCGACGTCGAGCGCATCCTGCGGCTGTGCCCGGGCGAGCGCCAGACACTGCTCTTCAGCGCGACCGTGCCGGAGTGGGTGCGCAGCCTCCAGGACAAGTACATGCGCGACCCCGTGACCATCGCGATCGGAGGCCGCGTCGAGGTTCCCCCCACCGTGCGCCAGGTCTACCTCCAGACCACCTGGTCGGACAAGCTCGACACGCTCTGCCGCATCCTCGACCAGCCGGCCGTGGAGATGTCTCTGATCTTCACGGAGACCAAGCGCAACGCCGACCTGCTCGAGGCCCAGCTGCGCCGCCGCGGCTATCCCGTGGTGCTGCTCCACGGTGATCTCGCGCAGAAGGACCGCGACCGTGCCCTCCAGCAGTTCCGCGACGCCCACGTCAAGCACCTCATCGCCACCAACGTGGCCGCCCGCGGCCTCGACATCGACGACATCAGCCACGTGGTCAACTACGACGTCCCGCAGAGCCCCGAGGAGTACCTTCATCGGGTGGGCCGCACCGGTCGTGCCGGACGCAGCGGCGTGGCGGTGACGTTGATCACCCCCAGCGAGATCCTCAAGCTGCGCGATGTCGAGAGGATGGCGCGCACGCACATCGAGCCCGCCGGCCTGGACGAGTTCCCTCTCCCCGAGGTGGCGGCCACCGCGTAGCGTAACGGCCGCGGCGTGGCTCGCTGGCTACCCGCCCGGCGGCTCGACCCTCCGGCTGCCTGCTGCCGGGCGGCCGGTATCCTGCGGTCCCATGGGGGACCCCCCGGGAGACATCGACCTCCCCGCCCTGCACGATGGCGGGACCGGCCCCCCGCTCCTGCTCCTGCACGCCTTTCCCCAGGACGCCTCCATGTGGGACCACCAGGTGGCGGCGCTGCGTGGGCGCTACCGCTGCCTGCGGCCGGACGCGTTCGGCTGCGGAAGCTCGCCGCCGCCGCCCGCGGGGCTGACCATCGAAGGATGGGCGGCAGCCGTGCTCGCTGCCCTGGACCGGGTGGCGGCCGGTCGCGTGGCCGTCGCCGGCGCGTCCATGGGCGGCTACCTCGCCCTGGCGCTCCTGCGTGCCGCGCCGGAGCGCCTCGCCGGGATCTGCCTGATCGGCTCGCGTGCGGGCGCCGACGGCGACGGCATGCGGGCCGATCGCGTCGCACTCGCAGCGCGCCTGCGCAGCGATGGAGACAGGGCTGTCGAGGACCTCGCGGAGAGCCAGCCGGGGCGCCAGTTGAGCAGGCGCAGCCTGGATGACTTCCATATCAGCGACCCGGTCCGCGGCCGCATCCGGCGCTGCACGCCCACGGGGCTGGCCGCGCTCGCCGAGCTTCTCGCCCGCCGGCCCGACAGCTCCGCGCAACTGAGCACGATCGCCGTCCCCACCCTGGTGGTCGCCGGCGCCGAGGACGCGCTCGTCCCCATGGCGCAGGCGCGCGCCATGGCCACCGCCATCCCCGCGGCACGCTTCGAGGTCGTCGAGGGCTGCGGCCACCTGGTGGGCCTCGAGCGGCCTCACCTGGTCAGCGGGCTGCTGGAGGAATGGCTCGGCCGGTTGAGCTGGGCGGCGTAGCGCGTCGCCGCCGCGCGACGGCTCAGTGGCCCGCGGCCACCAGCTGGGCGGCCGCCGGCGCCACGGCGTTGGGCGCCAGGCAGAAGCCCTCGTAGTCGATCGGCTCGGTGATCGTGGGGTTCTCTCCGCAGACCGGGCAGTCGGGATCGCGCGCCACCCGGAACTCACGGAAGCGCATGTCGAGGGCGTCGAAGACCAGCACCCGGCCGCTCAGCACCGTCCCGATGCCGAGGATGAGCTTGATCACCTCGGTGGCCTGGAGCACGCCGATGGTTCCCGGCAGCACTCCGAGCACGCCCGCCTCGGCGCACGACGGCGCCTCCTCAGGGGGCGGCGGAGTTGGATAGCGGCAGCGGTAGCAGGGCGACTGGAAGGGGATGACGGTGGTCAGCTGTCCCTCGAACTGGAAGATGCCGCCGTCGACCAGGGGCTTGTGCGTCCACAGCGCCACATCGTTGGCGAGGTACCGGGTGGGGAAGTTGTCGCAGCCGTTGACGATGACGTCGTACTGCTCGAAGAGAGCGGCGGCGTTCTCGCCGTTGAGCATCTCGCGATGCTCGACGACGCGCACGTCGGGGTTGATGGCGTTGAGCGTCAGCCGCGCCGACTCGGTCTTGGCCATGCCGACGCGCTCGGTGGTGTGGAGCACCTGGCGCTGCAGGTTGCTGAGGTCGACGGTGTCGAAATCGAGCAGCCCGATCGTGCCCACGCCCGCGGCCGCCAGGTAGAGGGCGGCGGGGGAGCCCAGGCCGCCGGCGCCGATGAGCAGAACCTTGGCGTCGAGGAGCTTCGCCTGGCCCTCCTCACCCACCTCGGGGACCAGGAAGTGGCGGCTGTAGCGCTGCTGCTGGTCCTCGCGGAAGACGCGCGGGACGACGAAGGGGTGGCCGCGCTGCTTCCAGGCGCCGAAGCCTCCGGCCATCGACTCGACGTCCGTGTAGCCCATGTCCTGGAGGGTGCGGGCGGCGAGCAGCGAGCGGTTCCCGCCTGCGCAGTAGAGGGTCAGGGGACTGGTGCGATCGGGGACGCGCTCCTCGATCTGCATCTCCAGGAAGCCCTTGCTGAGGTGGAGGGCCCCCGGGATGTAGCCCTGGTCGAACTCAGGACGCTCGCGTACGTCGATGAGCAGCCGGCGCTCCTGCCGCTCTCCGAGGCTCCGCTGGACATCATCGGCCGTCACCTCCCGAACGCGGGCGCGGGCGGCGGCGAGGAGATCACGGGACGTCTGGGCCATGGGCTGTGGATCCACTGTGAGGAGCGGTTCTCTGCCGACTCTAGTACCCATCGGGCCTGTCAGTCAAAAGTGGATCGGAAAAGTCAACATTGCTGATCGCACTGCCCTTCACGGCGGAGGGCCGGCGCTCCGGACCGGCCTGCGGCCGGGGGCCGTGTCACCCAGCGCGGGACCGGGCCGGATGAGGGAGCAGGCCGTGCCGGATGACCGCGCGCGGGACCGTACAGTGGGCAGGTGCCGCTCAGGGACTCGCCGCAGGACCCCCAGGCCCGCCCGGACAGTCTGCCCCAACCGCACGGCTGGTTCGAGGTCTTCTGCTGCATGGCGATCCTGCTGGCCTTCGGCGCAGTCCTCCTCTTCTTCGGGCTCTACCACTGAGCCCGCCGCCGGCGCCGACTCTGGGCGGGCTGCTCGCCGCGGCGGGACTGCCCGTACCCGCCGGACTGCGCCACGCTGACGAAGCGGTCACCGCCGTCGAGTACGACTCCCGCCGGGTCGGGCCGGGGGCGATCTTCGTGGCCATCCCGGGCGCTCACAGCGACGGCCATGACCATGCCCCCGAGGCCGTCGCCCGAGGGGCGGTGGCGGTGGTCGCCGAACGTCCCATCGGCGGGCTCGACCCGCGGGTTGCGGTCATTCTCGTCGCCAACTCGCGGGCCGCGCTGGCGCCGCTCGCTGCCCGGCTGTTCGATGACCCAAGCCGCGCGTTGTGCGTCGCCGGGGTCACGGGCACCGACGGCAAGACCACGACCTCCACAATGCTCCACGCCGCCTGGCAGGCGAGCGGCATCGCGGCCGCCGCGCTGACCACCGTCGACTTTCGCGTCGGCGCCGTGGTCACCCCCAACCGCACCCGCCAGACCACGCTCGAGGCCCCCGATCTCCAAGCGCAGCTGCGGGTCGCGCTGGAAGGGGGCTGCAGCCACGTGGCCCTGGAGACCAGCAGCCACGCCCTGGTGCTGCATCGCGTCGACGAGGTCGAGTTCCGCGTCGCCGTGGTCCTGGCGGTCACCAGTGAGCACCTCGAGGTGCACGGCACCCGCGAGGCGTACCTGGCCGCCAAGGCCCGGCTCGTGGAGCGCGTCGCCGCCCACCCCGACGGTCTGGCGGTTCTGGACGGAGATGACAGCTACGGGTTCGCGCACATGCGATCGATCGCGGTACCGCGGCGCCTGGTGGTGAGCGGCGCCGGCAGCGCGGCCGCCGACCTGCGCGCGGAGGCCGTGACCGCCGGGCCCGGGGGGGTGCGCTTCCGCGCCCGCACGCCGTGGGGTGACACCGCAGTGGAGCTGCGCCTCGCGGGCCGCTTCAACGCCGGCAACGCCCTCGCCGCCCTGGCCGCCGCCTGCGCGACGGGGGCGAGCCTCGAGGGCGCCACCCGCGGGCTGGCCGCTCTGGAGCGGGTCCCCGGACGCATGGAGCGGGTCGACCGCGGGCAGCCGTTCAGCGTGGTCATCGACTACGCCCACACCGCCGAGGCGCTGGAGCGGGTGCTCGACGAGCTGCGCGCCGCCACCACGGGGCGGCTCTGGGCGGTCTTCGGCTCGGCGGGCGAACGCGACCGCCCCAAGCGGGCCGTCATGGGGGCGGTGGCGGCGCGCCTGGCCGACCGGGTGGTGATCACCGATGAGGACCCGCGCGGCGAGAACCGCCAGGCCATCCTCGAGGAGATCGCTGCCGGGGCCCGCGCCGCCGGCCTGGCCGGCGAGGCGCTCGCGGTGATCCCCGTCCGCGCCGAGGCCATCGCGTTCGCCATCGACAACGCGGCCCCCGGCGACACCGTGCTCTGCGCGGGCAAGGGGCACGAGAGCAGCATCATCGGCTCCGACGGCCCCCATCCCTGGAGCGAACGCGCCGCCGTGGAGGCCGCCCTCGACGCCCGCGCCGCGCGTGGCTGACCGCTCGGCCCGGCCCTACCGCAGCGGCCGGCTCGCAGGGACGCCGCTCCGCCGTGGGTACCGGTCGGGCGTCGCCGTGAGCTTCTCCACCACCATGACGCCCGGGGCGCCCGCATAAGGCGCTCCCCCACCCAGTTCCGCCGCCGCGGTGCGCGCCTGCTCGGCCGCCGCCGGCGCGCCGGCGACCAGGGCTGTCAACCGGCCACCGACGCGCAGCAGCGGGAGCGCGAGCTCGCAGAGCACGGCGGGGTTCGCCAGGGCGCGTGACACCACCGCGTCGAAGCGCTCGCGAGTCGCGACGGCCCTGCCGACCACCTCGGCGCGTGCCGCCGTCACCGACGTGTTCGGCAACTCGAGCAGCCCGCACACGTGGGTGAGGAACCCGCATCGCCGCCGGTCGGCGTCGCAGAGGACCACGGTCACGTCGGGCCGCACGACGGCGATGGGGATCCCCGGCAGCCCGGCGCCGCTGCCCAGGTCGCAGAGCCGCGCAGCGCGGGGCGGCGCGGCGACCTCGAGGAGCTGCAGCGACTCCTCGATGTGACGGCTCCAGGCCCGCTCGCGGGGTACGGTGGTCAGGTTCAGGCGCGGCGCCCACCGGTAGAGCTCGTCGAGGTAGCGCTCCACCAGCTCGCGCTCACGCGCCTCCAATGCATTGCTCACGACACGGCAGCATGCCCGTCCGGCCACCGCTGGGATGCGATCCATTGACGCAACCAGAGGCGGGCCGCCACGCGGGCGGCCGCGATGGCATGATGGGCACCGCACCGCCCGCGTTTTGCCCGGAGTGCCAGGATGCCGGAGTCCGTCCCCTGCCCGCGCTGTTCGGCGGCGCGCCTCTCGGTGGTCTACTTCGACGCCGATGGCCGCCCCGTGGGCGGACACCTCCACTGCACGCAGTGCGGACCACGGCACAACCAGCTCCTCGTCCCCAACGGCCAGCGCGGCGGCGTGCAGAAACGGCTCCTGGAGCGCAAGGCCAGCTGAGCCGAGGCGGCGACCGCCCCCGGATGGGGCTTCAAGCGGGCGACCGGCGTTGCCCTGCGTGCCGCTGGTAGACGGGACCGCCGGTCGAGCCGGCGGTCCCCGCCCCCCAGTTGTGTGGTCGCGCGATCCCAACGGGGCGAGCCCCGTGCCCGTTGAGCCCCCCAGCCCAGGGCGGAGGGACCACTTCGGCCCACGGCTCGTCAGTCTTGGCGGCCGCCGTTAACCCGGATGTGCCAAGACGTAAAAAGATGTTCAGGTCCGCCAGCGAGCAGGTGACGGTTGGCGTGGGGGGCGACGCCGAGGGCGTATAGCCGCCTCCGCGAGTGGGTCGCCCTGAGGCCGCGGGACCGGCGCGCCGCGAACTCCGGGCGCTCCTACACTCCGGCCGTGCCCCACCCGATCGGCGACCACGCGCTGCTCGCCGACGGGCGCACCGCCGCTCTCCTCGACCCCGAAGGCGAGGTGGCCTGGCTGTGCTGGCCCCGGGTGGACTCGGACGCCTGTCTGCTCGCCCTGCTCGATCCCCGCCAGGGCGGCACGTTCGCGCTGCGGCCCCGCGGTGAGGGGGTGGTGGAGGCCCGGGAGTACAGCGTGGGCCTGGCGCTGCGCACGGTCTGGCGTCAGCATCGGGGCCGCCTGCAGGTCGACGAGGCGCTGTCCACCGACGGCCGTCCCGGACTCCTGCGCATGCTCCGCGCCGAGGGCGCGCCGGTGCTGGTCGAGGTGCGCTTCCGGCCCGCGTTCGCCTTCGCCACGTCGCCGGCCACCGTCACCGAGACGGGCCGTCGCGCCGTCGCCGCCGGGGGCGGGATCGTGCTCGCGGTCGACGCCCCCGCGCCCTGGCGCATCGAGGACGGCGTGGCGGTCTGCATCTTCAAGGTGGTGCCGGGCTATCCCACGGCGGTGGCGCTCGGCGAGGCCGCCGACGCGGTGGGCCTGGGCGACGCCCCGGAACGGATGGCGGCGACGCTGCGGCACTGGCGCGCGACTGAGGCGGCGGTAACTATCGCCGCCAATCCCGCGGCGCTGTGCGGGCGCGCCCTGGGGCTCGAGGCGGCCACCCGGATGCGGCTGCGCGCCGCCGCGGTGCTCACGGGGTTGCGGCAGCGCGGCGGGGGCATCGTGGCGGCGCCCACCACCTCGATCCCGCAGGGCGGCGGCGGGGGGCGGACGTGGGACTACCGCTACGCCTGGTTGCGCGATACCGCGCTGGCGGCCCAGGCGCTGCTCCACCTCGGGCTGGTCGATGACGCCCATGGGCTGGGCGCCTTCTGCGGTGACGTCTGCCTCGAGTTCGCCGCCCCACCCCCGCTGGTGCGGGTCGACGAGTCGCCGCCGCCGCCCGAGCGCGAGCTCGTCCATCTCAGCGGCTACGGGGGCGCCGCGCCGGTGCGCGTCGGGAATCTGGCCGCGGGGATGCTCCAGCTCGACACAGCGGGCGAAGTGCTCGAGCTGGCCTGGGAGCTGTACTGCGCGCGCGCACTCCCCGAGTCCCTGCGACGGGCGATCCCAAGCCTGGCCCGGCTCGCGGCCGAGCGCGCCGAGCAGCCCGACCATGGCATCTGGGAGGTGCGCGGCGACCCCCTCCGGTACACGCACTCGGCGGTGCTTGCGTGGTCGGGCCTGCGCCGGGCCGCCGCGCTGACGGCCGCGGGCGTGTGCGCCGGCGCCGCCGCTGCCTGGGCCACCGCCGCCGCCAGGATCCGCGCCCGGCTGCTCGCGCAGTGCGCCGGGGGTCAGGGCCTGCAGCTGCTCGACCGGGGCGGCGGGCCCGACGCGGCCCTCAGCCAGGCGGTGCTCCTCGGTCTCTTCGACCCCGGCGACCCCTGCGCGCGGGCGACCGTCGGCGCCATCGCGACCACGCTGGGGCGGAGCGCGGGGACCGACCGCTACCAGGGCCGGCCCGACGGCAACGACGCCCCGTGCGCACCGTTCGTCTTTCCGGCGTTCTGGCTGGCGGCGGCCGAGGAGATGTGCGGCCTCGACGGCGTTCCCCGCTTCG
>DATDHG010000258.1:0-7025 GCA_036521675.1 Candidatus Dormiibacterota bacterium
GTCTTCGTCGGGGGCGGGACCCCGGGTCTGCTCCCGCCAAACCTGCTGCGCGCCGTCCTCGACGAGGTGCGCAGCGGCTTCGCGCTCGCGAACGGCTGCGAGGTGACGATCGAGGCCAACCCTTCCAGCTGCAGCCTCGCCCGCGCCACGGCCTGGCTGGAGGCGGGCGTCAACCGCGTCTCCCTCGGTGTGCAGAGCCTCGACGCCGGCGCGCTGCGCTTCCTGGGCAGGGTCCACGACGCCGGCCGGGCCCTCGAAGCGCTCGACGAGCTCCGCGCCGCCGGCGTGCCGCGCCGCAGCGCCGACCTCATCTATGCCATCCCGGGGCTCAGCGACGCCGCCTGGCGAGCGACCGTGGAACGCGTCCTGGAGCACGACTGCGGCCACCTCTCCGCGTACGAGTTGACCGTGGAGCCCGGCACCCCGCTGCACGTGAGCGTGGCGCGGGGCGAGGTCGTCCCCGTCGACGCGGAGACGGCGCTCTGTCAGCACTGGGCGGTGGTCGATCTCGCCGCGGCGGCCGGCTACCGCCAGTACGAGATCAGCAACTTCGCGCGCCCCGGTGAGGAGTGCCGCCACAACCTGGCCTACTGGGGCAACCACTTCTACCTGGCCTGCGGCGTCGGCGCTCACGGGCACGTTCCCCCCGCGGATGCGGCGGCCCTGGGCATCCGCGCCGCCGCGGTCGAGGAGGAGGCGGTGGCGGTGCGCTACTGGCACGACCGCGAGCCGGCCGCCTACCGCGCCCGGGTGGCGGTCACCCCGGCGGCTCCAGTGGCCGGCGCCGAGGCGATCGACGCCGCCACCGCCGAGGCGGAACGGGTGATGGTGGGCCTGCGCGTTCGCGGCGGGGTGAGCCTCAACGACCACGCGCGGGCCGAGGCGCAGGCGCTGGCCGAGGGCGGCCTGCTGGAGTGGGACGGCGCCCACGCCCGCACCACGCGCCGCGGGCAGGAGGTGCTCAACGCCGTGGCGCTGCGGCTGGTGGCGGCGTCCAGCGCTTGACGAGCGCCGCCCTGGGCTAGACTGGCACTCGGACGGCGGGACTGCTAAAGCTCCCGGCGCCGCCTGAGGGCCGCCGTCCCCTCGGGCGTCGCCCGAGGTTCCCGGCACCACCTTGGATACCGCCCCCCTCGACGACCGCAAGCAACAGATCCTCAAGGCGGTCGTCCGCGACTACACCGAGACGGGCGTGCCCGTGGGCTCCCAGGTCCTGGCCACCAAGTACCTGGTGTCGTGGTCCTCGGCGACGATTCGCAACGAGCTCGCCAACCTGGTGGACATCGGCTACCTGCTCCAGCCGCACACCTCGGCCGGCCGGATGCCCAGCGACCGCGGCTACCGCTACTACGTCGACTTCCTCATGGAGGAGGAGGCCGTGGGCGCGGCGGTCCGCCGCCAGATCGATCCCACCCTGCCGGCCCACCCCGCGTCGGTCGACGAGCTCCTGGAGGCAGCCGCGCTCACGCTGGCGCTCATCACCGATTCGGTGAGCATTGTGACCGGGCCGACGGCGCCGGCGCCCAAGCTCAAGCACGTCGACTGCGTCTCGCTCGACGAGCGCCACGCGCTCCTCATGGTGTTGCTCGAGGGCAACATGCTGCGCCAGCAGGTCGTCGAGTTGAGCACCCTCAGCACCGACCAGGACACCCTCAGCCAGCTGGCCACCACGCTGCGCCGCGAGCTCGTGGGCCTCGACGCCGGCGCTATCGCCGAGGCTGCGCCTCCCGCCGACGCCCCGCCCCTCCTCGCCGAGATGGTCGAGCACATCGTCGAGGTCCTGCGCAGCGTGCAGCGCCGCCAGGACGCTGTGGTCGTCCACGACGGGGTGCGCAACCTGCTGCGTCAGCCCGAGTTCGGCGACCACGAGCGCCTCCAGCAGGTGCTCGACGTGGTCGAGGAGGAGCGCCTCCTGGGCGAGCTGCTCAGCCGCATCGACGTCGACAAGGGGGTGCAGATCGTGATCGGCGCCGAGAACGAGATGGCCAAGCTGCACGGCTGCTCGCTGGTGCTCACCACCTACCGGGCCGGGCGCCAGCGGCGTGGCACCATCGGTGTCCTGGGGCCGACCCGCATGCGCTACCCGCAGGTGGCGCCCCGACTGCGCTACCTCTCGCAGCGTGTCGGTCAGGCAGTCGAGCGGTTGCTCGGCTGAGGACAGGGACCCTCTCACCATGAGCATCCCACCCACCCCCGATCGCGCCGAGGACGAGGACGCCGCCACCGCAGCGGAGATCCAGGATGCCTTCCTGCCCGCTGAGGCCGAGACCGACGAGGGCACGCCAGCCGCGGCAGGCGCCGACATGGTCTCGTGGGCCGGCCCCCAGGCCGCGCTCGAGGACCTCCAGGCGCGCCATCTGCGGCTGAGCGCCGACTTCGACAACTTCCGCCGGCGCAGCGCCCGCGAAGCCGGCGATCGGGCCCGCTACGCCGCCGAGGATGTCGCCCGCGCCCTGCTGCCCGTGCTCGACAACCTCCAGCGGGCCATCGACCATGCTCCGCAGGACACGTCCGCCGAGTTCCTCGACGGCCTCACCCATACCGTGCGTCAGTTCGAGGAGGCGCTCGCCTCGGTCGGGGTGATGCCCATCGACGCCGAGGGCCAGCCCTTCGACCCCAACCTCCACGAGGCCGTGATGGGGGAGGAGTCGGGCAGCGTCGACGTCGACACCGTGGTCGCCGACCTGCGCCGCGGCTACCGGCTGCACGACCGCGTCCTACGGCCTTCGATGGTCAAGGTCGCGCACCCGGCCCACGCCGCCACCGAGGCCTGAGCGAGCCGTCCAATGGCCGTCAAGCGCGACTACTACGAGGTGCTCGGGGTCGACCGCCAGGCGACGCCGGAGGAGTTGAAGAAGGCCTATCGCAAGCTGGCGATGGCCAACCATCCCGATCGCAACCCCGGCGACCAGGCGGCGGAGGATCGCTTCAAGGAGATCGGTGAGGCCTATGCCGTCCTCTCCGACACCGACAAGCGGCAGCGCTATGACCACTTCGGCCATCCCGGCGACGGCATGCCCGACCTCGGGGCCGGTTTCGGCTTCGAGTCCGCCTTCGACCTCTTCGACATGTTCTTCGGAGGCGGCCGGCGGCGTGCGCGCCCGGGTCCCCAACGCGGCGGTGACCTGCGCATGAACCTGGAGATCACCCTTCACGACGCGGTCTTCGGCGCCAAGCGGACCATCACCGTGCCGCGCGCCGAGACGTGCCCGGAGTGCTCCGGGTCGGGCGCTCAGCCGGGGACGTCAGCGACCACCTGTGGCCAGTGCAGCGGCAGCGGCCAGGTCCGCCGTGCCGTGCAGTCCATCTTCGGGCAGGCGATGACCGTCGCGCCCTGTCCGCGCTGCCACGGCGAGGGCCAGATCATCGAGTCGCCATGCAAGCGCTGTCGCGGCCACGGGCGCGTGGAGTCCGAGAAGCGGATCGAGGTCACCATCCCGCCCGGGGTCGACGACGACGTGCAGGTGCGGGTGGCCGGGGAGGGCGAGGCCGGCCCCCGCGGCGGGCCCGCCGGTGATCTCTATCTCGGCTTCCGGATCGAGCCCCATGCGGAGCTGCTGCGTCGCGACCAGGAGCTGATCTTCGAGATGCCCATCACCCTGGTCCAGGCGGTGCTCGGCGACACCATCACCGTCCCCACCATCGACGGCGAGGCCCAGGTGGAGGTGCCAGCAGGGACCCAGCACGGCAAGGTCATCAAGATCCACGGCATGGGGGTGCCCCACGTGCGCAGCGGACGGCGCGGCGACCAGCTGATCGTGGTGCACCTCGTCGTGCCCCAGCACCTGAACGCCAACGACCGTCGCCACTGGGAGCAGCTCGCCGCTCTGGGCGGCCGCGACGGCCGGCCGGCCGAGGTGCGCAAGGGCTTCTTCAGCTCGATCAGGGACGCGCTGCGGGGCTGACGTCCGCGCGCTCCGCGCTGGCAATGAGCAGCGCGACGGCAATGGTTCCTGCCAGTCGTGACCGCAACACGCGGGGGCCGAGATGGACGGCGCGGGCGGCCCGGGCCTCCAGCATGCTCATCTCGCCCGGCGACAGGCCGCCCTCCGGGCCGATCACCACCGCCACGTCGGCGGCGGTGCCCAGGTCCAGGGTCGCGACATGCTGGTCAGCCCCGACCCGGGCGAGGAGCACCAGGCACCCGGGGGGCAGCGCCTCGAGCGCCGCCTGCAGCGTGGCCGGCTCATAGACGTCGGGCACGGTCCCCCGCAGCGCCTGCTGCGCCGCCTCGCGGGCGATGCTGCGCCAGCGTTCCCGGCGTGCGCCGCCCCGCCGGGCGTCCGGGCGGGCGACGCCACGCTCGGCGGCGAAGGGGCGGATCGAGGCAACGCCGACCGCGGTCAGCGTTTCGACGGCGCCGTCGATGCCGCCCTGAGGCAGCGCCTGGAGGACGTGGACGCGCAGCCGGGGCTCGCCGGTGACAGGGCGGCTCCACTCCACGGCCCCCTCGATCCGTTCGCGCGACACGGCGTCGACGCGCAGGCCGTGCTCGACGCCCGCATCATCGACCACCCGCACCAGCTCTCCGGGCCGCACCCGCAGGGCGCGGGCGAGGTGCGCGGCGTCGGCGCCGACGATCGCGCCGCGGCCCCCGCCCACCTGCTCGGCGCCGACAAAGAAGCGGGGCACGGGAGCGCAGTGTAGGAGGCGGATTGCCTACGCTCGCGCGGTGGCCGCCGAGCTCACCGTCCGGGCCGACGACGGCGTCGCGCTGGCGGTCAGCGTCCACCCTGGCTCGGGGACCCCGCTGCTCCTGATCCCCGGCCTGGGCGCCACGCGGGTGGTCTTCGACCCCCTCATCGAGCCGCTGCTGGCGCGCGGGCTCCGTCCGGCGGTCATGGACAATCGTGGTGTGGGCCGCTCGGGGTGGAGCCCGGGTCCTCACCCGATGGAGCAGCTGGCCGCCGACGCGGCCGCCGTGATCGGCGCCCTGTCAGCCCGGCCGGCCCACGTCCTGGGTGCGTCGATGGGCGGGATGATCGCCCAGCACGTCGCCCTCGAGCACCCGGCCCGCGTCGACCGGCTGGTGCTGGCGTGCACGGGGCCCGGCGGTTCGCACGCCGTCAAGGCCGACCCCGAGGACACCGCCCGGCTGCTCGGCCGCGGGGCGCGCAGCCCCGAGGCCGCCTACCGCATGGCCACCGCGGTGCTGTATGACCCGGCCTACGCCGCCGCGCATCCGGACCTCATCGAGGCGCAGATCCATGACCGCGCGCGTCATCCGGTGCCGGCGGCGGTCTTCCAGGCGCAGCGCGCCGCCTCCTGGGAGCACGACACGTGGGAGCGGCTCCCGCAGATCTCCGCGCCCACCCTGGTCCTCCACGGCACACATGATCTGGTCATGCCTGTCGGAAACGGGCGGATCCTTGCGGAGCGCATCCCCGGGGCGCGGCTGGTGGAGTTCGAGGGCGCCGGCCACCTGCTCTTCCACGAGATGCCCGAGCGCTTCGCCGAGGCGGTCGCGAGCTTCCTTTCAGGCCGCCTCTGAGCGCCGCCTGCGGGTGGTTGCCGGACTCGGCACCCGTGGCGGAGCCGCCAGCCTGCCGGCGACGCGGGCCTGGGCGAAGTCGTGCACCGGCGAGCTGCGCAGCCGTTCTGGCAGCACCGTGCGCATCCGGCGCAGCCCCAGCCGCAGCGCGCCGTGCGTGGCCTCGTGCGCGGCCGTCCACGGGAACCCGTAGCCACGTCGCACGGTGGCGGGAAGCAGCCCGACCGTGGCGAAGGCGACAGCCTCCCATGGGGGACGCAGCCAGGGCGAGGGGAGAGGTGGATGCACGACCGTCTCGGCCACGCGCCGCGACCCCGGTCCCGGCTGCACCGGTCCGCTCTCGGTCTGCTCGCTGACGTAGGCGCGCAGCTCGCCGGCGTTGTGCCACAGCCGGCGCGCCGGCACGCCCATGAGCCGCGCCACCGCATGCCACTCGCGCACGAAGGTGTCGCGCTCGGTGTCGGCGAGCGTACCCACGAAGGCGTCGTGCGTGGCCAGCATGGTGTCGACGAACGTGGCATGAACCCAGAGGAGCAGCTCCGGATCCGTGGCGGTGTAGGCAGCGCCGGCGGGCACGGGCGCGGTCGCGTGCGGGCCCGGCAGCGTTCCGCTCACCGCGGCATGGAGGCGGTTGACCTCCCGGGTCGCCGCGCGCGCCTCCCGCCGGGTGCCGAAGGTCACCGACACCACCCACACCAGGGTCCGATCCAGCCGTCCGAAGGGATCGGTGGCATAGGTGGAGTGGTCGATCGCCCCCTGGGCGATCAGCGGGTGGGCCGCCTGCATGAGCAGGGCCCGCCCACCGCCGAGGATGAGCACCGGCTCCTTCATGACCGCCCAGGTCACAGTGCCGGGCCCGAACAGCCCGGGGTCCGGCGCGGTGTCGGCGATGGGGAGCGGGCGAGGGCCACCCCGCGTCGCCCGCGCGAAGAAGTCGACGAGCTCGAACGGGGTGGGCAGGCGATGGGGCACGCGCGGCTAGCTCGCCGTCGCCGTCGCCGACGTCTCGCGGATGACGGTCACCTTGATCATGCCCGGGTACTGCATCTCGGCCTCGATTTCCCTGGCGATCTCGGCGCAGAGCTGGGCGACCTGGTCGTCGGCGACCTGGTCGGGCCGCACGGCGATGCGCACCTCGCGACCCGCCTGCATCGGAAAGGCGCGCTCCACGCCTCGGTGCCGCGTGGCGATCTGCTGGAGCTGGTCGAGGCGCTGGATGTAGGTCGTGAGCGTATCGCGGCGGGCCCCGGGGCGCGAGGCCGAGATGGCGTCCGCGCAGATCGTCAGCATCGCCAGATCGGTGGCCGGCTCCTCGTCGAAGTGGTGCGCCTTGACCGCGTGGACGATCTCCGGGTCGACGCCGAGGATGCTCAGCATCTCGCCGCCGATGATGGCGTGACTGCCCTCGACGTCATGGTCGACCGCCTTGCCGATGTCATGGAAGAGGCCGGCGCGGCGACTTTCGGCGGCATCCAGGCCCAGCTCGGCGGCGAGGGCCGCGCAGAGGTCGCCGGTCTCGCGGCAGTGGAGCAGG
>DATDHG010000259.1:0-22273 GCA_036521675.1 Candidatus Dormiibacterota bacterium
ACCCGCGCCGGTGCATGACGCGTCCCAGGCTGCGGGGTCTGGCACCGCCCAGGCGCCGGCCACGGCGCCCTTCGACCGTGTTGTCCTCGAGGGCAGGCGTGAGGTGAATGACGCCTGGCTGGCGCAGGTCAGCGCATGTCGTCGGTTTGGCGGAGCCGCGTTTCCGGCCAATCCCTCCGCGTGCCGGTCGACGGCGGTCACTCTGCGCGCTGCTGCAGGCGACTTCGCCCTCCGGCTCCGATGGGTGACACCGCCGCCCGGCCTCGCCGCCGGGGCGTCCGAGCTCGGCCAGTCTCTCGGCGAGCTCCAGACCTGGTGCACTCGGCTCATCAACGCCATCGACGGCGGCGATGCGTCCGGCTTTGCTGTGGCCAACGACTGGGTCGGGTACGTCCCACAATCGGTCAACCAGATCTTGACCGGAGGCTGAGGGCGGGCGATCTGCGGACTCGCGCTGCGCCCCATCATGGGCGCGCCATGCGAGCCGACCCGCTCCCGAGCAGCCAGCGCGGCCCCGCGGTCACGCGCCTGCGCCGCGCCGTGGCCAGGGCCCTCGATCACGATCGTGCCATCGCAACCGGCGAGCGCGTGCTGGTCGCGTGCAGCGGCGGGGCCGATTCGACGGCGCTGCTCGACAGTCTGGCCCGCCTCGCGCCGCCCCGCGGCTTCGGGCTGCACGTCGCCCACGTCGACCACGGGTTGCGGGCGGGCTCCGCAGCCGAGGCGGACGCCGTGCGAGCGCTCGCCGCGGGACGCGGCCTGCCCTTCACCGCCTTGCAGGTGCAGGTGGGCCCGGGGGCGTCACTGCAGAATCGCGCCCGTAGTGCTCGCCACCAGGCGCTCGGCGACCTGGCCGATGGCCTCGGCGTCACCGCCATCGCCCTGGGCCACACCGCCGACGACCAGGCGGAGACGGTGCTCATGCGCCTGCTGCGCGGGGCCACCCCCGGCTCGCTGGCGGCGATGAGCCTGCGTGATGGGCGGCTGGCCCGGCCGTTGCTGCGGGTCTGGCGCGCCACCACCGTCGCCTACTGCGCCGAGCTCGGCCTGGTGCCCGTCGATGATCCGAGCAACCGCGACCCCCGCTACCTGCGGACCCGTGTGCGCCTCGAGCTCCTGCCCGCGCTCGAGGCGGTCTTCCCTGGGGCCCGCCGCCGCCTCTGCGTTCTGGCCGAGCGGCAGCGGGCGCTGGCGGCCGAGCGGGAGGCGGCGCGGTGAGGGGCGGCTGACCGCCCGTCCGCGCCCCGATCGCTGAGATCGGAAGCGGCGAGAACCGATGCTATGCTCGCTCGGTGCGAGGCCAGCGGCGCCCGGTCATCTACCTCATCCTGATCTCGGTCATCATCGGTGTGGCGGTGATCGCCTACCGCTCCTTTCCCAGCTCAGGGCAGACCGACCGTGATCTCGGGCAGCTGCAACTGGCGCTGCAGTGCACCTCGGGAGTAGGCAGCGGCACTGCGGTCAGCGGGGTCAACGGCGGCGGCAGCACCGCGGATTGCAGCAATGCGGCCAACAAGATCAGCACCAGCAGCGGCCAGCAGGCCGTCATCGACGGCGACGGCCAGGGCGTGACCTGGTTCGACGGCAACGGCAGCAAGATTCACACCCAGGTCCCCCAGAACAGTGACATCCCCAGCCTGTTCAGCAGTTACCGCTTTACCAACTACAAAGCCGATGCGAGCGGCGGGAGCAACCTCTTGTTGAGCATTATCCTCCCCAACCTCATCATCATCCTGGTGATCGGCGGGTTCATGTGGTACATGCTGCGCCAGACTCAGAGCGGCAACAACCAGGCCCTGTCGTTCGGTCGCAGCCGCGCCCGGATGCTGACCGGGGACAAGCCCACCGTCACCTTCAACGACGTCGCCGGCGTCGAGGAAGCGAAGATCGAGCTCAGCGAGATCGTCGAGTTCCTCAAGTACCCGGACAAGTTCACCGCGGTGGGCGCGCGCATCCCCAAGGGGGTACTGCTGGTCGGCCCCCCCGGCACTGGGAAAACCCTGTTGAGCAAAGCGGTCGCGGGCGAGGCCGGGGTGCCTTTCTTCAGCATCTCGGGTTCGGAGTTCGTCGAGATGTTCGTCGGTGTCGGCGCCAGCCGCGTGCGTGATCTCTTCGACCAGGCCAAGAAGAACAGCCCCTGCATCGTCTTCGTCGACGAGATCGACGCTGTCGGCCGCCAGCGCGGCGCCGGCCTGGGCGGCGGTCACGACGAACGCGAGCAGACGCTCAACCAGCTGCTGGTGGAGATGGACGGCTTCGAGACCAGTACCCACGTCATCGTCATCGCCGCGACCAACCGACCCGACGTCCTGGATCCGGCGTTGCTGCGTCCGGGGCGCTTCGATCGCCATGTGGTGCTGGACCGTCCTGACATCCGGGGCCGGCGCGCGATCCTCGAGGTACATGCGCGCAACAAGCCGCTCGACGGGACTGTCGACCTCGACGTGCTGGCGCGGCAGACGCCCGGTTTCAGCGGCGCCGACCTCAGCAACCTGATCAACGAGGCCGCCATCCTCGCCGCCCGCGCCAACAAGAAGGTGATCTCCATGAAGGACATGGAGGAATCCATCCTGCGCGTGGTCGCCGGCCCGGAGCGCAAGAGCCGGATGATGAGTGAGAAGGAGAAGGAGATCATCGCGTTCCACGAGATGGGACATGCGCTCGTCGGTCATCTGCTGCTGAACACCGACCCGGTGCACAAGATCTCGATCGTCAGCCGCGGCATGGCCCTCGGCATGACCTTGTCGCTGCCCACCGAGGACCGCTACATGGTGAGCAAGTCGGAGTTGACCGACCAGCTCGCGCAGATCCTCGGGGGCCGGTCCGCCGAGGAGGTTATCTTCGGTGAGGCCAACATCACGTCGGGCGCCTCGGACGACATCGGCAAGGCCACCAAGCTGGCGCGGCGCATGGTGACGGAGTGGGGGATGAGCGACAAGCTCGGGCCGCTCGCCTTCGGGACCAAGGAGGAGCTGGTCTTCCTCGGTCGCGACCTGGGTGAGCAACGCAACTACTCCGAGGACGTCGCCAAGGAGATCGACGAGGAGATCCACCACCTCGTCGACAACGCCTGGCAGCTCGCCCGGCGCACCCTCCGCGAAAACGAGGAGATGCTGCGCGTCCTCGCCCGCCGCCTCATCGAGGTGGAGACGATGGACGTGACCGAGATGCAGCGGATCATCGACGAGGTCGAGGCGGCGCGCACAGCGCGCACCCACGTCGAGGTCGAGCCCGCCAGCGCCTAGCGGAGGGGTTCCCCCGGAGGCCTGGGCGCCGCCCGGCTGCGGTCACCGTGCGCGCGGTTTGGGTAGACTGCCGCCAGGCGCCGCCACGAGGGAAAGCGGAGTGGCGCCACGCCCGCCCGGGGACGCTCGACGCCCCGAGGCACCCGGCGTGGCCCCGTCGTCCGCCCCGCCCCGTGGCGACGCGTCCGACATCAGCGCTTGGATCCCGAGGTGACCGAGACGTGAGTGCCGATCCGGTAGGCCCGCCGCGGCCGGTCGAAGCCCGCCCCGGCGCCCCGGCTCGCCCCGCGGTGGCCATCATCGGCGCCGGGCGCGCCGGGACCGTGCTGGCCCGGGCGCTGCAGCGCAGCGGCTACAGGGTGACGGCGGTGCACAGCCTCAGCCTGGAGAGCGCCCGCAGCCTGGCCGCGCAGGTCGGCGCGGAGGCGGTGCCCACCGCAGTCGCGGCGGTGTTGCGCTCCGAGGTCACGCTCCTGACAGTTCCCGACCGGGCCATCGGCCGCCTCGCCGCGACGGTGGCCGCCAGCGGCCTGGCGCTGCGCGGCCACGCCCTGGTCCACTGCAGCGGCGCGCAGAGCCGGGAGGCGCTGGCCGCGGCCCGCGCCGGCGGCGCGGCGGTGGCCTGCTGCCACCCCCTCAGCGCGCTGGCCCGGGGGTCCGATCCCGCCGAACTCCAGGGCAGCTTCTTCGGGATAGACGCTGACCCAGAGCTGGGCGAGATGCTCGAGCGCATGGTTCATGATCTTGGTGGCGTTCCCTTCCAGGCGCCCAGCGGCGATCGCGCGCTCTACCATGCCGCCGCCGTGCTCGCGGGGAACGCGCCGCTGGCGCTGCTGGCGCGAGCCTCCGAACTGCTCACCGCGGCCGGCGTGGACGCCGCCGTCGCCGGTCCGGCGCTCGCCGGCCTGCTCGAGGGCGCGGCGCGCAACGCGCGCCGGCTGGGGCCACGGGCTGCGCTCACCGGTCCCGTGGTGCGCAACGACCCCGCCACCGTGAGCAGCCACCTGGAGGCGCTGCGGGGTGACCCCCAGACCCAACAGCTCTACCACCGCCTGGCCCGCGAGACCTTGCGGACCACAGGGGCCACCGGCCGCGACCAGGTGGCCGAGCTGCTCTCCACCGGGCCGCGTCCCGGGCGCACCCCAGTGCCACGGCCCGCGCCCGCGCGCTCCGGCACGGCGGCGCGGACGGCCCGCCTGCGACGCGCCTCCGGCTGACCCGTCAGCGATGCAGGTCACCGTCCTCGACCTCCTCGCCGCCAAGCGCGAGGGCCGGCGCTTCGTCATGGTCACCGCCTACGACTACCCGACGGCACGGCTGCTCGCCGAGGCGGCCATCCCGGTTCTACTGGTTGGTGACAGTGTTGGCAACAACGCGCTGGGCTACGCGAGCACGCTGCCGGTGACGATGGAGGAGATGCTCCACAGCGCCCGCGCGGTGGCCCGCGCGGCGCCCACGCGGCTGCTCGTCGGCGACATGCCCTTCGGCTCCTACCACGAGTCGACCGCGCAGGCCATCGGCAATGCGGCCGCCTTTCTCAAGGCGGGAATGCACGCCGTCAAGCTCGAGGGTGGCGGCTGGGTGGTCGAGGTGGCGGCGGCGCTCGTCGAACGCGGTATTCCGGTGATGGGCCATGTCGGCCTCACCCCGCAATCGCAGAACGCTCAGGGCGGGTTTCGGGTGCAGGGCCGCGACGAGCCGGCGCGGGCGCGCATCCTCGCGGACGCCCAGGCCCTCGAGCGGGCCGGGTGCTTCGGGCTGGTGCTCGAGGGCGTGCCCCGCGACCTCGCCGCCGTGGTCACCACGACGGTCACCATCCCCACCATCGGCATCGGCGCCGGCCCCGACTGCGACGCTCAGGTGCTGGTGGTCTACGACCTGCTGGGGATGACCCGCGGGCACATGCCCAAATTCGCCAAGGCCTACGCCGACCTCGGCGACCGAGCGGTGGCCGCGGCGCGAGCCTTTGCCGACGAGGTCGGCGCGGGGAGGTTCCCCGACGACGCCCACAGCTACCACTGATGGCGCCGGAGCGGCCGCAGCTCCTCGACACCGTCACCGCCCTGCGGCTGGCGAGCGAACGCTGGCGCAGCGCCGGGATGACGGTCGGGCTGGTCCCCACGATGGGGGCGCTCCATGCGGGCCACCGCAGCCTGGTGCGGCGCGCCCGCGCGGAGTGCGATCGGATCGTCGTCAGCATCTTTGTCAACCCGGCGCAGTTCGGCGCCGGCGAGGATCACGACCGCTATCCGCGCAACGTGACGTCGGACCTCGAGATCTGCGCCGTCGAGCGGGTCGATGCCGTCTACCTGCCCGCCCCCGACGAGGTCTACCCACCGGGATTCGCGCTGCGCGTGGCCGTGGTGGGGCGGCTCACCGCCGAACTCGAGGGGGCCTTTCGCCCCGGTCACTTCGAGGGTGTGGCCGTGGTGGTCGCCAAGCTGCTGGTGGCGACACGCGCCGATCGTGCCTATTTCGGCCAGAAGGACGCTCAGCAATGCGCGGTGGTGCGCCGCCTGGCCCGCGACCTGGACACCGGCAGCAGGATCGTGGTGTGCCCCACCGTCCGCGACGACGACGGCCTGGCCCTGAGCAGCCGCAACGCCTATCTGAGCGCCGCCGAGCGCGCCCAGGCGCTGGCCATCCCCCGGGGTCTGGCCGCGGCCGCCGCGGCCGTGAGCGCGGGTGAGCAGGACGCCGCGCGGGTCATCTCCATCGTGCGCGAGGAGCTGGCGCAAAGCCCGCTGCTGACAGTCGACTACGTCGCCGTGGTCGACCCGGAGAATTTCGAGCCGGTGGCGCGGATGACCCGGTCGGCTCGAATTCAGGTCGCTGCTAGAATAGGCGGGACTCGGCTGATCGACACGCTCTGCGCGGGTTTCGATGAGGTCCCCCCCGTGCCGGCACGCGCGACGGCCTCAGCGGCGGACAGGGCGGCGGCGGCTGGGTAGAGGAGCGAGGCGTGCAGCGCATCGTCATGAAATCAAAGATCCACCGCGCGACGGTGACGCGGGCGGATCTGCATCACGAGGGCAGCTGCAGCATCGATCCCGAGCTGATGAGGCTGGCCGACATCGCAGTCGGTGAGCAGCTCCACATCATCAACCTCAACAACGGCTCCCGGGCGGTCACCCACGCGCACGCCGGCGCCGCGGGAGAGATCGCGCTCAACGGCGCCCTGGCCCACATCGGTGAGCCCGGCGACGCAGTCGTCCTGGTCACCTACGCCGGGCTCGACGAGGCTGAGCTCAAAGGTTTCCGGCCCCGCGTGGTGCAGGTCGACAGCCGCAATCGCCCGCGTCAGGCGGCTGCGGCGAGGTGAGCCTTCCGCTCCGCTCGACCTCGCCTCCCGACGTGCTGCGCTGCGACGTCGTCGTCGCCGGCAGCGGCCTGGCGGGGATGGCCGCGGCCCTGAGCGCGGTCTCGACGCCGGGACCGGTGCGTCCTCGGGTGGTGCTGGTCACGGCCGGCCGGCTGGTGTCCGGATGCACCCGCTGGGCCCAGGGAGGCCTGGCCGCGGCGCTGGGGCCGGACGACTCCCCGCAACTCCACCTGGAGGACACGCTGGCGGCGGGGCGGGGTCTCTGCGATGAGGCGGCCGTCCGGGTCCTGGTCGGAGAAGGGCCGGCGCGCGTCCACGACCTGGCCACCTGGCAGGTGCCCTTCGATCGTGACGGCGACGGCGAGATCGCCCTTGGGCGCGAGGCGGCCCACAGCCGGCCGCGCATCGTCCATGCCGGCGGTGACGCCACCGGCCAGGCCATCGCCCGCACCCTGGCGGAGCGGCTGGACTCGCACGGGGTCGAGGTGTTCGAGGGGCAGCTGCTCGTCGGTCTGGTCGACGACGGTGGCCGCTGCGCCGGCGTGGACGTGGTCGACGCGGAGTCCGGCGCGGCCTGCCGGGTGCTGGCGCCCGCAACCGTCCTGGCCACCGGGGGCGCGGGCCGGCTGTGGCTGCGCACCACCAACCCTGAGGGCGCGGTCGGCAGCGGCGTCGCCCTCGCCTATGCGGCCGGGGCCGAGGTCGCGTCGATGGAGTTCGTGCAGTTCCACCCCACCGCCCTGGCCCTCCCCGACGCGCCCGCCTTCATGATCACCGAGGCCATCCGTGGCGAAGGGGCGCACGTGGTCGATGGAGCCGGACGTCGCTTTCTCTTCGCGGCCGACCCGCGTGGCGAGCTCGCGCCGCGCGACGTCGTCGCCGCCGCCATCTGGGGTGAGCTGGACCGCAGCGGGGCGCCCAGCGTCTTCCTGGACGCCCGCCACCTCCCGGGGGTGGAGGCGCGCTTCCCCACGGTGACGGAGACCCTGCGGACCCACGGTCTCGACCTGTCGGCCGACCTGGTGCCGATCGCGCCCGCTGCCCACTACAGCATCGGCGGGGTGCGCACCGACCTGGACGGCGCCACCAGCCTGCCCGGCCTCTACGCCGCGGGCGAGGTGGCCAGCACGGGCGTCCACGGGGCCAACCGGCTGGCCAGCAACAGCCTGCTCGAGGGGGTGGTGTTCGGCGTCCGCGCCGGCGGCGCCGCCCGCGAGGCCGCCGCCGAGGCGCCCCGACCCGCACTGTCCAACCCCCGTTCGGCGGCGCCGGTCCGGCCCGACCCGGCCGTGGCTCCGGCGGCCGCGGAGCTGCAGGAGCGGCTGCGCAGCGCCATGCAGCAGGGTGCCGGGCTGATCCGTGAGCGCGGCGGGCTGGAGGCGGCCGCCGCCGCCGTGGCCGCCGTCGCCGCCGAGGCCGATGCCCTCCCTCTCTCCTCCACGTCGACGCTGGGCGCCGCAGCGCGCACGGCGTCGCTCGTCTGCCAGGCCGCGCTCCTCCGCGAGGAGTCGCGCGGTAGCCACCGACGCTCCGACCACCCCGAAGCCGTCACGGGCCAGCAGGGTGTCTGGGTGCTCCAAGTCAACAGGAGACCAGAACTTGACAGCCACGCTGGAACACATCACTGACGCCCTCGCCCCGGAGTATCTCGACACGCTGATCGAGACAGCGTTGCGCGAGGACGTCGGAGCCGGGGACATCACCACCGACGCCATCGTCGCGCCCGAGATGACCTGCCGCGGCAAGGTGGTCTGCAAGGAGGACGGGGTGGCTGCCGGCATGCCCGTGCTGCGCCGCGTCTTCGAGCTGGTCGACGAGCGCATCCAGGTCGACGTCAAGGTCACGGACGGCGACCGTGTGCAGGACGGGACCATCGTGGCGCGCCTGGCCGGCCCGGCCCGGGGCATCCTGGCCGGGGAGCGCGTCTCCCTCAACTTCCTCCAGCACCTCAGCGGGATCGCCAGCCTCACCGCCAGGTACGTCAAGGCGGTGGAGGGGACCAAGTGCGTGATCCTCGACACCCGCAAGACCACCCCCGGGCTGCGCCTGCTGGAGAAGTACGCCACCCGCACGGGCGGCGCGACCAACCACCGCATGGGCCTGTACGACGACGTCCTGGTCAAGGACACCCATCTGGCCCTCGCCAACGGGGTCACTCCGGCGCTGCGGGCCATCCGCCGGGCCCATCCCGAGGCGCCCATCAACGTCGAGGTGAGCAATCTCCAGGAGCTCGAGCAGGCCCTGGCGGACAGGGCGCCGAGACTGCTGCTCGACAACTTCTCACCCGGCCAGGTGCGCGAGGCCATGCAGATGATCCGCGGGCGCGCCCGCGTGGAGATAAGCGGCGGCGTCAGCCTGACCAATGCCCGCGCGTTCGCGCTCGCCGGGGCCGACTACATCAGCGTGGGCGCCCTCACCCACTCGGCGACCGCCCTCGACTTCAGCCTCAAGGTGACGCGCTACTAGCGGCCGGGACCTCCTGGGCATGGCCGGCGGCCGGCCGCCGGCCGTCGTGCGGGGCTCACAGCGAGGGCTCCAGGGCGTGCAGGATGCCCTCCTGGAGCCAGCCCAGGTCGCTGAGCATGGCGAGCTCGTCGGCGGCGGCGACCTGGGGACCGAGCGTGTCCTCCCAGCCGTCCTCGGTGATGCCCAGGCGTCCGCCCGCGACCAGGCGCAGCCGGTTGAGGGCGCGCAGCCAGGCCAGCGCTCGTTCGTCGTCGACCCGGCAGCGATCGTGTCCTCGCTGCAGGTCTTCACGGACGGCGGCCAGGTCGGCCTCGTGAAGCACTGCGAGCTCGGGCCCGGTGAGCCGCTGGTACTCGCGGTCGAGGCCGGGATCCTCGTAGGCGCGGTGGGTGAGCCATGGTCCCGACGCGTCCGGTGACTCAGCCAGCGCCTCGACGGTGTCGATGAGCGCGGCCCGCTCACGCTTGTCGAGCCAGATCTCGACCCGCCCCAGGTAGCGGCGGACCCGGGCCACCTGGCCTGCTAGCCCTTGGCCAGAGTGGCCTGGAGCCCGAAGGCATGGAGCCGGGTCACCGAGACCTCGGCCTGCTCCCGCGGCTGAGTGGCGACGACGGCCCGGCCTTCGTTGTGGACCTGGAGCATGAGCCGCGTCGCGGTCTCCTGGTTGTAGCCGAAGAGCCGGCGGAAGACCAGCACGACGTAGGTCATGAGGGTCACCGGATCGTTCCAGACGACCACGTTCCACGGAAGGTCGCGGACGGTGGTCGCGTCGCGAGCGGGCGCCTCACGCCGGACCGGGCTCTCGACGGGCACACCGAGAGGGTAACCCAGCCGTCCCTCCGCCGAGGCGTCGGGCGACGCCCCGCACACGACCGGCCGCGCACCCGCGGGTGACCGCTACGCGGCCCCGATGCCGAGATCGATGGTGCCGCCCCAGGCAGAGTCGAAGCTGGTCAGGAGGGGGGCCGGGGCTGCTTCTCCGGGGCCGTCGGTGTCCGCCGCCCAAGCCCCGAGTTGGGCTTGCAGGCTGCGCTCGCAGCCGTGGCAGACGAGCCAGATCGGTCCGGGCTCGAAACGGGTCCTGGCCAGCTGATGGCGCTCTCCGCACCCCTCGCATGTGATCGTGATCCGCATCGTTCCCTGCCTGGTGAGCTCGCCTGCCGGGCCGCAGCGGCGGCCGACGCGAACGATAGGGCGGGGCAGGTGGGCGGCCCGGGTGATTTCGGCAAAGAATGTTGAAGAGCCCGTCACCGCCCGGACACATCCGGCGGCCGGCCTTGGCCAAACGGCGCAAACGCGCCGGCTTGGCGCTCAGACGCGCGATGGTAAACTCGCTCGGCCGTACCGGCCGGGTGTCAGCATGCCCGTTTTCGCCATCACGCGGCAGCTCAGCGGACCCGCGTCCGCCGTTCCCGGAAACGCCTCACCGCCAACCTGGAAGAACGCAAGGAGAGCTTTGGCCCCCACCCTCACCCAGGACCCGGAGAACCTGACCATGGAGGAGCTCCTCGCCGGCGAGGAGCACAGCATCCGCTCCCTGTCCCACGGCGACATCGTCGACGGGACGGTGGTCCGGGTCGATCCCGATGAGGTCCTCGTCGACATCGGGGCCAAGTCGGAGGGGGTGATCAGCAACCGTGAGCTGGTGGCCCGCGGCGAGGCGCCGGTGGAGCTCAAGCCCGGGGACGAGGTCAAGGTCTACGTCATCGAGCCGGAGAACGACAACGGCAGCGTCGTGCTGTCGCTGCGCAAGGCGCGCGCCGAGGGGATCTGGCAGAAGGCCGCTGAGAAGGAGTCACTCGGCGAGGTCATCGACGCCGAGGTCCGCGAGCAGAACAAGGGCGGCCTGATCGTCAACATCATGGGCCTGCGTGGTTTCCTGCCGAGCAGCCAGGTGGCGCGCCAGTTCAGCGGCAACCTCATGGAGCTGGTGGGGACCAAGATCGCGGTCAAGATCCTCGAGGTCAACCGCAAGCGCAACCGCCTCATCGTCTCTCAGCGCGCCGCCCAGGACGAGGACCGGGCTCGTCAGCGCGAGGAGCTCTTCGAGAAGCTCACCGTCGGCGACCTGGTCAGCGGCAAGGTCAGCGGCCTCACCTCGTACGGCGCCTTTGTGAATCTCGGCGGCGCCGACGGTCTCATCCACATCAGCGAGCTGAGCTGGGACCGGATCAACAACGTCTCCGACATGCTCAACGTGGGTGATGACGTCTCGGTCAAGGTGATCAAGCTCGATCCCGAGCTCAGCCGCATCAGCCTGTCGTTGCGCCAGATGAGCGACGACCCGTGGGACACCATCGAGGATCGCTTCCCCACGGGGCGGCCGGTGAAGGGCGTCGTCACCAAGACCAAGAAATACGGCGCCTTCCTGCAGATCGCGGACGGCGTCGAGGGCCTGCTCCACATCAGCGAGCTGTCGTGGGACCACGTCGAGCGTACCGAGGACGTGCTCAAGGTCGGCGACGAGGTCGAGGTGATGGTGCTGAACGCCGACAAGGTCCGCCGGCGCATCAGCCTGTCGCTCCGCCAGCTCCAGGGCCGCGGGCCCGACGGCGCGGGCGGGGAGGAGTTCTACCCTGGCGCCGACTACGAGCCGGCTGCCGAGAGCGCGGACGACGGGCCGGCTGCCGCGAGCGCCGGCGAAGAGCCGGCCGCTGAGAGCGCCGGCTACGAGCCGACCGGCGAGAGCGCCAACGGCGTCGCCCACGACGCGCCCAGCGAGGGCCCGGCCGGCGAGATCGACACCGCCGCCGAGGCCGTTGCCGAACCTGCTGCCGGCGAGGTCGCGCCCGCAGCCGAGATGGCCGCGGCCGCCGCAGCCGAGGCCCCGGCGGACGAGCCGGAGGCGGAGGCCGCCCTGGAGCCCGTGGCCGGCCGCGGCCGCACCCGCCGCAGAGCTGCCGAGGTCCCCGGCGAGGCCGATCCCGCCATCGACGCCGGCGCCTGACGTTCCGGGCGGGCCGGCAACGCTGCCGTGCCGGCCACCGGTCCGGGGTGTTCACCGAACGGCCATGACCGCGACGGATCGAGCGCGCTCCCCCTGGCCGCCCTCCGGTACAGGTCACGGAGCCAGGCCCGCCCGCCCGGATGCATCTCGTGCTCTAGAGCGTTTGCGAACGCGCTCTGTGGTCATAATGAAGCGCGACCCGGGCACCGGAGCCACTCCGGCCCGGAGCTTGGGGTCCAAGGAGACCCGGCACGTGTACCCCTTCGAACGGTTCACCGAAAGAGCGAAGAAGGTCCTCACCCTCGCGCAGGAAGAGGCCGAGCGCTCTCATCATTCGTACATCGGCACTGAGCACCTGCTGCTCGGATTGCTGCGTGAGGGGGAGGGTCTCGCCGCCAAGGTGCTGAACAACCTCGGCGTCGAGATCAACAAGGTCCGCAGCACCATCGAGTCGGTGCTCGGGCGCAACGAGCGGATCATCATCCAGCAGATCATCCCCACCTCCCGCGTGAAGAAGGTCATCGAGATCTCCTTCGAGGAGGCGCGGCGGATGGGCAACAACTACGTGGGCACGGAGCATCTGCTGCTCGGTCTGCTGATCGAGGGCGAGGGCATCGCCGCGCACGTTCTCGAGGATCTCGGCGCCACTCTCGACAAGGTGCGCGCGGAGATCGAGCGTCTGCTCCATGAATCGGGGCTTGAGGAGGACAGCAAGGAGGCGCAGAAGAAGCCGAGTCGCACGCCTCTGCTCGACCAGTTCTGCCGTGACCTCACCGAGCTGGCGCAACGCAACGCTCTCGACCCGGTGATCGGCCGTGCTATGGAGATCGAACGCGTCGTGCAGATCCTCAGCCGGCGCACCAAGAACAACCCTGCGCTGATCGGCGAACCCGGCGTCGGCAAGACGGCCATCGCCGAGGGACTGGCGCAGCAGATCATCCTCAGCAACATTCCCGAGTCGCTGATGGGCAAGCGCGTGCTCACCCTCGACATGGGCGCGCTGGTCGCGGGCACCAAGTATCGCGGCGAGTTCGAGGAGCGGCTGAAGAAGATTCTCGACGAGATCCGCCAGTCGCGCGAGGTGGTGCTCTTCATCGACGAGCTGCACACCCTGGTCGGCGCCGGCGCCGCCGAGGGCGCCATCGACGCCGCCAACATCCTCAAGCCGGCGCTGGCGCGCGGCGAGATCCAGTGCATCGGCGCCACCACGCTCAACGAGTACCGCAAGTACATCGAGAAGGATGCCGCGCTGGAGCGGCGCTTCCAGCCGGTGTTCGTCGAGGAGCCGACGCTCGCTGAGACCATCGAGATCCTGCACGGCATCCGGTCGCTGTACGAGAAGCACCACCGCGTCACCATCACCGACACCGCGCTCAAGGCCGCGGCGGAGCTGAGCGAGCGCTATGTGCCCGACCGCAGCCTGCCCGACAAGGCCATCGACCTCATCGACGAGTCGAGCGCCCGCGTGCGGATGAAGCTCACCACCACGCCGGATTCGCTGCGCGAGATGCAGAAGGAGATCCGCAACCTCCAGGTGCAGAAGGAGGAGGCGATCAGCGGCCAGGACTACGAGACCGCGGCCAGCTTCCGCGACCAGGAGAAGCAGCTCAAGGAGAAGTACGTCACCGCCGAGATGGAATGGCGCGACAAGCTCGGCGCCACCGTTCCCGAGGTCACCGAGGAGAACATCGCCGAGATCATCGGCTCCTGGACGGGCGTGCCCGTGAGCCGGCTGGTCGAGGAGGAGACCTCGCGCCTGCTGCGCATGGAGGACGAGATCCACAAGCGGCTGGTGGGCCAGAACGAGGCGGTGAAGGTGATCTCCAAGGCGGTGCGGCGCTCGCGTGCCGGACTCAAGGATCCCAAGCGTCCCATCGGCTCCTTCATGTTCCTTGGTCCCACCGGCGTGGGCAAGACCGAGCTGGCCCGCTGCCTGGCGGCGTTCCTCTTCGACAACGAGGAGGCGATCATCCGGCTGGACATGTCCGAGTTCATGGAGCGTCATTCCACGGCTCGGCTGGTCGGCTCCCCGCCCGGCTACGTCGGCTATGACGAGGGTGGTCAGCTCACCGAGGCGGTGCGCCGCCGTCCCTACAGCGTGGTGCTCTTCGACGAGATCGAGAAGGCCCATCCCGAGGTCTTCAACATGCTGCTGCAGATCCTCGAGGACGGGCGGCTCAGTGACGCCAAGGGAAAGGCGGTCAACTTCGCCAACACCATCGTCATCATGACCAGCAACCTGGGCGTGTCCAATCTGCGCGCCAACCTCTCCATGGGGTTCCAGCCGGCGGTTGCGGACGAGCGGACGACCTCGGTCGAGCACGCCAAGATGCGCGACAGCATCATGGAGGAACTCAAGCGCGCGTTCCGCCCCGAGTTCCTCAACCGCGTCGACGCCGTGGTGGTGTTCGAGCGGCTCGACACGGGGCAGATGCGCACCATCGTCGACCTCATGCTCGACAAGGTGGCCGCGCAGCTCAACGTTCAGGAGCTGCATTTCGTGGTCGCTGACCCGGTCAAGGACCGCATCGTCGAGGAGGGCTTCGACAAGATCTACGGGGCGCGTCCGCTACGGCGCGTCATCCAGCGCCTCATCGAGGACCCGCTCAGCGAGGAGCTGCTGCGGCTCAAGCACGGTCCCCGCGACACAGTGAAGATCGACCTGGTGGACGGCGAGGTGACGATGACCATCGTTCCCGCCGAGCGCGAGGGTGGCCGCCGCCACAAGAAGGACGCCGAGGAGAAGGAGGAGGCCACCGCCGGCACCGCCTCGGAGTAGAGGCGGGCCGCCGGCCGCCGGTTGCGGTCGTCCCGGTGCGAAGCGGGGTCGTGTCGCGATGCGACAGCCTGGTACCGGGGCGTGATCCGGGCCGCGGTGGCGGAGGACAATCCGGCCCATGATCGACCTCCCCCCAGAGGCCGCCCTGGTGGCCAACACCCCCCGGCTGCGGCTGGTGCCGGTCACCCCGGCCGACGCCGAGGAGATGTTCGTCATCCTCAACGACCAGCGCCTCCACCGCCACATCGGGGGCCTGCCGCCCGCGCAGGCGGAGCTGGCCGAGCGCTACCGCGCCCTGAGCGCGCGCCGGTCAGCGGACGGGCGCGAGGTGCTGCTCACGTGGCTGGTGCGGCTGGTCCCGCTGGGAGAGGCCATCGGCGAGGTGCGGGCCGCCGTCACTGATGAGGGCGTCGCCTGCATCGGCTGCACCGTCGGTCACCGCTACTGGGGCCATGGCTTTGCGGGCGAGGCCCTCGTGGCGATGGCGCGGCTGCTGGAGACGCATCTCTTCGTCACCACCCTCGAGGCTCTGGTTCCACCTGGGCACGACGCCGGTCAGCGGGTCGCGGCCGGCCTGGGGATGAAGCGTGACGGCCAGGGCGCGGGGGGCTGGGACCGCTGGCTGGGAAAGACCGCCCTGGCCTTCGAGCTCGCCGGTCAGCCGGCTGTCCCGAAGTCGATCAGACGTCCACGACGAAGCCGCCGGGCCGCGCCGGCTCCGGCCAAGGCGGCGGCCGCCCCGGCCGTCCGGCGCCGGCCGGCCGCACCCGCTACCCGGGGCCGGCGGCGCGGTTCCTGAGCGCGGCCCCGTCAGGTTGGGCGCCCCAGCCGACCGGGTACTCTGCGGGGGTGCCGCACGACAGCATCGTCATCCACGGAGCTCGCGAGCACAACCTCAAGGGCTTCGACCTCACCCTGCCGCGCGACCGGCTCATCGTCCTCACGGGGCTGTCGGGAAGCGGCAAATCCAGTCTCGCCTTCGACACCATCTACGCTGAGGGCCAGCGCCGCTACGTCGAGTCGCTGAGCGCCTACGCGCGCCAGTTCCTGGGGCAGATCGAGAAGCCCGATGTCGACCACATCGAGGGTCTCTCGCCGGCGATCTCCATCGACCAGAAGGGCAGCAGCCGCAACCCGCGATCAACGGTGGGGACGGTCACAGAGATCTACGACTATCTGCGCCTGCTCTGGGCGCGCATCGGCCATCCTCACTGCCCCAACTGCGGACGGGAGATCAGCAAGCAGTCCATCGACCAGATCACCGACCAGGTGTTGGCGCTGCCGCCAGGCACGCGGCTGATGGTGAGCGCGCCGATGGTGCAGGGGCGCAAGGGCGAGCATCGCGAGGTGTTCGACGCGGCCCGCCGGGCCGGGTTCGTGCGCGCCCGCGTCGACGGCGAGCTGCGCGACCTGAGCGAGCCCGTGGTCCTCGACAAGAAGTACAAGCACGACATCGAGGTGGTGGTCGATCGCCTCGTCATGGGCCCGCAGATCCGGCAGAGATTGACGGATTCTCTGGAGCAGGCCACCCAGCTGAGTGACGGCCTCATCCTGCTGATCCCCATCGACCCGGCTCGGCCCCACCTCGTCGACGGCGAGGGCTCCACCCCGCCTCACCTCGCGGTGGCCGAGGCCCACGACCTTCACGGCGGACCTCTCCACCACGACGAGGGTATCGGCGAGATGCTCTTCTCGCGCGACTACGCCTGCGTCTACTGCGGCATCTCCATGGAGGAGCCGGCGCCCCGCAACTTCTCGTTCAACTCGCCCCACGGCGCCTGCCCAGGCTGCACCGGCCTGGGCCTGCGCATGGAGGTGGATGCCGACGCAGTGGTGCCCGACGGGTCGCTGAGCATCATGGGGGGCGCGCTGGAGGGCTGGACCAAGGGCCCATCGCAGCGGTGGCACCTAGACGTTCTCGAGGCCGTGGCTCGCAAGTTCCGCATTCCCCTCGACCGCCCCTGGATGAGCCTCACCGATGCCCAGCGCCGCGTGGTGCTGTCCGGGCTCCCCAAGGATGAGACGGTGCGCATGCGCTACGTCTCCCACTCCGGCGCTGCGCGCTCCTTCGAGGCGCATTACGAGGGCGTCATCCCCAACCTCGAGCGCCGCTACCGGGAGACCGACTCGGACTGGGTGAAGACCGACATCGAGCGCCTCATGATGCAGAAGCCGTGCCCGACCTGCGGCGGGCGGCGCCTCAAGAAGGAGTTCCTCGCGGTCACCGTCGACGGGACGGGAATCGCCGACTACTGCGCGCTCAGCATCGAGGCGGCGCTGCGCCGCCTCGACACCCTGCGCCTCAGCGAGCGCGAGCAGACCATCGCGCGTCAGGTGCTCAAGGAGGTCCGCGAGCGGCTCGGCTTTCTCAACGACGTGGGCCTCGACTACCTCACCCTGGAGCGTAGCGCGCAGACCCTGAGCGGCGGCGAGGCTCAGCGCATCCGCCTGGCCACGCAGATCGGCAGCAAGCTCATGGGCGTGCTCTACGTCCTGGACGAGCCGAGCATCGGCCTCCACCAACGCGACAACCGCAAGCTCATCGCCTCGTTGCGGGGACTGCGCGACATCGGCAACACCCTGCTCGTCGTCGAGCATGACGAGGAGACCATTCGCTCCGCCGACTTCGTGGTGGACATCGGCCCTGGCGCGGGCGAGCACGGGGGCCACATCGTCGCCGCGGGGACGCTTGATCAGGTTCTGGCCACACCGGGCAGCATCACTGCGGACTTCCTTGCTGGAAGGCGTGGCGTCCCCGTGCCGGCGCACCGGCGCCGGGGGAACGGCGCCAGCCTCGTGGTGCTCGGGGCCACCGAGAACAACCTCAAGGAGATCGACGCCGGCTTCCCCCTGGGCACCCTGATCTGCGTCACCGGGGTCAGCGGGAGCGGCAAGTCCACGCTGGTCAACGACATCCTTCACCGCCGCCTGGCCATGCAGCTGCATCGCGCCAAGGAGCGTCCTGGCAGGCATCGCCGTGTCGAGGGCATCGAGCACGTCGACAAGGTGATCAACGTGGACCAGTCGCCGATCGGACGGACGCCGCGCAGCAACCCGGCCACGTACGTGGGCATGTTCACCTACATCCGCGAGCTTTTCGCGCAGCTCCCCGAGGCGCGGGTACGCGGCTACAAGCCGGGGCGGTTCTCGTTCAACGTCTCCGGAGGCCGCTGCGAGGCGTGCGAGGGTGATGGAGTCATCAAGATCGAGATGCACTTCCTGCCCGACATCTACGTCACGTGCGAGGTCTGCAAGGGCAAGCGCTACAACCGCGAGGCCCTGGAGGTGCGCTTCCGGGGCCATTCCATCGCCGACGTCCTCGAGATGACCGTGGACGAGGCGGCCCAGCGCTTCGAGCACCAGCCGCGCATTCTGCGCAAGCTACGCACCCTGCAGGACGTCGGCCTTGGCTACATCCGGCTCGGCCAGCCGGCCACGCAGCTCAGCGGGGGCGAGGCGCAGCGCGTCAAGCTCAGCACCGAGCTGAGCCGGCGCGACACCGGCCGCACCGTGTACATCCTCGACGAGCCCACCACGGGGCTACACTTCGCCGACGTGGAGCGCCTGCTCGGCGTGCTCCACCGGCTGGTCGATCAGGGCAACACGGTGATCGTCATCGAACACAACCTCGACGTCATCAAGACCGCCGACCACATCGTCGATCTCGGCCCCGAGGGGGGAGACCGCGGCGGGCGCATCATCGCCAGCGGCACTCCTGAGGCAGTGGCCGCCAACCCCGAGAGCGCTACGGGCAGCTATTTGAAGGCGCTCCTGCCTGCGCTCAGCAGGCGGGCCAGCCCGTCGGCGGCATCCCGACCCCGGCAGCCGCCGCGGCGGCGCGCCCCGGGCCGGCGCACCCCCGCCGAGGTCGCCTGACGTGTCCGGCCGCGGGTCTGTGAGTCGATCGTGACCGGTACGTGGCGGGGTTCCACCCAGCCGTCGCGGACGCGACGCCGCGGTCATCTGGGATCGAGTAGTGTGCGCGACATGCAGCTCGAGGACGGTCACGATCGCCGCCTCCGTCTGCGCCGCCTCGACGATTGCCTCAATGTGCTCGAGCAGGCGCATGAGTTGGACATGACGCACGTCAGTGCGGGGATCGCCGGCATGGTGGGTGATCGCGTGCCCACCATCCACCCCGGCATGCTCATCACCGACGCCATCGAGGAGGTGCTGCGCGAGCAGGAACCGTTCATGGTGCAGGTCAGGCCAGAGGTGACCGGACGCCGCCTGCGCCGCCGCCGCGAGCCCCTCGACATCCGCGTTCTCCTCGCCCGGCGCTGACCGCCCGCCCGGCCGGTTTCAGTTCCGGCGGGCGCAGGTCGAGTGGTCGACGACTAGACTGGCGCCCGTGCCCTTGACGTTCGGCGGCGGCGCCGGCCGCGACAGCCCAGTGGGTGTCGGGCGGTGAGCAGCTTCGATCCCTTCGAGCAGTTCGGGTTCCGCCGGCGTGGGCCGCGCGGGCCCCGCGTGGTGCGCAGCGGTCCCCGGCTCAAGCGCTGGCAGCGCCTCACGATCACTGTCGCGGTCGTGTTGATCGGTCTGCTGGTGCTTTTCCTGGCGGTGATCGGTCTGCGCGTCAGCTATCTCTTCCTCGACAACCTCGGTCACAGCAACGTCTTCTGGACGCCGTTGGTCACCAGACTGCTCTGTTTTGTGATCGGGTTCCTGCTGGTCGGCGGCCTGATCGCCGCCAACATCCCCACCTGGTCACGGGCCGCGTCCAGCGTCGACGAGCGGGGCCGGACGATCGCCCGGATCGCGGGCCTGGCGCTGAGCGGTGTGGCCGGCCTCTTCGGGGGCGGCTACTTCGCCTCGCAGTGGGAGATGGTGCTGCTGTACCTGCACCGCCACGACTTCGGCATCAGCGACCCCGTCTTCCACCAGGACTACGGTTTCTTCGTGTTCAGCCTGCCCTTCTATGACGCGCTGCAGGGGATGCTCTGGGCGGCAGTCGTGCTGAGTCTCCTGGGCACCATCGCCGTCGGCGCCACCTGCTGGGTCGCCGAGAACCTCCCCGACGAGATCCCCGTCCCCCTCAAGCCCCCTGCTGGTCGCTCGCCGGACCAGGGTTTCCGGCTCGCGGTGCGCCAGGGCGGCGTGCTGCTCGCCGCCGTCTTCATCCTGGCAGCGCTGGGCGCGCACTTCGGCGTCTATCACCTCGCCACCTCGCAGCACGACGGTTTCGTCGGCCTCGACGCCACCCAGCGCGACGTGGTCAAGCCGGTCCTCAACGTCCTGCAATATGTCGCACTGCTGCTGGGGATCGCCACGGTGGTGCTCATCGTGCGCACCCGGCGCAGCGCCGGCCTCGGCGGCGCCGCCGCCTTCGGCGGCATCCTTGTGGGCTGGCTGGTTGTGGCCGGGATCGTCCAGATCATCCCGGCGGCGATCTACTCCGCGGCGCGCGTCAACCCCAACGCCGCCACCCTGCAGCTGCCGCCGATCACCGACTACCTGGCGACCAGCCGCGACGCGTGGGCGCTGCAGCCCGGTCGCGACGTCGACACCAGGAAGTTCGGCTCACCACCGGGGAGCCCGCCGGTCGCCCCCACGGTGGCGGATCTCAGCGCCGATCCCGGGACCCTGGCGAACGTCCGCCTCCAGGACCTCACCCAGCTGCCGGAGATCCTTCAGCAGATCGACAAGGTGCGGCGCAGCTACCAGACATATCCCAGGGTCTCCGTCGATCGCTACCTGGCGCCGGACGGGAGTGAGACCGCGGTCATGCTCGGCCCCCGCGAGATCGAGGAGAGCAACCTGCCCTCGCAGACCTTCGCCAATCAGTCCTTCGTGTTCACCCATGGGGCGGGGGCCACCGCCATCGCGATCAACCAGCTCGACGGCGAGGGCAACCCCAAGGTGCTGGCGAGCATCCAGCAGGGCAGCGGCGGAGCCACCGAGCAGGTTGCCGCCGGGTCGCCGCCGGCCCTGGCCGTCACCGACCCGCGCATCTACTGCGGGCTGCAGACCACGCTGCCGGTCGTGGTCAACACCGTTGCGGACTCCGGGCATCCGCCCGAGTTCGACGGCGCCGGCACCGACGCGTACAACAGCTACGGCGACCTGCCCGGAGGCCTGCCGGTGCCCGGCGCGCTGGACCGGCTGGCCATCAGCATCGACCAGTTCCACGGCCTCGACCTGTTCCTGACCGCCTCCACCACCCCGCAGAGCCGCATCTTTCTGCACCGGGAGATCAGGGACCGCATCCAGCAGCTCGCGCCCTGGCTGACCCTCGATGGCGATCCCTATCTCGTCGCCGACCCCACCACCGGGCACTACGACTTCATCGTCGACGCCTACGTCAAGTCGGACCAGTTTCCCGAGTCCTTCCGGCTGCAGGACGGCACCAGCTACCAGCGCAACGCGGTCAAGGCCGTGGTCGACGCCCGCACCTGCGCCACGACCCTCTACGCGGTGGACCTCAACGAGCCGTTCACCGCCGCCTACAACGAGATCTACCCGGGGCTGCTGACCCCACTCAGCCAGATGCCGGTGGCGCTGCGCGCCCATCTGCGCTACCCGCAGGACCTGTTCAACAACCAGGCCGAGGTCTTCACTGCGGCGCACATCGACCCCAACCAGCCCTCCAACCTCTTCACCAAGACCGACCTCTATCGAGTGGCCGACGAGTCCACCGCCAACTACATCGAGCTGACGCTCCCGGGCGACAGCAGGAACAGCTTCGTGCTGCTGCAGACCTTCAGCCCCAACGCCGCGGGGACGGGGTCGGCGAACAACATGGTGCAGTGGTTCGCGGCGCAATGTGACTACGTGACCAGCAACCATCCCAAGCTGGTCGCCGTGCCGCTGGCGGGCGGCAACGTGCTGGGCACCAAGCAGTTCGACAACAACATCAACACCAACCCCGCCGTCAGCCAGCAGCTCACCCTGCTGGGGCAGAGCGGCAGCAAGACGTTCCTCGGCGACATCGTCGTGCTGCCCTTCAACGGCGACTCGTTCCTATACGTGCGGCCCTTCTACGTGACGGCGGCCAACGGCAACTTCCCCCAGGTGCGCTTCGTCATCGTGGGCACCCGCGACGCCGTGGCCCTGGGCAGCACGCTCAGCGACGCGCTCCAGAAGCTCTTCGGGCAACCCGTGCCCGGGGTCCCGGGGGCGAGTCCGAGTCCGTCGCCTGTCCCCTCGCCGTCCCCGGGACCGAGCCCGAGCCCGGGCGCCACGCCCGCCCCCACGGCCGGCCCGACCACGCTCACGCCCCAGGAGGTGGCGCTGCTCGGCGACCTGCTCGCCAAGCAGGCGGCAGCCGCCCAGGCTCTCGCCAACAAGGACTACGACGGCTATGGGCGCAACGCCGCGGCTGTGCAGCGCGATCTCGACCAGCTCCGGGCGCTGCTCGGGCCGGGGTTCGGAGTGGTGGGGACGACCACGCCGTCGCCCGGCGCCACGCCCACGCCCACGCCCTAGCCGGGGCGATCCGAGGGTCGGCGCCCGACCGGGTACCCTGCCCTCGATGGAGACGATCGCTCCCGGCATCCACCAGCTGGACACCC
>DATDHG010000260.1:0-17805 GCA_036521675.1 Candidatus Dormiibacterota bacterium
CGGTCCCAGTCCTCAAACGTCCAGCCCAGCTCGTGGACCATGGGCGCCACGAACAGGCTGGCATCGGCGACCCGGCCGGTGATGACCACGTCCGCGCCGCGCTCCAGCGCCTCGACCACCGGCGCGGCCCCCAGGTAGGCCACCGCGAAGACGACGCGGTCGCGCACTGGGTCGAGGCCGGCGCCGGTATCCAGATGGCGCAGGGGAGCGCCGCCGGCGCGCAGCTCGTCGATGCGGGCGGTGAGGTCGTCGCCGGTCACCACGCCCACCCGCAGGTCGTCCATGCCGAGCTCGGCGGCGGTCGCCAGGGCCACGCGAAGCGCGCCTTCGGGATTGATCCCGCCGGCGTTCGTGATCAGACGGATCCCGCGCTCGCGGCAGATGGGCAGGAGCGCCGTGAGGAAGGCGCCGAGATCGCGGGCGTAGCCCAGCCCGGGATCGCGGAAACGATCCTTCTGGAGGATGGCCATGGTCAGCTCGGCGAGGGCGTCGCAGCAGATGTAGGCCACGTCGCCCGCCCGGGCGACATCGACGGCGCCCTCGACGGTGTCGCCGTAGAACCCCTGCCCGGCGCCGATCCTCACGCTCTTCAACCGGCGGCCAGCATGGAGGAGGGTCGACGCGGGTGTCAAATTCCGGGGTGGCGCTTCGGTAAAGACTTCACAGGCTTCGCCCTGGGGCACACGAAGGGATCGTGGGAGCTCGGTCGCAGCTCGGCAACGCCCTCTTCCGGCCCGGCGACCCGTGGCATGGTGAGCGACCGTGATCGACTACGGTCCTCTGCAGCCCCTTCTCGACGATCCCAGCCTCAGCGAGATCATGGTCAACGGCCCCGACGAGGTCTGGGTGGAGCGGGACGGTGTCATCACGCGCACCGAGACCCGCTTCCCGGACGAGGCCACCCTCCTGACCTTCATCGACCAGGTGGCGGCCTACGTCGGACGCCGGGTGAACAGCCTCGACGCCACCCTCGACGCGCGCCTCCCCGACGGTTCGCGCGTCAACGCAGTGCTCCCGCCGCTCAGCCTCAGCGGGCCCATCGTCACCATCCGCCGCTTCCCCAAGGACGCCATCACCGCCGCCGACCTGGTCAGCTCGGGCAGCGCCACCCCCGCCTGTCTCGACTTTCTCACCGCCTGTGTGGTGGCGCGCCGCAACATCATCATCAGCGGCCGCACCGGCACGGGCAAGACCACCCTGCTCAACCTGCTCAGCGCCTGGATCCCGCCGGCGGAGCGGATCATCACCATCGAGGACAGCGCCGAGCTCCAGCTCCGCCAGCCCCACTGGGTCCGCCTGGAGACGCGGCCGCCGGACATGAACGGACGCCACGAGGCCAGCACGCGCGACCTGGTGCGCAACTCACTGCGGATGCGCCCCGACCGCATCATCGTGGGCGAGGTCCGCGGTGGCGAGGCCTTCGACATGCTCCAGGCGATGAACACCGGCCACGACGGCTCCATGTCGACCGTCCACGCCAACAGCGCCCGCGACGGGCTCTCGCGGCTCGAGTCGCTGATCCTGCTCTGCGGTCTCGACCTCCCCCTGCGCGTGGCCCGCGATCAGCTCGCCTCCTCGCTCCACCTCCTCGTCCACCTCGAGCGCTCCGAGGCCGGCGTGCGTCGCATCGCCCAGGTGGTGGAGATCGTGGGCCGGGAGGGGGAGATGGTGTCCACCCAGGATGTGTTCGTCACCGAGGGGGACCGCCTGGTGACCACGCGGGTTCGGCCCAAGGCCCTCGATGCCATGGTGGCGGTGCGCCACCAGTTGCCCGCGGGGCTGCACCAGGTCTTCCGCGACCCGCGGCTGCTCGCCGCCTGACCGCGCTCGGCTCAGCCCACGCGGCGGATCCAGCGCTCCGGCTCGCGTAGCTCGGCGAGGGTGGGGAGGGACTCGGGGCCGTTCCAGACCGCGTTGAGCAGTTCCACGCCGCCGCGCTGCGTGACGCTCTCGGCGAACCGCTCGCCGAGCTCGTATTGGCGCATCTTCATGCGCAGGCCGGTCACGATGAGCACCAGCTGCTCGAGCAGGGAGCGCTGCGACGCGCGCTGGTGAAAGCCCAGCTCGAGCTGTTCGAAGTCGGTGATGTGCGCGCGTCCGACTCGGTGCATGACGAAGTTCCCATGCCCCTCGGCAACGCTCATGACGGCCTGCACCCTGGCCACGGCCTGCAATTGACCGCGGACCGCCGGGACGAGCCCGCGCAGCACCGGATTCGGCTGGCCCTTTGTCCGCGGGCTCCCCGCCTCCAAGGTTGCCGCCATGTTGGACAGTAACTCACCGCCCAGAAGGTCGCGCATGATCGAGGCGAGGTGCTCGCGCAGCCAGGGGTGGGTCTCGAACTGCCAGGCGTGGGTCAGCTCGTGGAGCACCAGCCAGCGGCGCAAGCTCTCCGCGGGCAGCGCCTGACGGCGCTCGAAGGCGCGGACGTTGGGCTCGACCAGCAGAAGCGCGCTGCCGGCGCGCTCGCCGGCGGGGGCCAGCATCAGGACCGGGTCGTACTGGCCGAGCACGCGTCGGGACAGGAAGCCGAAGAGCTCGCCCATGTAGCGGCTCATGACCGTGCGGCCCAGGGCGGTGGCGCGCGACTCGGGAAGCTGGCCGCGCACGCGCTCGAGGGGCTCGAGGAGCCGGCGGGCCATCACCAGGTTGGCGTCGATGAAGCCGCGCCGGTCGAGGACGGCGAAGGGCGGGTACCCCGCCACCGGGGTCTGGACCACCTCGCTCACCAGCGGGGCCAGCTCGGCCGCCATGGCGTCGTACGCGACGCCGAGCGCCTCCGCCCCGGCGACTCCCTGCGGTCCGGTCTCACCGGTGCGCATCCGGGCGGCCGCGCGCACCGCCTCCCAGTCGACGAGCGTGCGCTCGCCGGCAGGCAGCGGCCGGGCCAGGGCGCGCAGCGAGATCGCCGCCGCCCCGGCGGCGGTGCCCGCGGCCAAGGTGCGCAGGATCAGGTCGCGGGGCGGGGAGGCCACGCCTCGACTATAGGCCGGGCCCGGCGATGAAACGCCGATCGTGCTCACGAACTCCTGTTCGTCAGCACTCGTGAGTGGCGAGCGCTAGCACTCCCGTTGGTGGAGTGCTAAGATTCGGCGCAGTCCCACCGGTACATCCAGAGTGTCCCTGCCGGCTGAGCAGGAGGAGGAGCCCATGGCCAAGCAGCTCGTTTACGACGTCGACGCGCGCGCGGCGCTCAAGCGCGGTGTCGATGCCGTCGCGGGGGCGGTCAAGATCACCCTCGGCCCGAAGGGCCGCAACGTCGTGCTCGACAAGAAGTTCGGCAGCCCGACGATCACCAACGACGGCGTGACCATCGCCAAGGAGATCGAGCTGGAGCAGCCCTTCGAGAACATGGGCGCCCAGCTGGTCAAGGAGGTGGCCTCCAAGACCAACGACATCGCCGGCGACGGCACCACGACCGCCACCGTCCTCGCCCAGGCGATGATCAGCGCCGGCATGCAGAACGTGGCCGCCGGGGCCAACCCGATCGCCCTCAAGCTGGGCATCGAGAAGGCCGTCGAGTGTGTGGTCGACGCCATCAAGGCCCAGTCGGTCAGCATCTCCGAGCGCGAGAAGATCGCCCAGGTGGCCAGCATCTCGGCGGCCGACCCGGCCATCGGCGAGATCGTCGCCGACGCCATGGAGAAGGTCGGCAAGGACGGCGTCATCACCGTCGAGGAGAGCAAGGGCCTCGAGACCGAGCTGGAGCTCGTCGAGGGCATGCAGTTCGACAAGGGCTACATCAGCCCCTACATGGTGACCAACGCGCAGCGCATGGAGGCCGTGCTCGAGGAGCCCTACGTCCTCATCACCGACCGCAAGGTCTCGGCCATCGCCGACCTCCTCCCCATCCTCGAGAAGGTCGTGCAGAGCGGCAAGCCGCTGCTGGTGATCGCCGAGGACGTCGAGGGCGAGGCCCTGGCCACCCTCATCGTCAACAAGCTGCGGGGCACGTTCAACGCCGTCGCTGTCAAGGCGCCCGGCTTCGGCGACCGCCGCAAGGCCATGCTCCAGGACATCGCGATCCTCACCGGCGGCCAGGTGATCAGCGAGGAGGTCGGCCTCAAGCTCGACTCCGCGCAGCTCTCCTCCCTCGGCAAGGCGCGTCGCGTCACGGTCACCAAGGACGACACCACTGTCGTCGAGGGGGGCGGAAGCGGTGACGCCATCAAGGGACGCATCGAGCAGATCAAGGCGGAGATCGACAAGTCGACCTCCGACTGGGACAAGGAGAAGCTCCAGGAGCGTCTCGCCAAGCTCGCGGGCGGCGTGGCCGTCATCAAGGTGGGCGCGGCGACCGAGACCGAGCTCAAGGAGCGCAAGCACCGCATGGAGGACGCCGTGTCCGCTACGCGCGCGGCCGTCGAGGAGGGCATCGTGCCCGGCGGCGGCGTGGTGCTCGTCAACGCCATCCCCGCGCTCGACAAGCTCAAGCTCAAGGGTGACGAGGCCACCGGCGCCGCCATCGTGCGGCGCGCGCTCGAGGAGCCGCTGCGGCAGATCGCGGCCAACGCGGGCGCCGAGGGCTCAGTCGTGGTCGAGAGGGTCGCCAACCTGCCCAAGGGCCAGGGTTTCAACGCCGTGACCGGCGAGTACGTCGACATGGTCAAGAGCGGCATCATCGATCCCACCAAGGTGACCCGCTCGGCGGTGCAGAACGCGGCCTCGATCGCCGCGCTGCTGCTCACCACCGAGGCTTTGGTCACCGACATCCCGGAGAAGAACAAGGGCGGGGGCGCGCCGCCCATGCCCGAGTACTGATCCGGGGACGATTCGTTCCCGCAAGGGGCGGTCCGGCAGCGCGCCGGGCCGCCTCTTTGCGTTTGTGGCTAGAGAGGCGTCGGGCAGGCCGTGGCCACGTACGTCGCCGTGCCTTGGGAGCGGTCGAGGCGGCCCAGCACTCGCAGCTGCTCCTCGCGCGTGGGCGCAGGGCAGGTGGCCGGTAGCACGACCGTCACGCTGCGCCCTCCCGCCTGGATGTAGCCGACACACGGCCGGCCGCAGGAGTACGGCTCGAACGACCCCTCGATGGTGGTGATGCCGGCGGCATCGGTGCCCTTGACGGGGTCGCCGAGCAGGCCGCGGATGCCCCAGATGGCGGCCACGACCACCACCAGGCCGGCGGCCACCGCCACGACTGCGAAGGCCCACACCGGTGGCCGCCGGGCCGTCGTGGCTTCGGGGGGCTTCTCAGGACCGGCGGTCGTGGAGGTCACAGCGCGACGGTAGCGCGCCTCTGTTCGAGCACGACGCCGCACGGTGGGGGCGGTCGCGGGCACCATGCGCGGCCATGGTGGACCCGGCCCTGGCCCGCGACTACGGCTCCCTGGACGCCGCCGGGGTGGCCGCCCTGGACGCAGCCGCCGCGCGCGCCGGGGTGGACACTCTGCAGTTGATGGAGGTCGCCGGGCTGCAGGTGGCCCGCTGCGCCTGGGCGATGCTGGGTGAGCAGCCCGGCCGCGTCTTCGTTCTTGCCGGACGTGGCAATAACGGAGGGGATGGGTTGGTCGCCGCGCGCCATCTGCGGGCCTGGGGCTGCGCGGTCGACGCGCTGGTCGCGGGCGAGGCGGCGGCGCTGCACGGCCCGGTCGCCACGCAGCTGCGCGCGGCGCGAGGCGCGGGCGTGACCGTTGCAGTCACGGCCGACCCCACTCGCGCGCGTGCGCGGCTCGTCCCGGACGTGGTGGTGGTCGACGCCCTCCTCGGCACCGGGCTGAAGAGCGCCCCGCGGGCGCCCGACGCCGGCTTCATCAGGGCGCTGCGCGACCATCCGCGGATCCTTTCGGTCGACGTTCCGAGCGGGCTCGACGCCAGCACTGGAGACAGCCTTCTGCCTTGTGTGTCGGCTGCGGTCACCTGCACGCTGACCGCCTGCAAGGCCGGTCTGTGGACGGTCGAGGGCCGGGCGCGCGCCGGGCTGGTGCTGGTGGCCGACATCGGCATGCCGGCGACCGCGTGGGAGGCGGCCGCCCTTGTGGCGCCCCGCCTGGTGCGCGGAGCGGCGCTTCTCGAAGTGCCCGCGAGTTCCGGTGCTTCTTGACCGCATCACCACACGCCTGTATGCTGCCGGCTAGCTCGCGCACCAGCGCGCCGTCCATGCTCAACGTCCAACCCCACGTCTTGACCACCGATGCGGGCGAGCTCGCTCATCTCGTGCGCGAGCACCTCGATGCGCTGTGCACCTATGCCACGCACCTGGTGGGCGACGCCGATGACGCGCTGGAGTTCGTGGCCGCCGGACTGCATCACGCGGCTCGCTACCCGCCCGCCCGCCTGCGCGTCGACGGTCGGGTGGCCGTGTACCGCGCTGTGACCACGGCCTGCCGCAACGAGCAGCGCTTCCCGCCGCGCCCCAGCGGACCCCTGCGCCTGTTGGGACGGCGCCGCCCCGGCTTCCACGCCGAGGTCGACGCCCGCGCCGCGGAGCGCATCAACACTGTGAAGCGGGCGCTGATGACGGTGCCCTTCGACCGCCGCGCCGCGCTGCTCCTGCGCGACCTGGTGCGCCTCGACTATCGGGAGATGGCGCGCGCCCTGGAGTGCTCGCCCGAACAGGCCTCGCGGCTGCTCGCCGGCGCGCGACGGGATTTCGGAACGGTCTACCGCGAGATCGCGCTGTGAGATGCAGCCTGCTGACGCTGAGCTGCTACCTCGACGCCGAGCTCGAAGCCCGCCAGCACGGCGAGATGGAGGCACACCTGGTGGGCTGCCCGCGCTGCCGGGCCGGACTCAGCCATCTGCGCGAGGAGATGGAGCGGGTGGGCGGGCTGGCGCGTGTGCGCGTCCCCGACCGCTCGGCGCGCGCGATGATGGAGCTGCTGGGGCTCATCGCCCGGGGCCAGGACCTGCCGCCCCGTCCCGCGGACGTACCCGACGCGCCCGTCTCGGAGCTGCCCTGGTTGGGCGCCCAGGTCGGGCCGGCACTCCCCTGGGCGTCACCCCCGAGGGTGCCACGGGGAACGCCGCCACACCCGCCGGCCGCCGCGCCCCCTGCCGCCGCCGAGGCCATGCGGCCCGACGAGCTCCCCGTGCTGACCGCGCCTGCCGCCGCGCCCGGACGCACCGCTGACGAGGAGGCGGCGCGCGAGGAGGCCGACGTGGCGCTGATGGCGCCGGTCGACCTGTTGCGGCCGGCCGTGCCGATTCTCCCGGCCGTGCTCGTGCCGGCCAAGGCGCCCGCGGCCGTCGTGCCGCCGGCCCCGAGCCCGCCCGACGCGCCGGTCCCCGCCGCGGCGCCCCACGCGCCGCCCACGCCCAACGTGTCCGACACGCCGCCCGCTCCGGCGGCGCCCGAACCGCCGCCGCCCTCAGGAGAAACGCCAGTGGCCGTGACGCTCCCCGACACCCCCGAGGCTTTCTCCCTCCAGGCGGGCCCGGCGGCCGACGCCCACGCGGCGGACCCCATGGCCGGTGCCCTCCTCGCCGCGGCGGCTCAGGGCTCAGGCCCGCTCCCGGCACCTCGTCCCAGCCTGTTCGACCGCTTTCGCGAGAAGCTGGCCATGCGACGGGCCCTGTCCGGCAACCCGGACGCCGACCTGGAGGACGGCGTCGAGGTGGTTTCCGGCATGGGCGCGCCGGTGCGCAGCGGCAGCTCGCGGGCCGACCTGGCGCGGCGGCGCACCGAGGCGCTGCGACCGGCTGCCGCCGACGCCGCCGCCGCGGAAGCGCTGGCGCGAGGGCCCCGGGCGGGGGAGATGCTGCCCCCCCCGGCGCGGCCCTCGGCCCTGCGGCCGTCCCCGCCGACCAACCTCTACGGGATCCCAGTCGATCCCTTCGGGCGGCCGCCGCGGGCGGAGCCGGCTTCTGGGGGTGTCCGGCGCGCGCCCGCGATGGCGCCGCCCCCGCCATCCGCGCCCGCCGCGGTCCCACGGGCCTTCGTCCCTCCCCCGCTGATCGAGGAGCAGCGCCTCGCCGCCGCCCCGCCGCCCCTCGCCGGCAGGCCACCTCCCGCCGCTACCGAGCCGGCCGGACGCCGCCCCGCCTCGCCCTCGGAGCTGAGGGAGGGGCGGCGGCTGCTGTTCCTCTATGTCGGCGCGGTCGTGATCCTCTTCGTGATCGGCCTGGTCAGTGCCCGGACCACCACTCCCCTGCCCACCAGCTCCATCTCGACGAGCTCGACGTCGACGAGCTCGACCTCGACCGGCTCCGGCGCGACCGCCCAGAAGCCCGCTGCCGTGCTGCCCGGCAGCACCCACCCCACGGCGGCTCCCGTCGCCCCGACCGCGGCGCCGGCGCCGCTGCTTCCCGCCGCCCCGCCGGCCCCCCGGACCGTGGGCGCGGGGGGCAGCGGCTGGCAGATCCAGCAGTTTCGCTTCGGTGACCACACGACCTACTACCTGATGGTCCTGGACATCGCCGGGAGCGGCGCGCCGCCGACCGTCACGGTTGCCAGCCAAGGCGCCCAGACGCTGCTCCTCACAATCGCCGGCACCGCGCCGGCCATCGGTCCCGCGCTGCCTCCGCCCGGTGGCTGGGTCAGCCGCGTCATGCTGGTGACGCCCTCGCCGACGCCGGGGGCGGCCGTCTACCGCATCTTCCTCAGCAAACCCGGCTCGGGGAGCCCCAGCCTGCTCACCGGGCCTTCGAGGATCGTGATCGAGATCAGGTAGGTCTGCCGGCGTTCGCAGCACAGAGGTCTTACGGGCTGCGGCTACGATCGTTGGCGCCATGCCCGACTCCCTGGCGCGCCGCGCCCTCGTCGCCGCCGGCCTGGCCGCGCTTGTGGCCGTCGCCGCCTGCGACGACACCGGCGGCACCACGCCGGCGATCCCGGCCGCCCCGGCCGCCACGGCGAGCGCCCCGCTGCCGGCGGCGTTCCTCTTGCGCAACGACCAGATGCCCGGCTACGGGCGCAGCAATTCCAGGGTGCTGCGCCCGGACATCCTCGCAACCGAGGCCAACGACCCCGCGCTGGCCACGACGCTGATCGACCAGGGCTTCCTGGAGGGCGCGGAGTGGACCTTCAGCCCGCCCCAGCCGGGGGCCCCCGGCCGGCCCTTCGGTCAGGTGGTCACCCGGGCGACCATCTTCAGGGACGCGGCGGGCGCCGGCCGCAACGTCGAGACCGAGAAGCAGCAGAGCGACCGCGCCCCCAGCAGCGGCGGCTCCATCACCGTGGTCACCGACCTCCCCGCCACGGGCGTGGACTCGCTGACCGTGTACGTCGCCGAGACGGCCAACGGGGCCGTCTCAGGACAGGTCTTCCTGGCCATCATGCGCCGGGGCCGCGTGGTCGCCGAGCTGTTCGCTGGGGGCGACCCCACCACCGCCACCGAGAAGAACTTCGCCGCGCTGCTGCTCCTCGCCGAGGGGCGGCTCGCCACCGCCCCCGCGTGAGCCCTGGTCGCGTCAGCCGGCCGGAGCGGGCGCCGGGGCCTCCGTCGCCGCCACCGCAGCCGGACTGGAGGGACCCGCCTCGGCGCCGCCGAAGCGCTCGCGCAGCTCGAATTTCAGCACCTTGCCGGCCGGGTTGCGCGGCAGCACATCAGTGAAGACGACGGTCTGCGGCTGCTTGTATCGGGCCAGCCGTCCCTGACAGAACTCGACGATCTGCTCGGCAGTCGGCGCCGTGCCCGGCTTGGCGACAACGATGGCACGAACTGTCTCGCCCCACTTCGCATCCGGGACGCCGATGACCGCCACCTCGGCGACGTCGGGATGCGCGTACAGGCAGTCCTCGACCTCGGCAGGGTAGACGTTCTCCCCACCCGAGATGATCATGTCCTTCTTGCGATCCACGATGTAGAAGAACCCGTCCGCGTCCCTCCGGCCGATGTCGCCGGTGTGGAACCAACCGTTGCGGATCACCTCGGCGGTGGCGTCCGGCCGGTTCCAGTAGCCCTTCATGACGTTGGGGCCGCGCACACAGACCTCGCCACGCTCTCCGATCGCGACCTCCTCATCGTCGTCGTCGAAAAGCTTGACGTCGGTGAAGAAGGGCGGTAGTCCGGCCGACCCCACCTTGCTCGCGGCACACTCCATGGGGACGATGGTGGCGAACGGCGCGGTCTCCGTGAGACCGTACCCCTGAACGAAGGGGATGCCCCGGTCGGCGTACAGGCGGATGAGCGTTTCGGGCACGGGCGCGCCGCCACAGATGAACGCGGTGACCGAGCCCAGGTCGGCCTCGGCGAAGCCCGGGACCAGCGCCATGAACTGGAACATCGCGGGCACTCCGAACATCGTCGTGACGCGGTGGGCGGCGATGCTCTCGAGGACCTTGACGGGGTCGTACTGGCGCAGCAGCACCACGGTGGCCCCCTTGGTGAAGGCCGTCATGGGCGTGACGTTGAGGCCGCCGATGTGGAAGAGGGGGGCGCACACCAGGGTGACATCGTTGGTCGAGCTGTCGTAGCTCACCCAGGCGGAGATGTTGTTCCACAGCACGTTGCCGTGCGTGAGCATGGCTCCCTTGGGCCGGCCCGTCGTCCCCGACGTGTACATGATCCACGCCACCTCATCGGGGCTCACCTGGTTGTCCATCTCACTGTCGCGCTGATCGGCAAAGAGCTGGTCGAACCCGCGGATGCCTGCGGGCGGGCGCGCTTGCGCAGCCGCGTCCGTGTTCGTGCGCACCAGGTGCCGGCAGGTGAGCTCATCGCGAATCGAGTCGACCACGGGAGCGAACTGCTCGTCGTGGATCAGCGTGTGGACGCCGGCGTCGTTGATGATGAAGAGCAGCTCGGGGCCGGCGAGCCGGAAGTTCAGCGGGACGAAGATGGCGCCCAGCTTGGCGGTCGCGAAGAGCGTGAGGAAGAAGTTGGGATGGTTGAGGTCGAGGTATCCGACCCGGTCGCCGTGGTTCACCCCCAGGGACTTGAGCGCGTGCGCCAGGGTGTTGACCCGCTGGTTCAGCGCGGCGTAGGTCCACTGCGCGCCCTCGAAGATGAGGGCGGTCTTGGCCGGCGAGAGGGCGGCGCGGCGCGTCAGCCAGTAGCCGATGCCCTGATCGTTGGCCATGCGGTGCTCCTCCAAGCCATGCCAGTTGCTCGCCAAGGCTGGGCGCGGGCCTGCATTGTGCCCGACCCGCAGGCCTGGTGAGGCCGCGCCGATCAAGCGCGGCCCAGAGCGCTCAGTTGGCGCTGACGGCGGCCAGGGGCGCGGCGCGGTGGGCGAGCTGGCGGGCCAGTAGCACGGACTCACGGCGCAGGAGGTCGAGGCAGCCCTGGAGCCGGTCGTCGGCGGCGTCCAGCTCCAGGAGCGGCTGCTTGTGACGGTTCTCGACCTGTAGGGTCGCCGCCACGAGGTAGGACAGCAGCTCGGGATCGTCAGGCAGCTCCATCTCCGCCGGCGGCTCGTCGGCGAGCCGGCGCAGGGTGTTGGCGTACTGGACGAACGCAGCGCCGGCCTGCGCGGCGAGCTTCTGGGCGCGCCCCTCGTCGCCCGCGCTGTCCTCGAGGTAGTCGACGTCGGCGAGCAGGTACGGACGCTCGTTGGAGAGGCCAGTGATGCGGTAGCGGCTCGCGCCCACCACCAGGATGTTGAAGCGGCCGTCGGCGAGGGGCTCGACCTTGCGGAGCTGCGCCAGGGTGCCCACCGGATGCGGGCTGGCCTCGGACCCCACCTCGATGCCCTCGCGAATGGCCACCACCCCGAACCCGGTGCCCTGGTCCTGACAGTCGCGAATCATCGCCCGGTAGCGCTCCTCGAAGATGTGGAGGGGCAGCGGCATATGGGGGAAGAGCACCAGGCCGAGCGGGAAGAGGGGGATCCTGACGGCCATGGCCGTCAGTCTATCGAGGCGTCAGGACGTCGATGAGGATGAGGTCGGGCTGCCGGGCGTTCGCAGGCTCCAGCCCATGGATGCGTTTTCGTCATCCTCGACCAGAAGTGGGTCGGGTTCGGTCTCGCCGGCGCCGAAAGTTGCGCGGGGCGGCTCAGGCTCAGACGTGGAGGCCGGCGCCGGCGGGCTCCACGCCAGCGCCGGCGCGGCGGTCGCGGGGAGCGCCCAGGCGGCGGGCGCCGCGCTCGCGGCCGCTTCCAACTCGGGGCGCGCGGCCTCGGGCGGCGCCGGCTCGCTCAGCGGGGCCCACGCCCCAGGTTCCTCGCTCTGGACGTCCTCGAGCGGGGCCGGCGGATCGGCAGCCGCAGCCGCCACCACCGCGCCGGCGGCGGCGGGCAGCACCCAGCCGAGCGAGTCCTGGGCAACGGGTGCCGCGGCGGCCGGCGTGGGCGCCTCCTCGCGGGCCACCGAGTACACGGGGCGTCCCTCGCGCTGCACCTCGCGATGGCCGTTCGTGGAGGCGACCGCCGCCATGACCGCCGCGGACGGGGCGGGAAGCATCGCTCGTTGCGCGGCCCGCTCCCGAGCCAGCTGCCGGCGCAGCAGCCGGGTCTGGCGGGCCCACAGCCAGGTGACCGCGCACAGGGTGAGGATGACCAGGGCGAGCAGGCTGACAGTGAAGTCCGCGTGGTCGCGGATGGTATCGCTGAGGCGGTCGCGGAATTCGCTCATGGGGAGGGTGGGGTCGCCTATTCGGCGGAGAGCGTCCCCGCCGAGTTCAGTCTCGACCTTACCACCCGTTCCCGGCGCGCTCAGACGGGCATCCAGGCCGTCGTTGCGGCGTTACGCGCGTGTTGCCACGTGGTGGGCGAGCGCCGCTGTCAGGCCGCGCGGCCGCAGTTCTTGGTGTGCTTGATGATGCGCTCGCGCTTGGGCTCGCCAGGCCGGCGGCTGTGCCGGAAGGCGATCTCGACGCCGATCTCGTTCTGCCGCATCAGGTTGTTGCAGATCGGACAGCGGAGGGTCGTGACGATGTCCTTCTGGGAGTTGACTCCCTTGGACTCTTTGATGGTGTTGGCCATGACGAGCGCTCCCGCGGCGGTGTGACGGTGGTGAAGGGGATCTATTGTAGGTTGAGGTCTGCGCAGCACCGGATAGCATCCCCATGATGCTCTCCATTCCCCTTCGCGTCGCGCGGCTGCGGGCGGTGGCCCTCACGTGCCTGCCCACCCTGCTGGCGGCAGGCCTGATCAGCGCCTGCGGAGCCGCCTCCAACGACAACTCCGGCAGCCTCGCCGGGGTCGAGTCCAGCTCGACGACCGCCGCGGCGACGGGTTGTTCCGCCACCGGGTCGGGGCGGACCGACGATTTCAAGCAGGCGGTGACGCTGCAACCGGCCACCGCCGCCGGGCTTGTGATCGGCGACATCGTGGCTGGCAGCGGGGCCTCGCCTCAGAGCGGCCACCTGGTCACCGTCCAGTACACCGGATGGCTGGCCGACGGGACGATGTTCGACAGCTCGCGCCAGGCGGGCCGCACCCCGTTCATGTTCCATCTCGGCCAGGGGGACGTCATCCCGGGCTGGGATCAGGGGGTCGCGGGGATGAAGGTGGGCGGGGTGCGCCGGCTCGTCATCCCGCCCGCGCTGGCGTACGGCGCTGCGGGGTCCCCTCCGGCCATCCCCGCCAACGCCACGCTCACCTTCGACATCGAGCTGCTCTGCGCGGGCTGAGGGCTCCGTCTCAGGTGGCTGCGCGCACGAGGCTCCAGGCCAGCCGCGGCCGCGTGGCCAGCAGCCGTAACAGGAGCTGCGGGCGGAAGTCGGTGGCGAGGGCCGCGGTGGCAAACCACGCCGGGGTGCTGCCCAGCGTGGCCACGGCGCGGTCCCAGTGATCGTCGTCGAAGGTGGCCAGCCGGCGATTGATGCGATAGGCGATGGCGAAGCTGCGTCCGTGGCGCCGCCGCCAGCTGCGCTCGTAGCTCGCCAGCGGTCGCTCGTCTCCCCGCCGCACGGCCTCGGCGAGGGCGCCTCCCGCTGCCTCGCCGGCTCCGATCGCAAAGCGGATGCCCTCGCCCACCAGCGTGGAGGCGTGGGAGGCGGCGTCTCCGCAGCAGACCACGCCCCCGCTCACGACCCGGGCACGCAGCGGTTCGGCGGGGATGACGCCGGCGTGGAGCTCGATGGGCTGGGCGTCCTCGAGCAGGGCGCGGAGCGCCGGTAGGCAGCGCGCCCGTTCCAGCAGGGCGCGGGGATCCGCGTCCGAGTCGGGGCGCATGACGCCCACGCCGAGGCGGACCCGCCCGGGGCTGTACGGAAAGGCCCAGGCATAGCCGCTGGGCGCCAGCGCCTTCCCCATGGCGAGGACACACACGTCGGCGGGGAATGCCGGCGCGGCGAGGTCCAGCTCGGCGCCCACGCCGCGCCGGCGGTATGGCGGATGCAGACCGGTGGCGCCGGCGAGCACGGCCGCGGTGCCGGTCGAGTCCACCGCGAACCGCGCGCTGCAGGTGTCTGGCCCGCCGCCGCCCCCGCCGCGACGGACGAACAGTGTGACCCCGCCGTTCTCACGGCGCAGCCCGCTGACGGTGGTGCGCAGCTGCAGCTCCGCGCCCGCGGCGGCGGCCTCAGTGGCGAGCCACTGGTAGAGCGCGCGCACATCGAGGACGCAGACCTCGGGAACGTCGAAGTGGAAGACCGCCTCGGTGGTGGGTCCCACGAAGCGCACTTCGTGCATGGGCGCCCAGAGCCGGTCGGGCACGCCGAGCGCGCGCAGCGGACTGATGAAGCTGCCCCCGCTGGTCCGGGTGGGGATGCCGAACGCCGGCTCACGTTCCAGCACGACCACGCTCGCGCCTCCCCGCGCCGCCGCGCGGGCGGCGGCCAGGCCCGCCGGCCCACCGCCGGCGACCGCCACGTCGTACATGCGCCCATTGTCGGGGCGCGCGCCCGGCCCGCCGCGGTCAGTCGCGGAGCACGCCTCCCAGCACCTTGTAGACGCCCAGGCTGACCGCGACCACGAGGAGCAGCCCGAGCACGGGGAGGCCCACCACGAAGAAGAGGTTGGGGACGTCGGCGAGCATTGGTACGGGCTCCGTTGGTTCCTGGCGCTCCGGGGTCCGGCCGGCGGTCCGATTGTGCCGCACTCGGCGCCGGTTCGGCCGGGGCGGCAGGCGGGCGTTCGTATAATCCGACGCCCGGCCAACGCGTGGCTGCGCGCGCGCCGCGCCCCGTTCGTCTAGTGGCCCAGGACACCGCCCTCTCAAGGCGGAGATCACCGGTTCGAATCCGGTACGGGGTACGGCGGGCGCTGCTGGTTGCGCGATCCCTCCGATCAGCCGGCACGGCCTTTGGCGTCGTCCGTCCGCGGCTGGACGATGCCATGATGAGAGCGGCGATGACGGGCACGGGGGAGGTGGCGACGGGAGGGGCGACGATGGTCTCCGTGCGGCTCTTCGATCGATTCGAAGTGACCGTCGACGGGTTGCCGGTTGCCGAGGGGCGCTGGCGTCTTCGCAAGGCGCGTGATCTTGTCAAGCTGCTCGCCCTCGCACGCGGACACCGTCTCCACCGCGAGCAGGTCATGGCTGTCCTGTGGCCTGACCGCGACCCCCGGGTCGTGGCGAACAACCTCCATCAAGTCCTTCACGTCACCCGGCGCGCGCTCGACGTTTCCGGCGCCGGCGGCGGTGGACTGATGCGCGTCGAAGGCCAGATGATCGCTTTGGCTCCTGCCGGAGGCGTCGAGGTGGACGTGCTTGCCTTCGAAGCGGCCGCGCGGCTGGCGCGCCGCGAGGGCACGGTCGCCGCGTACCGCGCGGCCCTCGCGCTGTGCACCGGCGAGATGCTGCCCGAGGACCGCCACGAAGAGTGGGCCGAAGAGCGCCGTGTGGTCATCGCGGAGGAGCGACGCGACCTGCTGCGACGCCTCGTGCAAGCCGAGACGGCCGCCGGACGGCGGCAAGAGGTGGTCGACAGCCTCCATGAGCTCGTCGCGTCGGATCACGACGACGACTCGGCGCGGGCGTCACTCGGGCTTGCTGGTGCCGCCGCTGGAACTGTCTCAGACCCTCTCTCGTTCGCGACGCCCGCCACGGCTCCACCGCCGTTCGTCGCCAACAACCTGCCCACCGCTCTGAGCAGCTTCGTCGGACGAGAGCTGATCCTCACGGAGCTGGCCGCCGCGCTGCGGTCGGCGCGGCTGCTGACGCTCAGCGGCCCAGGCGGGGTCGGGAAGACGCGACTGGCGCTGACCCTCGCCCGCAGGTGCCTCGACAGCTACCCGGATGGCGCGTGGTTGGTCGAGCTCAGCAGCGTGGCTCGCGGCGGTGCCGTGGCTGGAGCGGTTGCGGAGGTGCTCGGGGTCCGCGCGAGCCCGGGCGAGCCGCTTCTAGATGCACTCGCGTCCGGTCTGCGCAGCCACCGGACCCTGCTCGTCCTCGATACGTGTGAGCACGTCGTGGCGGACTGCGCGCGCCTCGCCGAGCGACTGCTCTCCACCTGCTCGGCTCTCACCATCCTCGCCACCAGCCGCGAGCCCTTGCGCATCGGCGGCGAGGTGGTGTGGCGCGTCCCTTCGCTGACCACCCCGGACCTGGATGCAACCGAGCCTGCTGCCGTGATGCAGAGCGAGGCGGCACGCCTGCTTGTCGACCGGGCACGTGCAGTCTCACCGAGATTCGCCCTGACGGACGACAACGCTGTCCACGTGGCCCATGTCTGCAGGCGCCTCGACGGTCTGCCTCTGGCCATCGAGCTCGTAGCCGGGCGACTCGCTGCGCTCGGCCTCGATCAACTGGTCGATCGCCTCGACCACCGCCTGCACATGGTGGCAGCCGGTGGCCGGTCGCTGCTCACGCGTCAGCAGACCCTGCGCGCGACCGTCGAGTGGAGCCACGACCTTCTGACCGACGCCGAGCGGATCACGCTGCGCCGGCTGGCGGTCTTCGTCGGCGGCTTCGACCTCGAGGCCGCCGAAGATGTCTGCAGTGGTGGGCCCGTGGTGGCCACCGACGTCCTCGAGCTCGTCATCCGGCTCGTCGACAAGTCGCTCGTCGACGTCGAGGAGGTGGAGGGAACCATCCGCTATCGCCTCCTGGACACCATCCGCGAGTACGCTGTTGACAAGCTGCGGGAGGCGGGAGAGCTGAACGAGACCGCCGAGCGGCACGCCACGTGGTTCCTCGACCTTGGTCGCCGCGTGCGTCAGCACCTCGGGCGTGGGGACGAGGCAGCCTGGCTCAACAACCTCGACCCCGAGCAGGACAACCTGCGCGCGGCGCTGGACCATTCGCTCTCCGCTGATCCCGAGCGCGCCCTCGGGCTGGCGGCCGCGCTCTGACCTTACTGGTTGCGGCGGTTGCTGCTCGTCGAGGGCGGGCGACGACTAGACGTGGCCCTTACCGCGGCGCCACCGGGGCGCGACGCTCTGCGTGCGCAGGCGCTGCTCGGAGCGGCGGCCATCCAACTTCGCTCGGGGAAAACCACGATAGCCCGGGTGGCGCTCGGCATGGTGCTCGAGCACGGCCGTGCTGCCGGTGACGCAAGCACGGTGTGCTGGGCGCTCCTTGTGCTCCAGGGGATCGGCACCATCCACCGGCACGGCCTCGAGGATGACGCACCCGAGATTGCGTGCGCGCGCCTGGACGAGGCCGCCGCGCTCGCGGCGGCTGCCGGCCTCGACGGTCACCTCGTTGCGGTCCACTACTACCGCGGCGTCACTGCGTACAAGGGCGGCGACACAACAGCGATGAGACGACACTTCGACGCCTGTCTCGAGCTCCTTCGCACCCTCCCCGACACGGCCGCGCCGATACCAAGCCTGGATACGATCACGGCTCTGACCGCGGTCGTCGGGCGCCATCTCGGTCCGGCGACGCTCCGACGCAGCGATGCGGCGGTGACGCGCGTCGACTTCGAGCTGACGCCTCGCGCCGCTGAAGCGCTCGTTCGCGCCAACACCGCTGTACCGAGGATCCTCGGAGCTGGTCGCCGCCCGGCCTGCGCTGCCGACGTCGCCTTCGCGCGCGTCGAGCTCCATGAGGCGCTGAGGCTCGCGGAGAGCACCGACGACGATCGCACCATT
>DATDHG010000261.1:0-11000 GCA_036521675.1 Candidatus Dormiibacterota bacterium
CTCCCACGACGCCTCCACCAGGAAGGCGCTGATCCCGCCTGCCCCTTGGGCCCCGGTCCGGGCCATGACCACGTAGAGGTCGGCGCCGCCGGCGTTGGTGATCCAGCTCTTCGCGCCGTTGAGCCGCCAGCCGCCCGCGACCCGCTCGGCGCGCGTGGTGAGCGAGGCGGCGTCGCTGCCGCTGCCGGGTTCGCTCAGCGCGAAGGCGCCCACCAACTCACCGCCCGCCAGCCGGGGCAGGTAGCGGGCTCGCTGTTCGTCAGTACCGAAGCGGACGATGGGCTCGGTGGCCACGCTCACGTGCACGTCGTAGACGACGCTGCTCGAGGCGCACTCGCGCGCGATAAGCTCGACCGCTTCTGCGAAATCACCGTGTGAGGCGCCGGCGCCACCGAGCTGCACGGGGACCAACAGCCCGGCCAGGCCACGGGCGGCAGCGGCGTCGATCAGCCAGCGCGGGAAGCCGTCGCCGCCGCGGGCCATGCCCAGCGCCCGCGGCCTGACCTCCTCGACCGCCAGCGCTGCGGCTCGTTCGGCGACGGTGCCGGCCGACGTCGGGACCACCTGGGGCATCCCGGCATCGTACGCACGGGCCGAACCGCCGCGAGCCACGTGAGGCGGAGGCTCGCCCTTCGTCAGTCGGCAGGCACCCGGCTCTCACCGCTCTCTCAGAAAGCGCTGTCATCCTGGTTCGACGAAGCCGCCTCACCTCGGAGAAACCACAATGGCCGGCCCACCGCTCACCGCCGCCGCCGCGGCCACCCCGGCCCGGACCCTCAGTGCCGGCGGGGTACTCACCGCCACCGCCGGTCTGCTCCTGGTGCTGCTGGCGCTGCGGCTGCGGTCCGGGCTCGCGTTCGGTCTCGCGCTCACCTTCGTCATCTTCGTGCCCGCCGAGCGCCTGCTGGCGCTGCGCCCCCGTCAACGGGTGCTACGCCGCCAGTTCTGGACGGACATCGTGCATTTCTGCGTCAACTCCACGCTTGCCAACGCCGCCGCCCTGGTGGGGGTTGTGGCCATCATCGTCGCCATCCGGGCGCTTCCCGTCGGCGGCCTCCAAGCCGCGGTCGCCGCCCAGCCGCTCGGCCTCCAGTTCGCCGAGGTGTTCCTGGTCACCTCGGTGGCCGGCTACTGGGCGCACCGGACCACCCACGCGGTGCCCTTCCTATGGCGCTTCCACAAGGTGCATCACAGCATCGAGGAGATGGACTGGCTGGCCTCGGCGCGCGTCCATCCGCTCGACCAGGCCTTCACGCGGACCGCCTCCTTCCTGCCCGTGTACCTGCTCGGTTTCTCGCGAGTCTCCTTTGGGGTCCTCGTCTTCCTGCTCACCCTGCAGGCGTTGTTCATCCACGCCAACGTGCGCGTGCGGGGTGGGCGGTTGAAGTACGTGATCGCCACCCCGCTGTACCACCACTGGCATCACAGCAACGAGCCGGGCACCCAGGACCGCAACTTCGCGGGCGAGTTTCCCCTCGTCGACTGGATGTTCGGCACGCTCCTGCTGCCGCGCGACGGCCGCTTCCCCGCCGTGTACGGGATGGACGAGCCCATCGCGCGCAGCTGGGTCGGGCAGATGGCGACACCCTTCCGCACCTCGCCGGCGCGCGCCGGCGAATCGGGTGTGGGCCCGAGCCGCCGGAGCGGCTCGGGCCTTCCCTTCCCTGCCCGCGCTAGACGCGCAATCCGGTGGTGGGATCGAGGATCAGCCGGCCGAAGTGGGGCGAGTCGTAGTCGAGGAGGTGGGCCAGCGAGCCGGCGCTCGCGTCGACAGCGCCGCCGCCGAGCCTGCTCAGGTGCCAGTTGTCCTCGATGAAGCGCACCACCGAGGCCTGCTCGGTCACGTGGTGGTCGACGTAGTCGCGCCTTGCGAAAGGTGAGATCACCAGCAGCGGCAGCCGCGGGCCCAGGCCACAGCGGGCCTGCTGACCCGGGAAGCCGGCGTCCTCGCCGGAGCAACTGTTGAGCCCGGTCAGCGTGTCGAGCGGCGTGGACGACGACGTGCGCACCGGCGAGAGGAGGTGGTCGTACCAGCCGTCGCTGTCGTCGTAGGCCACGACCACAGCCGTGCTCCGCCAGTCGGGAAGGTGCTGGACCTTGTTGAGAGTGTCGGCGAGGAAGTGCTGCTCGTCGAGCGGATCGGAGTAACCGGCGTGCCCGTCCTGGAACTTCGGCGCCTTCAGGTAGGACACGGCAGGCAGGTGGCCGCTGTTCGCGGCCGCCCAGAAGTCGGCCAGGTCGTACTGGTGGTTGGCGCCGTCGCTGTTGGTGCCGATGAGCGCGACGGACGATGGCGGCATGTGCGTCGGGTTGCTCGTCGATGCGTAGTACTGGAACGGCTCGTGGTGGGCGCTGTAGTCGGTGACGCACCACCTGTCGAGGGGTCCGCCGTTCAGCGTGCAGGGCTGGCCGTCGTTGGCGGCGCCGGCCCCGATGTTGTAGTGCTTGCCCTTGCAGATCGTCGCCGCGTTGAACGTCTGCGGCTGCCCGGGGACATAGCCGGGGCTGCTGAATCCGCCGTTGAACCAGCCCCAGGTGATGCCCTGGGCGGTCAGCTCGTCACCGATGTTCCTGCCGGTCAGAGCGGCGGTGACCTTGGGGTTGGAGCACGCGTCGAAGTACTGGTCCGGGTCACTGACCACCGTGCCGGTCCCGTGTCCCTGCCCGCTGCCGGGCGGGGCCGCGGTGCTCACCCCTCCGGGGCACGGCAGCACGTTGCCGTTGGCGTCGTAGATGTTGGAATCTCCGCCGCTCACCAGGCCGGCTGCTGCGGAGGCGCCGCAGGTGGCCACGGCGGTGTTGGCGGCAGTGACATTGAGCGCCCCGGGCGTCGACGGACCGTACGTGGTGCCGAAGGAGCGGTCGCTCATCGCAAAGCGCTGCGCGTAGTTCCACAGGGCGGTCACCGTGTTGCCGTCGTAGTAGTCCATCACGGCGTAATTGCCGGGAGTGGCCGGAAACGATGTGCCGTACTCGGCGGCCAGGCACTGGGCGAGGGTGAGCCCGGCGCCGGTGTTCTGCACGAACTTGTCCATGGCGCCATGGTCAACAGCGTTCTGCTCCGGGGTGTAGTCGTGACCCTGGTCGCACGTGAGCGGCTGGGTGCGGTCGAGGCGCTGCGGGTTGCCCAGGTTGGGGTTGGCGGTCAGCAGCGTGTGCGACAGACCGGCGACGTGCGGCGTGTCCTCGTTGGCGGTGAAGCGCGGCTGACTGGGCGGGTTGGCGGCTTTGGGATAGGTGCCGAAGTAGTGGTCGAAGGAGACGTTCTCCTGAAAGATGACCACCAGGTGCTTGACGGGCGTCGAAGTGCTCGACGCCGCGATCACGGCCGGCGCGGCGCCGGCGGCCCCGAACGCCGCGACTGCCACGCCGGCAATGGCGACGAGCGCGCTGGTCCGTCCTCGGTGCATCGCGTCCTCCCTGGGGGTGGTGGGTGGCCACCGGCAAGGATGGGCGGCGCCTCACCAAGCGCGGGCGAGGGGAAAGTTAAGACTCGGTGACCCCGGGGCTACCGTCGGGTGCCCGCGCCCACGAGTACGCCGTGCTGCTCGAGCAGGTGGCGCGCGATCAGGATGCGCTGCACCTCGCTGGTGCCCTCGCCGATCTCGTTGATCTTGCAGTCGCGGTAATAGCGCGCGACCGGCGACTCCTCCATGAAGCCATAGCCGCCGTGGATCTGGACGGCCTGGTTGGCGCACGCGGTGGCGGTCTCCGAGGCGTGGAGCTTGGCCATCGACGCCAGCACGCCGGCCTGACCACGCACGTCGACCTCGGTCGCGGCGCGCCAGGTCAGCGTGCGCGCCAGCTCGATCTGGGTGGCCATGTCGGCGAGCTTGAACTGCGTGGCCTGGAAGCGCCCGATCGGCTGCCCGAAGGCGTGGCGCTCCGCCGCGTAGGCGACCGAGGCGTCGAGGCAGGCCTGGGCCAGTCCGACCGAGAGCGCAGCGATGGCCACTCGACCGCCCTCGAGGATGCGCAGGAACTGGCGTAGCCCCGCGCCCTCGGCGCCGATCAGGTTCCCGGCAGGGACCCGGCAGCCGTCGAAGATCAGCTCGCGAGTGTCCGAGGCGTGCCAGCCCAGCTTGCGGTACTTGGGCGCCTGGGTGTAGCCGGGGGTGCCCCGCTCCACGGCGATCGTGCTGATCAGGGGCGCTCCGCTCGCATCGGTCCCGGTCACCGCCGTAGCCGTCACCCCGGCGCTGATGTCGGTGCCGGCGTTGGTGATGAACGCCTTGCGGCCGGTCACCACCCAGTGGTCACCGTCGCGTCGCGCTCGGGTCTGGGTGTTCCCGGCGTCGGAGCCGGCCTCGGGCTCGGTCAGGCCGAAGGCCCAGAGCCCCTCGCCCCGCAGCAGCGGCTGCAGCCAGCGCTCCTGCTGCTCGGGGGTACCGAACTCGACGATGGGCGCGATCCCCAGCGAGACGGCCGCCTCGAGGGTGATGGCCAGCGCGGCGTCGGCGTAGCCCAGCTCCTCGAGGACCAGGCAATAGGAGAGGTAGTCGGCGCCCGCGCCGCCCACCGCCTCGGGGAAGGGCAGCATGAAGAAGCCGAGCTTCCCCATCTCCGCGACGAGCGGGTACGGGAATTCCCCGCTCTGGTCGTACTCCGCCGCCCGGGGCGCCACCTCGCCGCGGGCGAAGTCGCGCGCCAGGTTGCGGATGGAGCGCTGCTCGTCGCTGAGCTCGAAGTCCACGCTGAGGGCGCACGGTAGCGCCACCGGCCGGGGGCCGGCCGGACAGCGGGCGCGGCCCTTGACCAACCCTGGTTAGTGAGTGCACACTCACATGCTGTGAAAACCGCCACAGCCGCCCCCCGGGTCTCCCGCCAGACGGCGGGCGTCCGCCGCGCCGACCTCCTCGCCGCCGCCACCAGAGAGTTCGCGCTCACCGGTCTCGACGGCACCTCCACCGAGGCGATCGCGCGCCGCGCCGGGGTGTCGCAGCCCTACCTGTTTCGCCTGTTCGGCACCAAGAAGGCCCTTTTCCTCGCCACGCTCGAACGCGGCTCCGACCGTATCGACGAGGCGTTCCGCGAAGCGGCCAGCAAGGCGATCGCCGACGGGGTTGATCCCTTCGACGCCATGGGCCTCCGCTATCTCGAGCTCCTCGCAGATCGCGACGAGCTGCTGCTGCAGATGCAGGGCTATGCGGCCTGCGCGGACGTCGAGGTCCGTGACCAGGTGCGACGCCGCTTCGGTGACCTCTGGACGTGGCTGGGAACCTTGCCAGGCGGCGATCCGGCCACGGTGCAGACCTTTCTGGCCATGGGGATGCTCCTCAACGTCGCGGCTGCCATGGACCTGCCTGCCACAGTCGACAAGCAAGCGTGGGCGGCGTGCGCGGTTGACCAGCAGCCTCTGGAGGAGCACGCATGAGAAGCGCAACGCCTTCCCGCCGCCCCGGAAGCCGGCTGGCCGCCCTCTCCATCAACCACCCTCGCCGGACCCTGGCGCTGCTCGCGATGCTCTTCGTGGTCGGGGGTGTGGTGGGCGGTCCTGTTGCAGGGCTGCTGTCGGGCGGAGGTTTCGACGACCCCAACTCGGAGAGCGCGCGCGCCAGCCAGCGCCTGCAGGACGCTACCGGCGTCCCCGCGGACTCGTCCATGGTGGTGTTGATTCGCGCAGGGACGGATGTCCGCGGTGGGAGCGGGCAGGCCTATGTGCAATCAGTTGCCGCACGGCTGCGGAGTGAGGACCACGTCGCCAACGTCGTCGACCCCTACTCCCCGAGAAACCCCGCGCTGATCTCTGGCGACGGGCGGAGCGCCTACCTCGTCGCCAATATCCGCGCCGCCGACGCCACGAAGGCCGAAGACGTCGCCAAGCCTATCGCCGCCCGGCTGGCGCAGGATTCCCGGATCACTGTTGGAGGCGGCCTCATCGCGGGGAAGGAGGTCGGCGATCAGGTATCTGGCGACATCGGTCGGGCTGAGCTCGTCGCCTTTCCGATCCTGTTCATCGTGCTGGTATTCGTGCTCCGAGGCGTGGTTGTCGCGCTGCTTCCGATCGCGCTCGGGATGCTGTCAATCTTGACCACATTTACCGCGCTGCGCATCGTCAACGGCTTCACCCCGATCTCGATCTTCGCTGTCAACCTGGTGACCGGCCTGGGCCTGGGTCTTGCTCTGGACTACGGGTTGCTGTTCATCACGCGCTACCGGGAAGAGGCGGCAGCAACCGGGTATGGCCGTGAGGCTCTGGTCCGTACCCTCGGCACGTCGGGACGCACCGTGCTGTTCAGCTCTCTGACCGTGGCGGCAGCCATGGCTTCGCTGATCCTCTTCCCGCTGCGCTTCCTCTACTCCATGGGAATCGGCGGTGTCCTCGCCGCCCCCATCGCCGTCGCCATCGCGCTGACCTTCCTGCCCGCAGTGCTTCTCGTGCTCGGAAGGCGGGTGGAGACGTGGAGCTGGTTCCACCTGGACCGCGAGCGTGAACACCAGGCGCGTGGCGCGTGGTACCAGCTGTCGCGTTTCGTGATGCGGCGACCGGTGGTGGTCGCCCTTGCCACCGGCACTCTCCTCATCGTCATGGGGACACCGTTCCTGCGCATCACCTTCACCTCGGTCGACGCCAGCGTGCTGCCCCACAACACCAGCGCGCGGCAGGTCGACGACGCGCTCCGCCACGAGTTTCCCACCGATACCAGCAATCCACTCACCGCGGTCATCCGGGCTCCCGACGTCAGTGCTGCCCGCAGCTCACTCGACGCCTACGTGCAGCGCCTCCGCGGTCTGCCCAACGTGCGTGCTGTAACCCCGCCTCGGTACGCCGGCAACGACACGTGGGCTGTCGATGTGATCAGCACGCAGCCACCCCTCTCTCAGGCTTCCCAGGGTCTCGTCACTGCTGTCCGCAACGTATCGAGCCCGTATTCAGTGCTCGTCACCGGCTACGCAGCGTATTTCAAGGACCTGCAGTCGAGCCTCCGGAGTCATCTACCGGGCGCAATTCTCTGGGTGTGCCTGACAACCATAGTCATCCTCTTCGTGATGACCGGTTCACTGCTGCTGCCGTTCAAGTCGGTGCTCATGAACGCACTGTCGCTGAGTGCCGCGTTCGGGCTGCTGATCTTGATCTTCCAGGACGGCCGCTTCACCGGGCTGCTCCAGTACGAATCCCAGGGAGCGCTGGAATCAACGCAACCGATCCTGCTGTTTGCGATCGCCTTCGGGCTCAGCACCGACTATGGCGTGTTCCTGCTCGGCCGCATCAAGGAGGAGCACGACGCCGGTCTGTCCACGCCCGAGGCGGTCGCCCTTGGGATGCAGCGGACGGGCCGGGTGATCACTGCCGCGGCATTCCTGTTCTGCATCGCCATCGGGGCCTTCGCCAGCTCCAGCATCGTTTTCATCAAGGAGGTCGGGGTGGGCACCGCCCTGGCCGTGCTGATCGACGCCACCATCGTGCGCGCCCTGCTGGTGCCGGCGCTGATGGCCCTGCTGGGGCGCTGGAACTGGTGGGCGCCCCGGCCGCTGCGCCGGCTGCACCGGCGACTTGGTCTCGAGCGTCTCGAGGCGGGCGCCGGCACCCGTGCCGGAGCCACCGCCTGATCTCATAGGGACCACCGCGCCCACCGGCAAGTCCGGCGCCGTGCAACGCTTGCGGGCCATGCAGGGTTCTGTGCAGTGATGACCGATGAGCTCTGCGCGCTGCTCGCCGAGGACCTGGAGACCGCCTTCCCGACGCTGGTGCGGACCCACCAGGACGCCGTGTTCGCCACCGCCCTGCGCTGCAGCGGCGGCTGGCACGACGCCGAGGATCTCGCCCAGGAGACCTTTGTGCGCGCGCACCGCTCCCTGCTCGGCTGGGAGGCGCAGCGCATCCGCGAACTCAGGCCGCGCGCCTGGCTGTGCACGATTGTCGTCAACCTGGCGCGCAACCGCGCCCGCGACGCGGGTCGGCGGCCGCGGGTGGTGGCCTTCGACGACGCCCGTGCCCACGCTGCCGACCCGCCTCGCGGCCCCGAGGCCTGGGCCGAGCGCAGCGAGCAGCGTGGGCAGTTGAGCGCGGCCCTGGCCACGCTGCCGGCCGCGCATCGCGAGGCCATCGTGCTCCGCCACGTGGCCGGCCTCGGCTATGCCGAGATCGCGCAGGCGCTCGGTGCGCCCGTTGGAACCGTCAAGGCGCAGGTCCACCGCGGCCTGCGCACCCTCGCCGAGGTGCTTCGCGCGCAGGGACTAACACTCGAGGAGGTGTCCTGATGGGACCCGTCAACGTTCGCGACCTGCGCGTCGCCGCCCCGCCGACGCTCAGCTTCAGCGTGCTGGAGCGGGTGGGCATCTTCGACACCTACACGGCGACCGAGCTGGAGCCGGTGGGCGTCGTCTACGTCGCCTCCAACCCGCGGGGGGTCAGCCACGTCGATGTCGCCCCCGATCCCGACACCTTCGAGGCGGACTTCTGGCGCCACTTCGGTCGCCCGGTGCGCCGCGGCAAGGTGCCGGCGGCCGCGCTGCGGGCGCTGGAGGCGGGGCGCACCACGGGCTTCGACGTCGACCTGCGCGGCGTGGGCGACTTCCACCGCGAGGCGCTCACCGCGGCGCGCCACATCCCGCGCGGCGAGGTGCGCAGTTACTCCTGGGTGGCGCGGGAGATCCACCGGGAGCGGGCCGTGCGCGCGGTGGGATCGGCCATGGCGCAGAATCCGATTCCGCTGCTCATCCCCTGCCACCGCGTGGTGCGCAACGACGGCCGGATCGGCGAGTACGGGCTCGGCGGCCCCGACGTGAAACGCCGCCTGCTGCGCCACGAAGGGCTGGAGCCCGCCGAGCTGGAGCGGCTGGCGGCGCGCGGTGTCCGGCTGCTGGGCAGCGACACCACCCGGATCAGCTGCCTGCCCAGCTGCCACCACGCACGGCGGACTGCGCCGCGACACCTCGTGGAGTTCGCCTCGACTGACGCCGCCCGGGCCGCCGGCTACCGCGCCTGCAAGCACTGCCGCCCCTTCGAGTAGGGACCGTCGACGCCTCAGAGGTGGGGGGCGTCGAGCTCCAGCCAGCTGCGCCCCGTCCACATCCAGGCCCGGGAGAAATCGTGCTCAGGACTACCGAGCACGATCAGCCGGCCGAGGTGCGGCTCGAAGAAGGGCTGCGTGGCGTGCGTGGTGGTGTCGACCTGCGGCGAGGGTTCGGGGCTGCTGATCGCCGTCCAGGTGGCGCCGGTCCAGATCGCCATCGGCTGCTGCCGGGAGACCGCGACCGAGGCGGGAGGGACGGCCTTGAGGATGACGATCGAACCCGTCGAGGGGTCCGCCGCCATCGTGATCGTCGAGGATTCATCGACGGAGGGTGGGGTGGGGTGGAGCTGGGTCCACGTCGAGCCATCCCACGCCCACGTCGCTGTGAGCCTGCCCGACCCGCCCCCGACGACGGCGATGAGCCGCCGGGTCGTGGCGTCGTAGGCCATCTCCATCTGCCCGCCACCCGAGAGCTCGGTGGAGGGATGGGCGGGGGTCCAGGTCGCACCGTCCCAGGTCCACGTCTGGAGGCGGGGTCCTGGACCGGGACGGCCGTCGGGTCCGACGCAGCAGAGGGCGATCGCGACCACCTGGCCGGCCGCCGGATCCTGCTCGAGCGCGATGACGGCCAGGGCGGACGGGATCTCCCGCGCGGGCGCGAGGCGCCGCCAGGTCACCCCGTTCCAACTCCAGGTCTGGGGCCGCGGCAGCGCGCGGAGACCGACGGCGTCGGTGACGAGGATGACGGCCCGGCTGACCGGGTCGAACGCCATGGGACCTCCGGCAGGCGGCCCGCCGGCGCCGGATGCCTCTGCCCAGCTGCTGCCGTCCCAGAGCCAGGTGTCGTGCAGCTGCTCCCCAGACTCGCCCATCCCCCCCAACAGGACGAGGCGGTCGTCGGCCGGGTTGTACGCCAGCCAGGCCTGCACCCGCGGCGGCGGCGAGGCGATCGTCTCGGTGAAGCGCGGAATCGGGGCGGCCGCGAGCTCCACCCAGGTCTTCCCCGTCCAGGCCCAGGCGGCGTCGACCGTCCCCGGGACACCCGGGCGCGAGAACCCGAAACAGACGACGACACCGTCGCGGCGGTCGGTGACCAGACCCACGGCGAATCTCGGGTTGGTCGCAGGTTGCAGCCGCGACCAGGTGCGCCCATCCCAGGCCCAGGTCTGGAGCGCGAGCACCGCCCGGCTCGACGAGGGCGTGACGAGCAGGAGCCGGCCCGAGAGCGGGTCAGGCGTCAGGAACCCGGTGCCCGCACCGGGGGGCTCCGAGGCAGGATGGAGCTCGCGCCAGCGACCAACGGCCCCGTCCCAGCTCCAGGTTCGCGCCGCGCCGCCCGGGACCGAACCGGCGGTGACAAGGAGCACGGTGCGGGTCTGAGGGTCGAACGCCATCGTCGGGCTCGGCCCTACGGGCAGCTCGCCGGCGCTCTGGGCCACCCACCGCGCGCCTGCCAACGTCCAGGTCTGCGCTGAAGCAACCGGGTCCGCGCCGGCGGTGACGAGGACCATCACCCTGTCCGCCTCGTCGTAGGCCATCCCGGCGCCCGCCGCCCCGGCCGGACCCACGCCGGTGCCGATCAGTCGTGACCACGACCTGCCGTCCCACGCCCAGGTGTCGCCGGGGGTGGTTCCATCCGACTGGCGCCCGCCGAAGACCAGCACGCGCTGCGCGAGCGGATCGTAGGCCGCCGCCGCACCGCTGCGGTCGGGCGGTGCACCGTGGGGCTGCGGAGCGGTCCAGGCGCCATGCGCCCACAGCCAGGTTGATCCCGTCTGGCCAAGCCCGCCGAAGAGCAGCGCCTGGTCATGGGCCGCGTCGTAGACGACGCTGGGTGGCTGGCGCGGCATGGGCAGCACCGCCGATGCGAGGGCGCCACCCGGCGGCACACTCAGGGCGCGGGCAGGCACGGCGGTGGTGGCGCCAGGCGACTGGGAGCGGGGCAGCCGCCACACGGCAACCCCAGTCCCGGCCACCGCGACCGCGAGCGCAGCAGCCAGCGCGAGGAGTCCGCGGCCGGCGACGCGGCGGCGAGTGGCCGCC
>DATDHG010000262.1:0-8485 GCA_036521675.1 Candidatus Dormiibacterota bacterium
TCAACACGCCCGACATCCTCAACGAGTACCTGCAGCGGGGGGGCCCACCCGCCTTCCGGGTCCGGGCCGTGCTGGCCGCTCTGACCTGCCCGAGCTGGGGGATTTACTCTGGCTACGAGCTCTGCGAGAACGTGGCCCTGCGCGCAGGGTCGGAGGAGTACCTCGACTCGGAGAAATACCAATACCGGCCCAGGAATTATCTTGCGCCGACCTCGATCGCACCGCTGCTCACCCGGCTCAACGAGATCCGCCGCCGCCACCGCGACGCGCTCTGGCAGCTGCGCACCCTGCGGTTCCACCATGTCGACGGCGACCAGCTGCTGGCGGTCAGCCGCATGGATGACGTTCGCGAGGACGTGCTCCTGGTGCTGGCCAACCTCGACCCGGTGTACCCCCACGAGGGGATGACCAACCTCGACCTGGCCGCGCTGGGGATCCCCTGGGAGGCCACCTACGAGGCCCACGACGAGCTCACCGACACCACCTACGTCTGGACCGGGCCGCGCAACTACGTGCGGCTCGATCCCGCCGTCCAGCCCGCGCACGTGCTCCATCTGCGACGCCGATGACCGCCGTCGACCGCACCACCCTTCCCCCCGCCGCCCACCAGCGCCTCCATCACGACCCGCAGTGGTACAAGCGCGCCGTCTTCTACGAGCTCCTGGTGCGCGGCTTCTATGACAGCGACGCCGACGGGACCGGCGACGTGCGCGGGCTCATCGACAAGCTCGACTATCTGCAGTGGCTGGGCGTCGACTGCATCTGGCTGCTACCCCTCTGCAGGTCACCGCTGCGCGACGGGGGCTACGACATCTCCGACTACTACTCGCTGCTCCCCGAGTACGGGGACACCGACGACGTCCGCGAGCTGATCGCCCAGGCTCACGCTCGGGGACTGCGCGTGATCATGGACCTGGTGATGAATCACACCAGCGATCAGCACCCCTGGTTCGTGGAGGCGCGCTCGTCCCCGCTATCACCCAAGCGGGATTGGTACGTGTGGTCGGACAGCCCCACTCCCTATCGTGACGCGCGCATCATCTTCGTCGACACCGAGATCTCGAACTGGTCGTGGGACGAGCAGGCACAGGCGTTCTTCTGGCATCGCTTCTTCTCCCATCAACCCGACCTCAACTACGACAACCCCGAAGTCCGCAGCGCGATGACCGACGTCGTCCGCTTCTGGCTGGACGTGGGCCTCGACGGCTTCCGCCTCGATGCGGTCCCGTATCTCTTCGAGCGCGAGGGCACCAACTGCGAGAATCTCCCCGAGACCCATCAGTTCCTCGCTGAGCTGCGCGCCACCGTGGACGCCGAGTACGGCCCCGGCAAGGTGCTGCTCGCCGAGGCCAACCAGTGGCCGGAGGACGTGACCGACTACTTCGGTACCGAAGCTGCGCCCGAGTGCCACATGTGCTTCAACTTCCCGTTGATGCCGCGCATGTACATGGCTCTGCGCCGCGAGCAGCGCTACCCCATCACCGAGATTCTCGGGCGGACGCCGGCCATCCCCACCCAGGGGCAGTGGGGTATCTTTCTCCGCAACCACGACGAGCTGACCCTGGAGATGGTCACCGACGAGGAGCGGGACTATATGTACGCCGAGTACGCGATGGACCCGCGCATGAAGATCAACCTGGGTATCCGCCGGCGCCTGGCCCCGCTGCTCAACAACGGCCGGCGCCAGATGGAGCTGTTCTACGGGCTGCTGCTCTCGCTGCCGGGCACCCCGATCCTCTACTACGGCGACGAGCTCGGCATGGGCGACAACATCTATCTCGGGGACCGCGACGGGGTGCGCACCCCCATGCAGTGGAGCGCCGACCGCAACGGCGGCTTCAGCCGGGCCGATTTCGCTCAGCTCTATCTGCCCCCGCTGATGGATCCGGTATACGGGTACGCCTCGTGCAACCTGGAGGCGCAGCAGCGCAACCAGTCGTCCCTCCTGCAGTGGCTGCGCCGCTTCATCGCAGTGCGGCGCCGCCACCCCGTCTTCGGTGAAGGCGCCTTCGCGACCCTGGAGGCCAGCAATCCCTCTGTGTTCGCGTTCCTGCGCATCCTGAAAGTCACCGACGGGGCTACCTCAGCCGCGGCCCCTGGCTACGATGATGTGGTCCTCTGTGTCAACAACCTGAGCCGCTTCGCGCAGCCGTGCGAGCTCGACCTGCGCCGCTTCGCTGGGTTTGTTCCGGTGGAGCTGGTCGGCAAGGTGCGCTTCCCGCCGGTCGGCGAGCTTCCCTACTTCCTCACACTCGCGCCCCACGGTTTCTACTGGTTCGCTCTCGAACCCGCGCAGGAGGTCAGCCGGTGACTGCCGCCCCGCTGCTGGAGCGATGGCGGCAGGAGGACGCCCGCCGCCACTTGGAAGCCTTCCTGCGGCGGCAGCGCTGGTTCGGCGGTCGCGGCCGCGACGTCACCGGCGTCGCCGTTGTCGACGCCATCCCGCTGCGTGAGGGCGATCTCGGCCTCTGCATCCTGCTTGTGGCCGTCCGGTATTTCGTCGGCGATGATGAGCTCTACCACCTCCCCCTGGTGAGCCGCCGCCTGACCGATGCGGCCGTGACCGGCGCTGACGATCCGCGCCTGGTCCTGCTCGACGGCGAGGACTCCGACACGGTCGCCGTCTACGATGCCCTCGCCGACCCCGGCGCCCTTGAGGAGGTCTGGCGGGCGATCGCTGCCGGTGAGGTCCACCACGGCAAAGCCGGCGACGTGCGCATGCGCCGGCTGCGCCCCCCGACCGCCGGCGCGCAGCCGGACGGTGGAACCGCGATCCGCCCGCTCGCCAGAGAGCAGAGCAATTCCGCTGCCGTTCGCGGCGATACAGAGATGCTCAAGTGCCTGCGCCACGTGGTGCGCGGCGTCTCGCCCGAGGTGGAGATGACCACAGCGCTGCTCTCCGCCGGCTTCGAGAGGGTCGCGGCGCCGCTCGGCACCGTGGAGTACCTCGGGCACGACGGGACGCCCATCCTGCTGGCGCTCATCCAGTCCTACCTCGGTGGCGGGACTGAGGGGTGGGCGCTGGCGCTCACCTCTCTGAGGGTGCACTACGCCGATGCGGAGGAGGCACAGGATGAGCACGCCGGTCGGGAGGAGGCGGCCATCAAGGGGGCGACGTTCACCCCCGAGGCGATCCGCATCGGCGCGCTCACCGCCGCCCTGCATCTGGCCATGCTCGACCACAACCTGCCCGCCGCGCTGCGCGCGTTCCCGGCAGGTCGCGATCTGCTCGAGCGCTGGGCGGCCGAGATGACCGTCGACCTGGACCGCCTCCTGGGCCGGCCTGAGCCCCAGCTGGACGGGTTGCGCGCACGACGCGACGCGATCGCCGCGACGTTCGCGGCACTGCGCGACCTGCCTGACGGGGGCATGGCCATTCGCGTCCACGGCGACTACCACCTGAGTCAGCTGCTGCGTACTGACGAGGGCTGGACGGTCCTGGACTTCGAGGGCGAACCCCGCCGTCCGCTGGTCGAGCGCCGGGCCCACTCCTCACCGCTCAGCGACGTCGCCGGGATGCTGCGGTCCTTCCACTACGCCGCCGCCGTTGAGCTGCGTGAGCGCACGCCGCCGGACGAGCAGGTCAGCGAGGTCCTGCAGGAGCAGGGCGACGCCTGGGTGGCCGCGAACCGCGACGCCTTCTGGGCTGCGTACACGGCCGCGGTCGCGGGCAGCGGCCTGCTCCCGAGCGGGGACGGAGTGCGCGTGATGATCCGCGCCTTCGAGCTGCGCAAGGGCATCTACGAGGTGGGGTACGAGCTCGGCCACCGCCCCGACTGGCTGAGCATCCCATTGCGTTCCCTGCTGGCCGCCGGCCCCGCGGCCGTGGCCGCGCGGTGATCACCCCGCCCGGCAGTCCCGCCGTCGCCGACGCCGTCAGCCGGCTGCTCGCCGGCGAGCACCATGACCCCCACTCCCTGCTGGGCATCCATCCGCTCGACAGCGGGGCTGTGGTGCGCGCGTTCCACCCCCGGGCGACCGGCGCGTGGGTGGTGGACGGCGCCACCGTCACCCCGATGGAGCGGGTCGACCCGCGCGGCCTCTACGCGGCCCGGCTGCCGTCGCCACCAGCCGCCTACCGGCTGCGCATGCACGACGGGCAACAGACCTGGGAGGTCGACGACCCCTATCGCTTCCTGCCCACGCTGGGCGAGCTCGACCTCCACCTGATCGGCCAGGGGCAGCACCACCGGCTGTGGACGCGCCTGGGGGCGCGCCCGCTGACCCACCAGGACGTGGCCGGGACCGCCTTCGCCGTCTGGGCGCCCAACGCGCGCGGGGTGCGGGTCGTCGGCGACATGGGCGGCTGGGACGACCGCCTCCATCCGATGCGCACGCTCGGCCCCAGCGGGGTATGGGAGCTGTTCGTCCCCGGCGTCGGTCCGGGGGCGCGCTACAAGTTCGACGTCACCCGGGCGGACGGAACGCACGTGCTCAAGGCCGACCCGCTGGCGCTGGCCGCCGAGGCCCCGCCGGACACCGCCAGCGTGGTGACGGCCAGCAGCCATACCTGGCAGGACGCCACCTGGATGACGCGGCGCGCTGCCGCGCGCTGGGAGGAGCGGCCGGTGGCCATCTACGAGGTCCACCTGGGCTCTTGGCGGCGCGGCCCCGGTGGTCGCGTGCTCACCTACACAGAGGCCGCCGAGCAGCTGGGTGACTACGTCGTCGCCCTGGGCTTCACCCATGTCGAGCTGATGCCGATCGCCGAACACCCCTACACGGGGTCGTGGGGCTACCAGGTCACCGGCTACTTCGCGCCCACCGCCCGGTACGGCAGCCCCGACGAGCTGCGCGCCATGGTCGACGCCCTGCACGCCCGCGATATCGGCCTGTTGATCGACTGGGTGCCGGCCCACTTCCCGCGCGACGAATGGGCGCTCGCGCGCTTCGACGGGACCGCCCTCTACGAGCACGTCGATCCGCGCCGCGGCGAACAGCCCGATTGGGGCACGCTCGTCTTCAACTTCGGCCGCGGCGAGGTACGCAACTTCCTCACCAGCAACGCGCGGTACTGGTGTGACGAGTTCCACGTCGACGGTCTGCGCGTCGACGCCGTCGCCGCCATGCTCTATCTCGACTACTCCCGCCGCCAGGGGGAATGGCTACCCAACCGGTATGGCGGACGCGAGAACCTCGAGGCCATGGAGTTCCTGCGTGAGGTGACTGAATCACTTCGTGTCGACCATCGCGGCTCGCTGACCGTCGCCGAGGAGTCGACTGCCTGGCCGGGGGTCACGCGAACGGCCGCGGGGGGTGGGCTGGGCTTCTCGCTCAAGTGGAACATGGGCTGGATGCACGACACTCTCGACTACTTCTCCAACGACCCCGTCTTCCGCCGCTATCACCACCACCAGCTGTCCTTCGGGCTGTGGTACGCGTGGTCGGAGCATTTCGTTCTGCCCCTCTCGCACGACGAGGTGGTCCACGGCAAGGGATCGCTCTACACGAAGATGCCCGGGGACCGCTGGCAGAAGCTGGCCAACCTGCGCGCCCTCTACGCCTGGATGTGGGCCCATCCCGGCAAGAAGCTGCTCTTCATGGGGGGCGAGCTGGCCCAGGAACGCGAGTGGTCGGAGGACTCCGAACTCGACTGGCAGCTCCTCGAGGACCCCGGCAGCGCCGGGGTGCAGCGGCTGATCGCCGATCTCAATCGCCGCTATGGGGCCGAACCGGCTCTCTGGGAGCGTGACGGCAGCCCGGACGGCTTCCGCTGGATCGATGCGGGCAATGCTGACCAGAACGTGATCAGCTTCTATCGCGCGGATGCGAGCGGCCGGCCCGGCGTCGCCTGCGTGGCCAACCTGGCGCCGGTGGTGCATCACGGTTTCCGCGTCGGGCTGCCGCTCGCGGGGCGGTGGCCGGAGCTGCTCAACACCGACGCCGGCGACTACGGCGGCAGCGGGGTGGGCAACCTCGGCGGGGTCGAGGCGGCGGCGGTGCCGTGGAACGGCCAGCCCTGCTCGGCGGAGCTGACCCTCCCCCCGCTCGCGGTGCTCTGGCTGGGCGCCCCCGCCCTGGCGTGAGTCCCGGCTGCCGGGCCGGCGCGGCAGCGAGTCAGCCGGCCATCCGGATCGACAGCAGCGGCCGCCGCGGTTCAACTCCGTCCTCGCGCGGCCGCCGCTCGACGCGCCCGTAGAGGGTGGTGCGCTCGCGAGGCGTCCGCCCCGCGCGGCGGATCCAGTCCTCGATCTCCTGGGGCTCCAGGTTCTGGCCGTGGTCGGCCCCGCTGGCACGCGAGATCGACTCCTCCATCAGGGTGCCGCCGAAGTCGTTGGCCCCCCAGCGCAGCGTCTCGGCGACCCCGTCCGGACCCAGCTTCACCCAGGACGACTGGATGTTGGGCAGGTCGGCGCCGAAGTAGAGACGGGCGACCGCCGTGTACCGGAGCACCTCGGCGAGCGACGGGCTGGCGGTGATGCCGTAGTGCCGGCCCAGCCGGTTGCGCTCCACCTGGAAGGGGAGCAGCACGAACTCGGTGAAGCCGCCGGTCTCGCGTTGCAGATCGCGGATGACGCGCAGGTGCTCGATGCGGTGGCGCCAGGACTCGACGTGGCCGAACATCACCGTGCTCGTGGTGCGCACTCCCAGGCGATGAGCGGCGCGGACGATGTCGACCCATTCCTGGGTGGTCAGCTTCTCGGGGCAGATGACCCGGCGCACCTCCTCGACGAGGATCTCCGCGGCGGTGCCCGGCAGGGTGCCCAGCCCGGCGTCGCGCAGTCGCTCGATGACATACGCGGGCGGGCGGTTCTCGAGCTGCGCGATGTAGCGGATCTCCTCGGGGCTCAGCGCGTGAAGATGGAGCGACGGCCAGCGCGCCTTCAGACGGGTGAACAAGCCCTCGAAGTAGGCCAGATCCAGCGCCGGCTGCAGGCCGCTCTGCATGCACACCTCGGTGGCCCCGCGCTCAACCGCGTTCTCGATCTTGGCCATGACCGTCGCCTCGTCGTGGTGCCAGGCGCCGGCCGCCTCGTGGGTGCGTCGCATGAACCCGCAGAAGCTGCAGGAACCCACGCAGACGTTGCTGATGTTGACGTTGCGGCAGATCACGTAGGTGACCTCGTCACCGACGAGCGTGGCGCGCAGCGCGTCCGCAGCCGGCTGCAGGTCGGCGTCGACCTCCGGATAGACGGGCAGCCGCTCCTCGAGGGCGAAGCCGATGTGGCGCGCCCGCGCGCGGATCCGGGCCACCGGCTCCCAGGGCTTGTCCGGCGAGACGCTGTCGCCGTTGGCGCTGACCCCGCCCAGGTCACGGGCGCCGGCGGCGACCAGGGGCTCGAAGCCGCCGTCGAGCAGGTTGGGCGGCACCTGGATGACCACGGCGGCGGGCAGGATCTCCCGGGCCAGCCGCACGGTCGCCGCCATGGTGGTCGGGTCGCAGGCCGGATGACCGGCCATCGGCGTGCCCGCCTTGGGCACGAAGTTCTGGATGATGACCTCCTGGATATGGCCATACGTGGCGGCAACACCGGCGATCAGGCGCAAACCGTGCTCGCGGTCGGCAGCGCTCTCGCCGATGCCCACGAGGAGGCCCGTGGTGAAGGGGATGCGCAGCCGCCCGGCGTCCTCCAGATGGCGCAGCCGCTCGGCGACCCGCTTGCCGCCACCGAAGGCGTGAGCGCGCAGCGCGTCGGTCCCGGATTCGAGCATGAGCCCCATCGAGGCGTTCACGGGCTTGAGCGCCGCCAGCGACGCGTACTTCAGCAGGCCCACGTTGCTGTGGGGGAGCAGCCCGCGGCGCAGCGCCTGGCCGCATATCTCGGCCACCCGCGCGACGAAATCCGCCTCGCCGCCCACTCCCACGCCGGGCAGCAGCCAGGGCTGCTCGCCGGACATGACCAGCACCTCGCGCACCCCCAACCGCGCCGCCTCGTCGAGCTGGGCGTCGATGGTCTCCCACGGGATCAGGCCGCCCCCGTCGCTGCGGTACTCGCAGTAGCCGCACCGCTTGGCGCAGCGGTGGGTGACGTCGACTGTGTAGCTGGCGCTGTATGTGAGCACGCGGTCGTGCCACACCGGCCGCGGACGCACCGCGGCGGCGCGGTTGGGGGCGCGGTGGCTGAGGGCGCGCTCCAAGGGGTCGGGGGCGGGGATGGCGCCACCGGTCATCGCCCTGAGTCTAGGGAGCGCGGTGAGGGGCTGGTTGATCCGGCGATCACCGCCCGTCGAACGCCCAGCGCGTCGGCGACCCCGTGAAGTTCGCCGACGCCAGCCCGAAGGCCCAGCGCGGCCGGATGCGGACGGTGGCGTTGACGGCGGGATCGAGCATCTCGATGCCGTAGTCGGTGGCGTACTTGGCGTTCTCGCGGGCCAGCATCCTGTCCAGAGCCGCTGGCTCCGTGACGATCTCGGCGATCCCCTCGAGCACCACCGGCTCGGCGGGGTTCTCCGTGGTCGCCACGCAGCGCGGGTCGGCGCGCAGGTTGCGGATCTTTCGGGAGCCCACGCTGCTGCTGAACCAGAGGTGGTCCGCGTCCCAGAC
>DATDHG010000263.1:0-3438 GCA_036521675.1 Candidatus Dormiibacterota bacterium
ATCGGGGTGGCGGAAATGGACGGCGGGTCGGCGAGCCGGCACCACCTCGAGCGGGCGTTGGAGATCGCGGTGTCGGCGAACTCCCCCGAGGCCTCCACGATTCTCACCAACCTGGCCGTTGAAGCCTTCTTCCGCGGCGACCTACGGCGCGAGGACGAGCTCTTCGACGAGGCGTACCGGACGGCGGAACGTTTCGGCGACCTCGCCAGTGCTCGCTTCGTCCGCGGCGACCGCATATGGACAAGGTGGGCGCTGGGACACTGGGACGAGGCCGCCGTGGCAGCGGACGAGTTCATCATCGAGTGCGAGGCGTCGCCGCATTACCTGGAAAGCGCCGTCCGCGGCGTCCGCGCCTCGATCCGGGCTGCCCGTGGCGACGCCGAGGGCGCCGTCGCCGACTGGCAGCGCGCCGCCGAGCTGGGCCGACGCATCGCAGACGCGCAGTCGATGCTGCCCGCGCTGGCCGCGGCGGCCCACGGCTATGGGATGCTCGGCAGGATCGACGACGGGAAGGTGCTCGCGGCCGAGGCCTTCGAAGCCGCCCGCGGTAACCACAAGGCCGCGATCTCCCTGAGCCAGATCAATTACGTCGCGCGGCGACTCGGCGTTCGGCAGCAGCTGCTCGAGGTCTTGGAAGGCGCGCCCGACACACCGTGGAAGGAGGCGGCCGTCGCGGGCGCCCGCGGAGAACTCAGCCGGGCAGCCGACCTCTACGCTGGGTTCGGCGCGCCGACCATCGAGGCCGAGGCCCGCCTGTGCGCGGCCGAAGAGCTGATCAAGGCCGGTCGGCGTAGCGAGGGCGAGACCGAGCTTCACAGAGCGCTCGACTTTTACCGCTCGGTCGGCGCCTCCTTCCACATCGCGCGCGGCGAGGCCCTCTTCGCCGCCTCAGCCTGACGCCCGGGTACCCAGCGCGGACGGGTGCCACTGACCCTCGAGCCCACCCTCACCGGCCGGGCCTGGGCTCAGCCGCCGCTTCCGCCGCCAGCGGCGGGATGGGTTGCGCCATACTGGCTCTCCCCCGGTGGATCCAGCGAGAGGAGCCCAAGATGAGACGAGGCCTTCGAAGGGCGGTTGTAGGGACGGCCGCGATCTCCCATGTCGCCAACAAGTCCGCCCAGGCCGGCGCAGCCCAGGCTCAGCAGGCAGCGGCCGCCCAGGCTCAGCCGGCGCCCGTCGCCGCTGCGCCACCGGCCCCGCCGCCCGCCGCGACTGACGCGATGGACTCCAAAGTGGAGCAGCTGACCAAGCTCGCCGACCTCAACAAGGCCGGCATCCTTTCCGACGAGGAGTTCGCCGCCGAGAAGGCCAAGATCCTCGCCAGCTGAGGAGACCGTCACGAGCCCGCGTTCGTGACCGCCGCGGGTCCGCGCAGCGGCTCGCGGGGCCCGTAGGGCACATCGGATTCGTCGATCTCCTCGTCGCGCCAGCGCCGCGCCATGGCCCGCAGCACCAGCACGGTCGCGGTGATCACCGCCGCGTAGACGCCGACGATGGCGACGAAGGTGACCCAGACGCCGCTGGTCGCCCGGTTGAAGATCACCCCCCAAGGATCGACGTCGACCACCTTCCCTGCGTTGTCAAGCGTGAACCCGGCAGGTGTGTTCATCCAGGCGTTGGCGGCGACGACGGAGAAGGTGCCACCGATGCCCGAGATCACGATCGGCACGCCTGACCAGAAATGCGGCCATGGGGCCATGCGCCGCCATCCGTACATGTAGATGGCGTGAAGATCGCCTCCACGAAGAAGAAGATGCCCTCGATGGCAAAGGGGATGCCGTAGGGGCCGCCGAACCGGCCCATGAACCGCGGCCACAGAAGCCCAAACTCGAACGTCAACACCGTGCCGGTGATGGCGCCGACGGCAAACGTCACCGCCATGACCTTCGACCACCTCTGCGCCAGGCGCAGTGCATGCGTATCATTGCGACGGATGGCGCGGTGGTTGGCCACCAGCATCATGAACGCCCAGGCCACCCCCAGTGGCACGAGGATGATGTGCACCCCCAGCGTGAACGCCATCTGACTGCGCGCCCACGGCACGGGATCGACCGCCGGCAACGACGTGAAGGCCTGGACTGCAGTCACGGCGCGAACCTCGAAACGGTGGTCGACAGGTCCGCTCCCATGGTAGGCGGCTGAGTGCTCCGGCCAGTGCCCAGCGGGTGCATCGCCCGCGACCAAGCGTCTATCCTCGCCCAACGCACGCGGCTTGATCCCAGCCGATCGGCCGCACCGATTGTGGAGAGGGAGAGGGATGAGCCGGGAGTCATCTCCGATCAAGAGGAGCGTCGCCAGCTCGGAGCGTACTCTGGCGGCGCGGCCGGCCTCGGCGTTTGCGGCGGCCTGGAGGCGAGCGCACCTCACGCCTGAGGAGCGCGTAGCGCGGGGGACCGCCGCGCGGGCAGACGCTCCCAGGTCGAGCCACAAACGATGGGAACCCGCGGTGGATCGACCCGACCCGGTCGCGCTGCTGGAGGGGCAGGCGCGGACGCGGGTGCCCGAGCTCGTCCCGATCCGCTACGGGAGGATGCTGGTCTCGCCCTTCACCTTCTATCGGGGCGCCGCGCTGATCATGGCAGCGGACCTCGCCGCCACTCCCCGATCCGGGGTCACAGTACAGCTCTGCGGTGACGCCCACCTGTCGAACTTCGGCCTGTTCGGCTCGCCCGAACGGCAGATGCTGTTCGACATCAACGACTTCGACGAGACGCTACCCGGCCCGTGGGAGTGGGACGTGAAGCGCCTCGCCGCGAGCTTCGAGATCGGCGGACGCGACCGCGGATTCGGCCCGGCCGATCGGCGCGCGATCGTCATGGCCGGGGTCCGCGAGTACCGACTCCAGCTGCGTCGGGGCGCCGGGATGAGGACCCTCGACGCCTGGTACGACTACGTGGACGTCCGCCGGCTTCTCGACGGGATCCGCGCGGAGGTGCGCAGGGCGGGCCTCACCGAGGAGGAGGCCCGGACGACGGAGCGCAGCGTGGCGCAAGCGCGAGCTCGGGACAGCGTCCGCGTGTTCTCCAAGCGCGCCGGCAACGTCGGCGGCGAGCTGCGTATCCTCGCCGACCCGCCTCTGATCGTGCCGGTCGAGGATCTGCTCGTGCCCGGCTCAGAGTGGGAGGACACCGCTGCATTCGTCAAGCGGCATCTGGCGTCGTACCGGCGCACGCTGGGGCACGCGCACCATCCCATCGAGGAGTTCCGCTATCTCCACACCGCTCGGAAGGTGGTGGGAGTCGGCAGCGTGGGGACGCGATGCTACATCCTGCTCCTGATGGGCCGTGACCATCGCGACCCGCTGTTCCTGCAGGTGAAGGAGGCCCAGACGTCGGTCCTCGAGCGGTTCCTGGGCAGGGGCCAGCACGCGAACCACGGCCAGCGCGTGGTGGCTGGCCAGCGGCTGATGCAGGCGGCGGGGGACATCTTCCTGGGCTG